>JBDRMW010000064.1:0-25952 GCA_043811735.1 bacterium
AATGTTATCTTTATTATTTTTTAAAATCTCCTGCTGTACCATAATCCCCTGCGTATACTGCCCGGCCCAGCGGTATACCCGCGTAAGCGATTGGATAGTCTCTTCGTCATCAGGATTTATCTCTCTCGATTTCTTCAGCAATGATATTGCTCTGCCAAAATCTCCCTGCCAGCTTATTACTTTACCCAGCTCTCTTAAAGTCAAAGCATTATACGGATCTTTTTCAAGAACTTTTTCATAACTCCTGATCGCTTTATCATAATCGCCCTGTGCCGCCATAATATTGATTAATCCTGTTTCTGCTTGATTATTTGAAGGATCAATCTCTAATATTTTCTCATAGATTTTTTCAGCTTGAACAAAATCTGAATTCCAGGTATGAATACGGGCTTTTATGTCATACGCATCAATATACTGCGGGTCATCTTTCAACACTTCATCACATAATGCAAGTGCCCGGGCGCGGTTTCCCTGCCAGCTTAAAACCCGAGCCAGGCTTAATTTCGCATCAAAATGCTGCGGGACAATTTGTAACACTTTTTTAAAATTTGAGATGGCTTCTTCATAGGCGCCTGTCCAAGAAAGAAGAATGCCCATATCATATATCATATCTGTATTTGTAGGTTGAAGTTCGATGCCTTTCTTGTACCAAGAAATAGCATCATCATATTGTTTTAATTGTTTATAGGTATTGGCTATTTCTTGGATAAATTCGATTGACGCAGGATTTTGCCGGTGCTTTTCGGTAAGATATTCAATATTTTGATCGATCTTTTGAGCATAGAGAAAAGCGGTTGTTGCAAGCGTATTAAAAAAGATAAGGAAGAGCCCAAATTTCTTTACATATAAACTTAAATTAGAGCGTGCCATTAATCTAATAATATGTAATTGTAATAAAAAAAACAATGTCTTTTTTAAAAAAACATTGCTATTCTTTTGACAAATCTGTAAATTTCATTCATAATTATATACATATATGCCTGCAAAAATACTGCTTATTGAACCGGATGATATCTGCCGTAAACTAGTTTCTCAGCGACTGTCAATCTCCGGTTATCACGTTATTTCAACCAGTGACGGCAAATCTGCGTTACAACTTGCTGCTGAAAAAAAACCTGATGCGGTCATCTCCGAATTAGATCTATCACAAGTAAGCGGACTGCAATTCTGCCAAACTATCAAACAAGATACGCAAACAGCGCATATCCCTGTTATTTTTCTTACCTATAAACAAATGCTTCAAGATAAACTTGCTGCTTTTGAAGCAGGCGCTGCTGACTATATAACTAAACCTTTTTCTTTAGCAGAGTTGGAAGCACGGCTTAACGTTGTGCTGCAAAAATGATTTTTATCCTTCATTATGTTTGATATTATCATACTCTCTTGTTATGCAATAACTGCACTCATATTTATCGTTCTAGGTATTATTTTTATATTAAGTATTTCACGAAATATTTCGGCAAAAAGATACGACTCAAGAAAAAAACGCATTGAGCCTTTTATTAATGATTTTATCTTAAGCGCTGCTCATGATTATAAACTTACTGAATGCATCAACAAGAATTTTTTAAACGAAAAAGTTGCGGTGCATTTATTGCTTGACAGACTGGATTTTCTCAAAGGCAGCGAAGCGTCAAAGATAATGCATTTTATTAGTTCATCTCTTTGCATACAAAAATATAAAGACCAGACAAGAAGCAAAAATAAATGGAAGCGGGCACTGGCAGCCTCGGTGATGGGCAGGACCCGATCGCTGCAATTCGTCAATGATTTGATTCCCCTTCTTAAAGACGAAAATGAAACCGTGGTTATCAGCGCCGCGGTCGCATTATCACGGATCGGGGAGCCTTCATCAATAATTTATTTACTGCATATTTTAGACAGTTTTAATCGGTCAAAAATACATATTATCATTGATTGTCTTATTGAACTCTCACATAAAAATATTGCGTTTGCACTACCCCGTTTAATCCATCTTCTGGATTCTTCTTATACGCATCTCCGCCGCTGGGGATGTGTTATGCTCGGTGAGCTGTTTGCAGGCGAGGCGGTGCCCAAAATACAAACATTAGTCAAAGATCTTTCACCTGAGGTTCGTTCATCAGCTGTTCTTGCATTAGGAAAAATCGGTGATTCGCCGTCTTATGAATATATATCTCTTGCCCTGCTTGATCCGGATTGGCACGTACGGTTTAACGCAGTAAAAGCCTTAGGCGAGCTTAAATCCCCGCGAGCCATACCGCAACTTTCTAAAGCAATGCTTGACAGGCAATGGGAAGTTAATAATCAGGCTGTGTACTCTTTACGTTTGGTTGACCGGACTTTTAACAGTTTTGTTAACCTGCTTCATTCTGATTTTCAGTTTATCAGATGGCGTGCAGCAGAAATACTTGAAATTGAAGGTTTTATAGATAGATTAATCAAAGAGTTTGGCGCGAAGCTTACCGAGGAAGAAACAGAAAAGAAAACTAATATTTTACGTGCCTGTGCACATAACGGCGCATTAATCCCTTTTTATTGGAATGAGGATAATCCGAACGAGGGGATCAGCATGATTGCCAAAAAAATTATTTGGGAGGTAAACACCGCTGTTTAATATTATTCTCACTGTATATAACAGCTCTTTGCTGCTTTTTTTTATGCTGCTGAATTTATTATATTTATTTTTACTGGTTGCTTCATTCTTCGAGATGCGCAGGCAAACCAAGTTAATCAGTTTAGGGATGCATAAAGAATTATCCCGTTCATTGGTAGTTCCCGGTATTTCTATTATCGTTCCTGCATACAATGAAGAAGCTACCATTGCTGAAAGCATCACGTCCCTGCTTCAACTCGATTATCCAATATACGGGATTATTGTGGTTAACGACGGCTCTAAAGACAATACGCTTGATGTCTTAAAAAAATCTTTTTCTTTGCGCCGTATAGATAAAATCTACCGAAAAAGCATTCAAACAAAACCCATTAATGGAGCGTATGTTTCACCTAAGCATGCTAATTTAATTGTAATTGATAAAGAAAACGGCGGCAAGGCTGATGCGCTTAATTGCGGGATAAATATCTCCAGCCATCCTTATTTTTGTGCAATTGATTCTGATGCGGTTCTTGAAAAAGATTCAATTTTACGTATCATGCGGGAGATTCAGGAATCCCCTGAAACAATTGTGGCTGCCGGCGGCATTGTGCGTATTGCTAACGGCTGCACTATTAAAAACGGGCAGGTCCTTAATATAACCACACCGCGCAATTCAGTCGTTAATTTCCAAATAGTTGAATACTTACGCAGTTATTTGTGCGGCAGAACCGGATTTTCTATCATAAATGGCCTTCTTATTATCTCGGGAGCATTTGGGATTTTTAATAAACAAGTGGTAAAAGAAGTTGGCGGATATCTGGCTGATACCGTTGGTGAAGATATGGAACTGGTTGTTCGTCTGCACCGATATCTGCGCGATAAAAAAAGAGATTATAAAATAGTCTATGCAAATGATCCCATCTGCTGGACTGAGGCTCCGGAAAGCCTTAAGATTCTATCCAGCCAGCGAAATCGCTGGCAGCGGGGCCTTATTGAAACGATGAGTAAAAATATGGGCATGCTTTTTAATCCGCGGTACGGGGTAATTGGATTTTTGTCAATGCCTTTTTTTATTTTCGGCGAAATGCTAGCTTCGGTTATTGAACTGATCGGGCTCATAACAACCATAGCCTTTTTTTACTTGGGGTATATTGATTATTCATTTCTACTGGTCTTTTTTCTGCTTACCGTTATATTTGGTTTGTTTCTTTCCTGGTCATCAATTCTCCTTGAAGAACTCAACTTTCATAAGTATACTAAGAGTACGGATTTAATTAAGCTTATTTTCTACAGCATTATTGAAACATTCGGTTACCGGCAGCTGAACAGCTGGTGGCGGCTTAAAGGATTTATTGACCTCTTAAGAAAGAAGAAAGACTGGGGTACAATGACACGGAAAGGGTTTGCTCAAACCCCGGCTGGTGAAGCAACCTTAGAAAGGATTTAAGTGATGGATAGATTATCAACACTTCAAAATTCAACGATATTTAACCACCTTAATACCCAAGAACTTGAATCAATAGCTTCTATCGCCAGTGAACAGAAATTTCAAAAAGGATCAGTTATTCTTGCTGAAAACATGGGATCAATGGCACTCTACATCGTTATGGAAGGAAGTGTTGAAATAATTAAAAAAATAGGGCTTGAAAAAGACAAAAACCTAACCACCCTTATGCCGGGCGAATGTTTTGGCGAGCTTTCTCTTTTTGATGATGCCCCGCACTCAGCAACAGTAAAATCAGCTGAAGACAGCTGTCTGATAGTTATAGAAAAGAGAAAATTCAATGATCTTATTGAGCAAGATCCCGCATTAGGAATAAAGATACTAAAAAAACTGCTAAAAATCCTCTCCTTCAGACTCCGTCAATCCAACGAACAAATGCTAAACATAATGGCCTGGAGCCTGGACTCCCAACAACTAAAATAAGGGAACATCCTTTATATATTGCGATTTTCGATTTTCTAACTAAACTAAACCTAATAAATTGTTGCTGGCATGAAGCACATCAAATTTATACCGTGCACAAATAATTGATAACAATTGATCATTTAAGTGATGATACTCATCAAGTTCTTTATCAGTAAAAGATACGAAGGATTTAATATTTACCTCTGGCTAATATTCTGGTTACATACCAGTTGATAAGCGTTAAGAAAATAAGTAGTATTTCATATATAGTCTAATAATCAGGGGACGCCGGTTTATGGATAAACATGAAATCAAATTATATATAGAAGAACTTAATAATGAATTAAAACGAATGGATGTAAAAGGCGAGCTTTGTCTCTATGGAGGAGCCGTCATGTGTTTGGTCTTTGATGCCCGGCCAAGCACAAAAGATGTAGACGCGATATTCAAACCAGTTCAACAAATGCGGCTTGCTGCTAAATATGTCGCAGAAAATAATAATTTACACGAACATTGGCTCAACGATGCAGTGAAAGGTTTTATAGTAAACCATACTCAACAAATCTTGTTTGATCTTTCTAATTTGAAGATATATACAGCCGAACCGGACTACCTGCTCGCCATGAAAACTCTCGCAGCCCGGATAGACACAACAGATAAACAAGACATTCAATTCTTGATCGAGCACATGGGGATAAAAACCGCTGAAGAAGTTTTTTCAATTCTTGAAAAATATTATCCTCATCAAAAAATAAAACCAGCCGCACAATATTTTATTGAGGAGATATTTGATACATGTTAACTATTCAGGAAGTTAATAAAAATATTAAGCGGGATCCGGAAAACTGGAGAATCTATTTAATGGATTTCGTGGATGATTTCCGGGCGACTAAGGACCTGTCTGCCATTGAAAAACCATTTATGCTTTCAAATGAAAAATTTGATGCTTTACTTGCATCAACCGTTACCTATTTATGCAATGAACTAAACTTGAAAATTCCATCATGGATTACTGATGTCCCTCCCTGTAAAACGCCGTGGTTTGTATCTGAAATGAATAATCTAAAAGCGATCTCTATCGTCGAAAGCCCGCTGCCGTTTAGAATGCGCAAAATCTTTGTGTTAGAAAACTTTCTCAACAGAGTCTAAAATAAACCATTACTTATTTTTTCCATTGACAGTCTTTTTTAACTGTGTTAGCGCATTAATGGGATTCGGGGACTTCCTTTATTATTTTGTTTTTCCTGCGCATGATGGGCACACGTTATCCAGGCTCATTCCGCAGGCTGCTGTTTTTTTCATGCCGCATTTTCCCCATTTCTTATGGTGCGGGGAAAAAGATTTTCCCAGCCCAAGAATAACCGCGGTAATAAATATCAAGAGAACGATTTGTCCGAATAATTTCCAACTCATAGTATCACCTCCTTAAATATACATTAACAAATTAAATAGGGACAGTCACCTATTTTTTTATTTATTAAAAAAATAGGTGACTGTCCCTATTTAATTTGTTATATTCACTAAATCAGGAGGGCTTAACGTACAATGAAAATATTGGTATTAGGGTCTATCGCATTTGATTCAGTTGAAACGCCGATGGGCAAAGTTGAAAACTCACTCGGCGGATCAGCATCTTATTTTGCCTGTGCTGCATCATATTTTGCACCGGTGCACCTGGTCAGTGTGGTCGGACAGGATTTTCCTGAAAAATATATCAGATTCTTTAAACATAAAAAAATCAATGTTGACGGTATTCAGCATGAATCTGGACAAACATTTAAGTGGAAGGGATTTTACGGATCCAATCTCAATGAAGCCCGGACACTTGATACGCAGCTTAATGTCCTGGGAACGTTTAAACCCAATATACCTCAATCATATAAATTTATCCCCGCGGTCTTTTTAGCAAACTTTGATCCTGATCTGCAGCTTGCGGTCTTAAAACAATTAAAAAACCCCCGATTAATCGCCTGTGATACGATGAACCTGTGGATATCAATAAAAAAGAAATCTTTGCTTAAACTACTTAAAAAACTGCATATTTTCGTTTTAAATGAAACTGAAGCAAAACAACTGACCGGCACCCACAATCTTATCCGTGCAGCAAAAGATATCAGCCGGTTAGGCCCTAAACACGTCATCATAAAAAAAGGTGAACACGGAAGCCTGCTGTACTCAAACTCAACATTTTTCACGGCCTCTGCATACCCGGTCGAGCATGTATATGATCCTACGGGTGCGGGAGATTCATTTGCCGGAGGTTTTTTTGGATACCTTGCATCAAAAAAATCAAATTATCATGCGCATTTACGATCTGCCATTATCTATGGAAGTATTATGGCATCGTTTAATGTAGAATCATTCAGTTTAAAAAAGCTCGCCTCAATCACCCAAAAAGATATTCAAAAACGTTTTTCTCATTTTAAAAGCTTAACAAATTTTTAGGCTCCTGCTCTCCCATATTCGTTCTTGGAATTTCTTGAATAATTAGTTTAATATGATACCTGCCTTGACACCCGGCTGAATGCGACGTACATTTACATTAGCATGGGAAAGATAATTAAATATTTACGTTTAAGTTTATTTGCCAAGTTCGTCCTGTGGATGGGCCTGCTTGCTATTGTTCCGGTAATTTTTACCGGTTGGCAGCTGATTGAAATTAACCGCAAAGGACTGCAGGGCACTATTCTTGAACTGCACACCCATCTGGCACAATCCCTCTCTGAAAAAATAACCACGTATCTAAATGACATTGAAGATCAGATGAGTTTTGTCATTAAAGCGATAACCGAAGGAAAAGGACAATCCCAGATCGTACTGCAGGCATTACTTGATTCAAACCAGGATTTTGCTTCGATTTCCCTGGTTAATAAAAGCGGCAATGAAATATTTAAGGTGTACAATGAAGATTTATTTAAAGATCCAAAATTGCTTAACCTGGCGGATCATGCTATTTTTAAAGCAATGTGGGATACAAAAAATACCCGGTCAGGCCTCTTGAGCAACGTTTATTTTGCTGATTTAAAACCCCGGATAAATGCGTTATATAAAATTTCCGATACTCACCTTATCTTTGCTGCTATTTCACTTGAAAACCTTTGGAACAACATTGAACAGACACAGCTGGGAAAAACCGGCTATGCATTTTTAATTGATTCTAACGGCACCGTAATTGCTCATCCTGATAAAACACATCTTGAACAGAAAGTAACTAATGAGACGCTCCCCATTTTAGTTGAAGCCCTTAAATCTGTTTCCGTAGGATCAAAACCATATACCCGGCCTGATGGAACAGAAATTGTCGGCGCATATGCACCTGTTCCCGAATTACAATGGGTGATTATTATTGAACAGAACAAATCAGAAGCATTCCTCACTGCTACGCAAAGTTTCTGGCAGGCAACTATAATCGGATTAGGAGTGATCATAATCGCCATTGTCATTGCATATCTGTTAGCACGGGGATTAAGCAGGCCGATTATGCATTTAATTCATGGGGCTGAGCGGGTTGCGTCCGGTGATTTTACCGCAGAAGTTGATGTGCAGACCAGAGATGAGCTTGAAGATCTGGCTGATACATTCAATTCTATGACCAGGAAGCTTAAACAGTATGCTGATTTGCAGGTTGATAAAATTATTGCTGAAAAAACTAAAACTGAAGCGATAATTTTCTCCATAGCCGACGGGATTATCATGACTGATCATGACGGGCATATACAACTCATAAACAATCAGGCGCTTAATATATTTGAAATTCCCGCGGATAACAGTTACGAAGGTAAAATGATTTATGATTTAATCCCCAAAGACATTATAACTAATACGCTCAAAGAGATCATCGCTAAATCTCACCGGGATGATGTAAGGGAAATAGATCTTTCTTCAAAAGAGACCGCACGGTTTTATAAAGTTAATGCCGGCAAAGTTACGGCGCTTAAAGGTGATGATTTAGGCACCGTCACGGTGGTGCATGATATTACGCTTGAAAAACAGATTGATAATATGAAAGAAGAGTTTTTGCATTCTATTACTCATGATTTGCGTAATCCCATGACCTCTATCAGAGGATTTTTAAAATTCTTGATAGACGGCGTAGCAGGCGAAGTCAATCAACAGCAGATGAAAATGCTCTTAACCGTTAATAAAGCCTCTGAAAAACTGCTTATTATGATTAATGATATACTTGATATAGCCAAACTTGAAGCCGGTAAAATCGAACTTGATCTTGAAGAAACAAATTTTAAAGATATCGGCATGCATGTAATGGAAATCGTTGAAGGGCTTGCCCAGCGCAAACACATTACCCTTGAGATGAAAGCTGATGAGACATTGCCTCTTATTAAGGCTGATACCCGTTTTTTTGAAAGGGTAATCACCAATTTATTAAGCAACTCGGTAAAATTTACTCCTGAAGAGGGAAAAGTAATATTAGAAATGCATGATGAAACTGATCAGATTAAAGTTTCGGTTATAGACAATGGCGAAGGCATCCCTTCTGATTATCTGGATAAAATATTTGACAAGTTCGGCCAGGTTACCGGCCAGAGAAAAGGCGGGACCGGCTTAGGGCTTACCATCTGTAAATATGTGGTTGAAGGCCATTTAGGAAAGATTTGGGTTGAATCTAAACTCGGGGAAGGTTCAAAATTCATCTTTACTGTTCCTAAAAATTTGACTATTCTTAAAAATGGGGAGATAGCATGCGCATAACACATACACTCACCCTGTTTATACTGCTGGTTACGGCGAGTTCTCTGCTTTGTGCGGCTGATGATGTGCCGCTTCAAGAGATTACCGTCCGTCAGGGTGATACCCTATGGAGCGTCTCAAACAATTATCTTAAAGATCCAACGAGATGGCCGGAAATTATTAAATACAACAAGATAGACTCATCGGACCCTAATGTTATTCTTCCGGGCATGGTATTAAAAGTGCCGGTTACTCTTATTAAAGAAAATCTCCGCCATGCAGAACTTGTTTCCTTGCTTAATGACGTGCGGTATCGGCGTAAAAACGAAGGAGCTTTTACCCGCGCAATACTTAACATGAAGCTCTATAATGATGATGCGCTCCGCACATTTAAAGAATCACAGGCACAGATAAAATTTTATTCGGGTGAATTACTGCGGATCGATGAAAACAGCTTTATTAAAATACGGCCCGAGGAAAAACAGGAAGAAGTTAATCTCCTGGCAGGAGCGGTGCGCGCATCCAGATCGCGCGTCATTACCGCTAACAGCGTGATTATGCCAAAGGTTAATCCAAAATCAGCAAAATCTGATTTTAAAACACGGCTTAAAGAAGACAAGACGACGTTGGTTGAAGTCTATGAAGGTATCGTAGATGTAACTGCCCAGGGGCATACCGTGACCTTAACCAAAGGATTCGGAACCGAAGTAAAATATTTAAAAGCTCCTTCACCGCCTAAACAGCTTCCTCCGTTACCGGAAATGCTTAATGAGCGCCTGCCCGGGACTGATATTACCGCTCAATTAAAACTTTCTTCTCAAAAACTAGTTATTAATCTTAAATCTCCCGATACAGACACCGGTTCGACCGGTAAAGCAAAAGTACTTGGCCAGCTCATAAATCAGTATCATCTGCAAGTCTCTTCTGATAATGAGTTTAAAACGATAATTATTGATGAGATTAATCCATTAGGGAAAAAACTTAATGTTGATTTTAGCAGTACCAAGATTCCCGACGGTTCGTACTATTACCGTATTGCCTATATGGATGAGCTTGGTTTTGAAGGCCAATATACACAGCCAAAAATATTCACGATTGATCAATCCCCCCCTGCGCTTACTATCCTTAAGCCTGCTGAAGGTGAATTTATTCAGGATACTTTTATACAGATTATCGGTAAAACCGAACCGGGTTGTTATGTGAACATCAATGACCGTAATATTGTGGTTGAGCGCGACGGCAGTTTTCAAGCATCAATATCATCAAAAAAGAAAGAAGTAATACTAAACATAACATCCGAAGATTCAAACGGTAATACATCTGAAATGAAGCGAAGTGTAATTTTCCTGGCCGGAAAAAACAAGGGAGACAGTTTTTTTAGTAAACCAGCCAGTATGTTGATGGGATTTATCAGCATTTCGGTGATTGTCGGCGTGATAGTACTTATCTTATAATTTACCCTTTTAAGAACGTATTGCCTTTTTGAGATTTTGCTGACTTGAGGAGCGTTTTTGCCTTATCAACAACCTGTGAATAATGTTTAAATCTGCTCTTGTCAACTTTTTCGACTATTCCTATGGATACAGTCATGATCGGGAATTGTATTTTGTTCCCATTCCGGTCAACTCCCCAGATATAGCCGCGCTGTCTGACATCTTCATCATATTGCTGTGCTATATGGGATTCAAAATTTTCAATAATACGTATACAAATAAGCTCTGCCCGCTCAGGCTGCGTAATAATAATAAAATCTTCCCCGCCGATATGGCCGATAAAATCTCTTTCTCCTCCCAGTGTTTTGACCGCATCTCGTACGATTGAGGCAATAACCCGTATAACTCCATCGCCGCGTTCAAATCCGTATTTATCATTATATGCTTTAAAATTATCCGCATCCAGATAAACTACAGTAAAAGAAAAATTATCTTCCAAAAGACGTTTTATTTCCTTTTCAATTGAGATATTCCCTGGAAGAGCAGTCAGAGGATTTGCTGACAAAGATTCTCTGGTGCGTTTAAGCAGCCCTTCAACACGCATGGTTAGTTCAAACGGCTCAAATGGCTTGGTAAGATACTCATCCGCTCCTAATTTTATACCGGTTATTTTATCCTTCGTCTGGGTGAGGGATGTTAATATGATAACCGGAATAAGGCAGGTATTGCCGTCACTGCGGACTTTCTCGCAGACTTCATATCCGGTCAATTTAGGCATCATAACATCTAAGATAATTAAATCAGGTTTTTCTGAAATTATCTGTTCCCAGGCCTGCTGGCCATCCCGGGTCTCAATAACCTGGTATTCGTCATCTTCAAGAGAAAATCTTAATAGATCCCGAATCTCTTCATCATCATCAGCAATTAATACTTTTGCTTTCATAATAGTTTATGCTCCCTATGGCATCTGCGCATGTGCCGCGTTTGACGGTTTTTTTTAATCCGCCCGTTTAAATCGTTCTGATGTTATTAAATATATTGTTTTTAATCTGCCTTCCCGGGTTGAGGTAAATTTTAAAAATTGGTCTATAATAGTATACATTTTCCCCTGCAGATTCGAAATATATAATTTCTTCCCGTCTTGTTCTATACTATTCAAGACTTCTTTTGTAAGCATGCCATTAAAGACTTCCTGAACTTCATTTGTATCACGGCCGATAGAAGATGCTACTTCTTCGGCATCTGCTTTTATCATTCGGGGTGCATCATAAAAATACGTTAAAATATCCCATGCAGTATATGAATTAACCACGGTTACAATAAAAGATTTTAACTCCTGGGGGATATCCTTTATAATTGATGATTCCATGCCTGCTGCCTACTTATCTTGAGAAATTTTCTTATACACAGAATTTAAGCGTTTGCCCAGGGATAACGTGTCAAATGGTTTAACAATATAATCATCAGCGCCTAATTTAAATGCTTTATCAATATCTTCCTGAGCATTCCGGGCTGAAACAAAAACAATCGGCAGGGACGCGGTGGCAGGGGATTCTTTTAATTTTTTGCATACTTCATATCCATCGATTCCGGGCATCATAATATCAAGCAAAATAAGGTCGGGGGATTCCTTGATCATACATTCAATGCCGGACAATCCATCAAACGCTACACATACTTCAAATCCTTCAGAATCTAGCCGTTCTTTGACCAAGTCTGCGAGCAGCTGATCATCATCAATCATCAATATTTTCATAAACCGTATCCTTTGCTCTAGAATAGTGTGCTATGGTTTAATGCGAACAGCCTGTAATGTAATCGGTACTCGTTTTTTATAGACTTCCAACATCTTTTTTTGACTTTTGCCCTGCGGTACTAACACATCAATGAGCGGCGGAGGTGCAAATCCAGCCCACATCCCTCTGAACACGTGCTCAGTATCAGGACTGCTCACCACGACCAGCGGGTGCGGGATGGTATTGATGTTTTCCCGGTCATTTCCCATAACCGCAACTACATACCCCCAATTAAGCGGATTTCCCCGCAGGGTAGTCCGTGGAATGGAAATCGTAATACACTTCTGCTCAACATTCGCACGGACATCAACCTCGGTTGAAATTTTTGTATATTCCTGAGATGAGGTTGATCGATATAACCGCGCAGTCCATCCATTAATCATAATACAATATTCCCAGGCATCATTTGAAGCAATAAAAAAATCTCTCCCCGGCAGTGCATGCGTAGCTCCGGCCCCGGGGCGGTTATTAAGATCTAAATATATATCTATTAAAGGAAGATCAATCCCTAAAGGAGAATTTAATGACTGCTCCATTGAGTCAAAAGAAACTTCAAAAATTACATGTTCATTGGTATATTTAACGCCGAAAAACAGGAGATCATATGAACCATCCGGATATTCTTCTTCCGGCAGCGGATATTCAATATCACCTGATCCGTGATCATCTCCTTGTTTATCCAGCCATCTGACATGCCCGGGACCTAATTCTAATATAGTATCATCGGCCCCCTGCACAACGGAAGAATACCCGGATATTTCTTCCAGCGGATGATACAATTCTTCCGGAGGTTCTAAATCTATCATCCGATAAATATTTATCAGGCTTGCTAAAAAAGCCCGTTCAATCTCTGCATCTTTAACTGAATCAATATCGACACCAAAACTATAATAATATTTCCCTGATTCAGCTTCATAAATCTCTTCGAGTGCGGAATTTAAACGGGTGATGTTTGCATTCCCTGAATTCTGATATTTTTCTACAACTTGCCGCACTCCTCCTAAGAGCCCCCACGCAGTGTTTTCATTTTCTTCCCCTATCCACCAGGAAACATCCGGTCTCTGCCATGAAGAAATCGGGACCTGTTTTAATGAGATTACCGAAATATCAGCATTAGATGAAGCTATAATCTCTCGAGGAAGCATACTCTGATAATCTGTGGTGTTCCGTGTTAATTTTTCTGCAAGTATATTAACTACGGATAAGAGCTGTTTATTGAATACTTCACGGTAATGATCCTCATCTAAGACAATGGTAACAACTTTTTTTTCTTTACCCGCCATGTTTTCCAGGAGTTTTTCAGAGATATACCGGGCTCCCAATAATGAATCAGAGCGGTATAAGGTGTTGACCAGTTCATCATTCATAAAAAACAGTTTAGGATAATCCGCACTTATCCGGGCATATAACATACCCTCAGCCGGCCCGGAAACAATCCACGCAATATCTAATCCTTTCATTGCTTTTATAACACGAGGCGAAACAAACCCGGCCGCAGGAATAAATCCCGCAGGATACGTGCCCCATTGGGCAAAAAATCTCTCCCGTTCATTTGCTATCTGCTGTCTAATATCAGTGTCCCACGAATAAGAAGGTACCGGCAGAGAACCGTTTTCACCCAGCAAATCTTGAGCATCATCAGTATCTGCAATCAAAGGCAGTATGGGTTCGCGTGCTAAACGCATCGCAATTTCTATTTGTCCTTGATCAATTAACCTTAATAGTTTTTTATATTCTTCACTCTCCGGGGAATCAAAATATGCATACGCATCAGGAAATGCAAGCGTCATTTTTACCTGCGGATTAGATTCACATAATGACACGATATCAGAAAGTTTACGATACTGCCAGGGCAAGTATATTAAGTTAATTAATATTTTCTCATGAATTTCGATTTCGACTACTTCCGGTTCCAATTTACCCGGGCGGTCTATAGTAGCCATAGGCGCACATGCAAGGAATAATACAATTATTCCTATATTTAAAATTATATGTTTACTTACCTTACAATATACGTTCATATTTATTTAAGAAATCTATCATTATATGTTCAAAACCAATTTTTGGAATTATAGCACATATTCTGTTATTTGATCAATTCCAGATTATCAATAACAACCCTGCCCTTCCCGCCTTGATCATTCTCATTTTGTGTTATCCTAAATTTAATATTTTGTATTGAAGATAAATCAATATTTTTCCTTTTATAAGAATTTGGAATTAATTGATCAAACCCAATAATGATCTGTTCCCATCCTGATCCCTTGATTGGAAGAGTTTTTAATAATTTTCTATAAACAGAGCCCGTATGATCAGTTATAAGCATTTCCAGTGTATTAAGCGATCCAGTCCCGAGCATAGAAAATCTAATTCCTGAAAATCCCTGCCAATCCGCATCAATCTTTCGATCCGCTGTAATCCATCCGTTAGAAGACAAACTAAAAAATATCGCCAATCCTTTGTCAGAAATCCCTTTAAAAAGCCCCAGCCTGCCGATTGTTTGGTCATCGGTTGATAATTCCCACAAGTCGAGATTTTCCATTGAATCTACCAATTTTGTATTAGTGATTTTATTTGTATCCAGCTTGTGCTTCTTTTTTTTCTCAGCCTCAGCTTGGGCTTTTTCTCGTTGAGTTTTTTCTTTTTCAGCTTTTTGTTGTGCCGCCAATTTGTTCAGACGCTTTTTTCCCAGTTCTTCTTTTTCATGCTGATCTTTAAGCGCACGTTCTTTGGCTGCATTTTTTTCTATTTCACGCGCACGATTTTCTTCCTCTTCTTTTTTACGCACCAATTCTTCTTCGGATTCCTTTTGCTGCCTGAACTCTTCTTCTTGTTTCTGTTTTTCTGTTTCTTCCGCTGTTACCTTTTCTAAAGCTAATTTTGTTTCATATTCTTCATTCTGTTGTTTAAGCCGTTTAGCATGTTCTTTTTCAGCTTTAGTTTTTTCTTTTGAAAGTAATGTTTCAAGCCGTAAACTATCTTTTAATTCTTTGCGGGCTGCCCAATACGTTACTATTGTTTTTTTCAGCAGGATAACTGCAGCTTTCCGGGCTTCTTTCTCAAGAAATTCTTTTGCTTTTTTTTGAGCTATGCTCTCGTTTTTGATCAGGTTTTTTTCGTGTGTCTCTTTTTCTTTAATTATCCTTTGTGCAATACGAGTTTCGTCTCTTTTTTGCTTTTTAAGTTTTTTTTGCATCCTTTTTGTTTCCCGGTACTGTTTCTTTTTTGATTTCTTTTCATAATGACTTTGCTCTTTTGCCTGCAGAGCCAGCAGCCGTTTTGTTTCTTTTGCTTGTTGTTTCTGCAAAATGATGCGTTTTTTAGCTTCTTCAAATTTTATCTTTTCCAGTTCTCTGCGCGCATGCTGTCTTCCCCGGTCTTCTGATTCTTTCTGGATTTTAAGCTTTTTTACCTCTTCGGCCTTTTTTCTTTCCAGCTCGTTTTCAGCACGTTTTTTATCACGTTCTTCATTGTTTTGTATCTTTGCCAGCTCTTTTTCTTCTTTAATCTTTTTCTTTTCTATTTCTTTTTGAGCACGCATTCTAATCTGTTCTTCTTTTTTTTGTTCGCTTTTAAGCCTTCTTGCCTGCCTTTCTCGGTTTTTTTTCCGTTCTTTGTCTGCGCGGTTTTTCTCTTGTTCTTCGCGTGCGTGTTTTCTCTTTTTTTCCTTTTCTGCCGCAGCATGTTCTAACCGAAGTTTTCTCTGTTTAAATTTATCTTCGGCGATCTTTTGCTTTTCAAGAAGTTTTCTTTGTTTTTCTTCAGCCTTTATTTTTTTGAGAAGCTCTTTCTCGGATGCTTTTTGTATTTTCTGCAATTTTAGCAAAGCGATTCTATTTTTTCTATCAAGCTCAATTTTCGCACGCCGGTTTTCTTTTTCTTCGTTTCTCTTCTTATTTTCCAGCTCCTTTTCGGCGCGTTTTATATCCCGCTTCTCTTGTCCCAATATTTTATTTTGTTTCCTCTCTTCAGCTTTCCTTTGCTGTACAATTTTCCTGTCCTCCTCCCAGGTTTTAAATCTTGAGATTGTGTGTTGTATTGACGGGGGAATGGATTTTGCCCAGGCAGTTATTTTTTGTGCTGCCCATTTAGAGGGGATAAAGACAACTAACCCAATGAGCACAATAATGCCTGCAAGATTTAGTATTTCTTTAATCTTACTTTTTCTCATATACACCTAACTAAACTATTCTTGTCTCCGAATCCGCCGGGTTTTAAGATAATACGCTGCCCGGTATCTGCCGTAGCGGCAATAATTCCTTCTTCCACTTCTTGTTCAATATCAAGATGTGATATATGCAAAGCCTTACACATATGCTGGGCAGTATCTCCGCCGATTAGGATAATAGTATCGAAACTCTTTTTTGATACTAATTGTAAAGCTTTTTGAACAATGTTTTTAATAACATGCAGCGGATCTTCTTTTTGCTTGGGCACTTCTATTACGTGTAAAAACGTTTTATTTCCCATATTTTGTAATCCGGTAATCTGCATGTTATTAATCGGATGCATTGATCCGCACACAACCAGAACCTGGTTAGATTTTACTTTTACAGCCGTATCTTGCTTTTTCTTCACAGCCCAATACGGCAGAATTTCTGCCATAATCCCTGCTGAACCTGCATAATAATGAGCTTTATATATACGTGCAAATTTGCGCAAATCACTTTGCCGTACTGCATCAGGAACGAGTATCTGCTTCCAGTGTTTCGATGACTGCCGGAGAAGGGTCGGAATATGCGGCGATATAATATTATTTTTTGGATCTTGCGCAAAAAACGTTTCACTTAAGAGTTTCCCGTTAACATATTGATATCCGTTGATAGTGGTGCGGCCGACTGCCGGGAATGCAGCAACAAACGGCAGCATCTTCAACTGCAGTGCATCAATAAAAGCATCAAGCTCAGATCCAATATTTCCCCGTAATGTTGAATCAGTTTTCTTAAAAAAATATCTTACCTTTAACTGTTTTAAAACATTAACTGCGCTTGTAACCCGTGCATATGCATTTTGCGCCGAGCAAAACCGGCTGTCAGTATTAACAATAATAGCTTCAAACGGCGCAATAGAGGATGCTGATACCTTGCCCGATGAAATATATATTCGTGTTGTAAGCCCAGCCCGTGCACAAAAAACACCGGCATCTCCGCAGCCGGTCAGATCATCAGCAATAACGCCGATAACAGGAGATTGATTTTTAGGTTTTTTCATACGTACGCAAGTATGGTCTTACCCGAAATTCAACATTAAGATCTTCGGCTATTTTTCTGCATTTTTCAACATCTATTCCCGGTACCCCGGGCTGCCAATTATCAGGAAGGTCAATAACGCTCATAACTACGGAGGGAATATATTTCTTGCTTCCCTTAATAAAATTGATTACCTCATTAAATGTCTTAATCCCAAACTGAGGTTTATGCAAGATCATATATTTCTCGGGCGTTTCTCCATTGAGGCTTATCGAGACCGCATCGATAATGCCGTGTAACTCAGGCAGAATGTTTCTGCCATGAATGAGATTGGCATGCCCGCTGGTATTTATCCGCACAAAGAATCCTTGTTTTTTAAACTCAGCAGCTGTTTCTTTTAACACATCCAGCCGAAACAAAGGCTCTCCATATCCGCAAAACACAATCTCATTAAATGATTCTTTCCCCGCATCTTTGACCGCCTGTAGGATATCCGGCACGGTCGGTTCTTTAGCAAGTTTAAGATTGTAACTTCGGTAATTCCATTCCCAGGTATTTTTAATACAGTACAGACAATGAGCCGAACATTTATTAGTAATATTTAAATATAAATTATCCTTATATAGATAAATAATATATGCGTGCTTCTTCATCGGCAAATTCTACAATAAATCCTTTTATTTTACAATAATAATAAAAGTGGAGTTTCCCCGTTTTTTTATTTACACTATCCAATAATGCCGGGGAATAATCTGGGAACGAATAAAAATTTAGGATTTTTTGTGAATAAATTCGGTAAGAAATTTTTTCTGAGTGGACAGATTATTCCCCGGCATTATTTCACTTCTCATATATACATTTTCTTCTATTTTTCAATACATATTTTTAATTAATTTTCTAAAAACTGGGGAAACTCCTCTAAAAAACCGCCTCCCCTGCCGGCGGTTTTTGAATTATTTAAAATATGAGTTTAAAATGCACTATCCTGATACGCGCATTTTAACCAGCCTTCTGCTGGGATAGTTATCCAATATTTTGTCGATAAGAACAATACTCCAAAATCGTGAAGGTCTAATTTGTTTAGTATATTCTTCTCGTTTGTTATCTTTCATCTTAGATTCCTTCTTCCCTTAAAAGTTCTTTTGTTTATTACTCCTTTAACTCATTCTAAGTATAACAAAACTGTATTAAGAACGTATAATGGAATTGTAAAATATTTGTAAAAATTTATTGTGCTAATAAAACCTATTTTACCTAAAAAACTCAAATTCTACGGTAAAGATTTTGTAAAGTTTTACTTTACGGAAAGATTAAAAAGAGATACGGCATTGGCGGTGATTATTCTGCATACTTCTTCTAACGGGATTTGTTTGATCCGGGATACTTCTTCGGCAATTAATGAGAGATGGCCTGGTTCATTGCGTTTTCCTCTAAAAGCCTGAGGAGCTAAATAGGGGCAGTCGGTTTCTAATAAGAGGCTGCTTAAAGGAATGTTTTTAACAATATTACGCAGATTATCTGATTTTGGATATGTTACCGGGCCATCAATTCCTATATAATAGCCCATATCACACAAGGTACGCGCATCCTCTAAACTTCCAGAAAAACAATGGATAACTCCTTTTTGTTGGGTATTACCGGGACGTCCCTGCAGGGTTAACAGCTCGATTAAATCTTGGTATGCTTCTCTACTGTGAATTACCAGGGGTAATTGAGTCTTCTGAGACAGTTTAAGATGAAGCTTAAAAAGCTCAATTTGATTCGATTTAGCGGCATAATTCTTATAATAATCAAGCCCTGTTTCGCCTATAGCAACGACTTTGGGTTCAGAGAGTTTTTTTTCAAGAATTTCTGTTAAATTCGATCGTAATTCATCTGATCCATACGCATCAGCCTCATGTGGATGAAGACCAACCGCCGTTGAAATAAACTCATGAGACCGGCTAAGTTCAATATTAGGCTCCCAAAGTGATTGGGTTTCAGCAATAGTGATAATATGTGATATGTTTGCATTTTTGGATCTGGTAAGAACATCTATGAGGTCATCAGTAAAAGCATCATCACCTAAATGAGCATGGGTATCTATCAATTGATTTAATTCTCGGTTCATTTTCGTGGGAAGAGGGGTTTGCCCTTGTCAACTGTTTTGCCCTTAGCAGGTAATATTGAACCGGGTTTTTTAATAAATTCGGTGCTAATATCGAGCATATTTGAGGGCTCTCCCAAACGCGTCCATATCTCTGCGGAAGTTGAAGGCATAACCGGGTAAATCAATACCGCACATAATTTAATAACCCATAACAGAGTATACAATGTTTGTTCCGTGCCCAAAAGACCGGATTCAGCTGTTTTCCAGGGAGCTTTTTTTTCAATATACTGATTAGCCATTTCAATTATTTTCCAGATCTGCACTAATGCATTATAGAAATCAAGTTCATCGTATAGTTCCGTTATTTCTTTTAATTTTTCAGTCACAAAAGAAACCGTTTCTTTATCCAATTGAGCGCTGGCCGGAATTTTCCCATCGCAGTATTTTTCAACCATTTTTGCGGTACGAGAAAAAAGATTGCCTAAATCATTAGCCAGCTCGGAATTATATCTGCGTTTAAATGCTTCCCCGGTAAAATTACCGTCAGCGCCAAACGGCATTTCCCGCAAGACAAAATATCTAAATGTATCCACGCTGTATTCGTGTGATACTTCCAATGGATCAATTACATTGCCCAGTGATTTAGACATTTTTTCACTTTCGACGGTCCACCATCCATGCGCAAAAACTTTTTTCGGCAAGGGGATATCCGCTGCTTTAAGCATGGCCGGCCAAATGACTGAATGGAATTTAAATATTTCTTTTCCGACAAAATGAATATCAGCAGGCCAGAGTGTTGAAAATTTTTTATCGTCATTACCATATCCGGCAGCAGTAATATAATTAATTAAAGCATCAAACCATACATACACTGTATGTTTGGGATCAAAGGGAACCGGGATTCCCCAGCTAACTCTGGTCCGGGAAACAGAAAGATCCCGGAGCCCCGATTCAACAAATTTAATCATTTCAGGTGCCCTCTCTTTTGGGCACAAAAATTCGGGGTGTTTTTTATAATGTGTTAATAAAAATTCTTGATACGCAGAAAGTTTAAAAAAATAACTTTCTTCTTTTAACCGCTCAACCTCCCGGCCGCAGTCCGGGCATTTCCCGCAATCAAGCTGTGATTCAGTATAAAAACTTTCACACGGCACGCAGTACAGGCCGTTATACTCACCTTTATAAATATTACCGTTTTTATGCAACAGCTCAAATAATGCCTGAACACCTTTGATGTGCCGTTCTTCAGTAGTGCGGATAAAATCATCCGGATAAATATTAAGCTTAGGCCATAAATTCTGAAAAGATTTTACGGTCTGGTCTAAGAAATCTTTGGGATATTTTTTTTCATTAGCCGCAGCAGCAGCTACTTTGGATCCGTGTTCATCCGTACCGGTTAATAAAAATGCGGCATGTCCGGTTAATTTTTTCCAACGGGCAATAACATCGGATGCGATAGTGGTATAGGCATGGCCTATGTGGGGTTTATCATTCGCATAATAAATGGGGGTTGTTACATAAAAATACTTCATCAGCTAATGGGTATTATTTTTTTTTGGGTTTTCCTGCTCCTGCTTATTTTGCTTATGCTTTTCTTGTTTATTATTTTCTTGCAGGGGGGGTGAAATATCGGCTTTTGAAACTTGGCCCGCCGGAACTTTGATAAGTTTCCCCTCTCCTAAATCAACTGAGATTTCCTGGGTGATACAATTCATCCCAATAACCGTTCCTTCTCCTTCAGGAGTTTTGACGGTGCTTCGTATAGGCGGCAATGTTTTTTTTACATTACAATAATATTCCTGCTCATATGAAAGACAGCACATAAGCCGTCCGCATAAACCGGAAATTTTAGCGGTATTCAAAGATATATCCTGCTCTTTAGCCATATCAATGCTGACCGGAGTAAACTCTTTTAAATATGTTTCGCAGCAAAGTTCTCTGCCGCACAAACCCATACCGCCGATCATGCGCGCTTCGTCGCGTACGCCGATTTGAACCATCTGAATGCGGGTTTTGAGCATATGTCCTAAATCTTTGATCAGTTCCCTGAAATCAACCCGTGATTCTGCGGTATAATAAATAAAAAGTTTTGACCGGTCAAAAGAATATTCTACAAAGGTAAGTTTCATTTCTAATTCATGGTTTTCAACGCATTGTTTGATTTTGGATATAGCCTGGCATGTTTTATGTTTATTATCCTGAATACGTTTTAAATCATCCGCAGATGCTTTCCTGATTACTTTAAAAATATCGGTTTTGGGTTTTTCAATCATTTTCTCTGGTTCAATGATTTCTCCGAGTTCCAGTCCGCTGTCTGTTTCTACCACGACTTTTTCATTAATTTGCAGGTCGAAATGGCCGGCATCAGCCAAAATATTTTCTTTATTCTTTCTAATTACAATACCTACAACGATCGGCATACCGCACCTCGTGTTAATTTAATCAACGTAACATCTCTGAGGAGTTTAGCATTTGCATTTATTCTAAGGCGCTGCTGTGCTTTAAACAACATTGAAACTGCACAATCATCATGCGCACGCTCTTTGCGAAAATGCTGTTTAGCAATGATCAGAAGATTATTCAGCAATGAGGCAATCTCATCATTTGTATTATACTCTTTTTGCACCTCCTGCAATACATCAAGCATATTCCCCTGAGAAATCATATCCCATAAAGGCATTAGATGATCTAAATCATTTTTCCCCTCCACCCCTGCTTCAATTGCCTGTCCGGGTGAACCGTCAGCAAACCAGTATTGATCCCGTTTTTGCATGCCATGTGTGCTTAAAACCGTGCTGAAATCATTTTTACTCAAAAATCCGAATCGAATAATCTGGCACCGAGACCTGATCGTAGCCAGCAGCCGTGATTCATTTTCAGTAACCAGAATAAAGACGGTCTGTTTCGGCGGTTCTTCAAGAATCTTTAAAAAAGAGTTTGCCGCTTCCGGCGTCATGGTTTCGGCCCGGTCAATAATAAATATTTTCCAGCCGTACTCCATGGGTTTTAATGATACCCGGTATTGGAGCTGTTGAATTGCTTCTATGCCGATTGTCTTACGTTTTTTTTCTTTATCTTTCTTTACAGCCTGCGACTGCCATTCATAATCAATTACTTCAACATCCGGATAATTTCTTTCGTGTATCCGCCGGCAGATATCACATTCATCATCACCGCCGGAAGAACAGTTTAACGTGCACGCAAAGGAAAGGGCGGTGGTTAGTTTACCAACCCCGCGGGGCCCTGCAAAAAGATAGCCTCCCGGAATACGTTTAGTCTCCAGTTGTTTGTGCAAAATAGCAATTGCTTTAGCGTGTCCGACAATACTTAAGAAGCTCATATTTTTTTAAGATGCGGCCATTTTTTTTCAATAATATTAATAATTTTTGCGTATGTTTCATCGATATTATGATTAACTTCAATCCGGCATATACGCTTATATTTCTGAGCTAAATACCGGTATGACTTCTGAACGCGCGCATGAAACGTAATATGCTCATTTTCCAGGCGGTCTCCATTTTGGCGAGTCCGTCCCCGTGCTTTTAATAATGCTTTCTTTACCGGCATATCCAGCAAAATGGTCAGCTCTGGTTCCAGATTATTTGTAGCAAATCGGTTCAGGTAGTTAAGCTCAGCAAAAGGGATCCCTCTTCCCCCGCCCTGATATGCTAAGGTCGCGTCCGTAAATCGATCACACAATACCCAGTATTCTTCTCTTAAGAGCGGGATAATACGTTCGGCAACATGCTGTGCCCTGCTTGCTTCATACAAGAGAAGCTCAGCCCGCGGATTAACGCTGTATTTTGGATCTAATATAAGAGTCCGTATTGCTTCGGCAATCGCGATATCTTTACCGCCGGGTTCACGGGTTACAAAGACTTTTTTGCCTTTCTTCTTTAAATACTTCGCCAGTAATGCAATATGCGTTGTTTTGCCGCTGCCATCGATGCCTTCAAATGTAATAAATGTTCCCGGTAATTTATGCATAGGGTAATTAAAACCGCAGCTGTCCCTGCACTGCAAATCGATTATTTTTAATCTGTGCCTCGGTTTCTTCCTGAACAATGGTATAGTTTATATCAACTCGTACCAAACGGTTAACCGGATACCGCAGTCCAAACACCACTAAACTTTCTGCATCATCGTCAATTTTGGTATTTGGATCCCACTGTTCAAACCGGATCATGAACCTAAGCGGAATCATATGATATGCCATGGGGGAGACAAACGGCATGCCTGTATCTCCGGTAATGACTAACCCGTCTTTTTTTATCTTCCCCTCTTTGCCAAGAATATATTCAGACCTTAAAAAACCTGTTTCATCACCTATCTGAATTTCTCCTGCATAGCGGACTATGTTCTCCTCAACACCGGTCACATGCAGCCTTTTGGTCCTATATAATGATCCGCCTATGCTCATATGGTCTTTACAGACCGACGCTCTGCCCGAAAACGCTTTATGCTCGTCTTGATCTTCTGTATTGGCCCCGGATCCGTTTGAAATCATGCACACTGCATCCCAAAAACTTCCGTTGCTCAATATTTGTGCGCCTGCATCACGTAAGCCCGGGGAGGAGATGACCAGCTCTTGAACGGGCCTCGAATACTCAATAAAATCCAGCTCGGGTTCTGACTGCCGCGCTTCATAGGTTAACGGAATTTTCATCTGTCCGCATCGCAGTCCAATCCAGGCATACGGAACATATGAAATAAAGGCATCAGCTAGTTCTGAACCGGTTAATTCTGTTGAAACAAATCCGGTGATGGCAGATGATATTTCTATATGTACGCCTAATCTGGCGCGGTTAACTTTGAACGTGTCCGTATTTATCTGGACATCATTGTGGATAGAAGCATATACTCCCTGGACATATCCGCTTACCTGTATGTCAGGGATCATCCGGTCCTGGTCTTCTTCTCCATACACATGCACACCAGTGAGAAGTATTATTATACAAAAAGAATAAAATTTTTTCATATACATAATCACTCATCCCGACAGAAAAGAGTCCTGGTTCTTGATTTTTAAAGAACCAGGACTCACTTGATTTCTAATGACGAGGAAATCTGTACTCCTCTTTACTCACGGGAAGGATTATCTGCGTACCATTTTGGCGCGCGATACATCACCTTTTTTGTCAAGGAAATATAAATATCCTTTTGCTTTGTTGATCCCAAGTTTCATTACTTTTTCTGTCTTGCCGCCTTTTTTCCCGCCGCGTGCCATTTGTGCCCGGGAAATATCACCCTGCTTATCGATGAAATAAAGAAACCCGTCTGCACGTTTTACTCCTGCTTTAGCCACTTTTTCTGCCATAACACGTCACCTCCTTTCGGTCGTATATTTTTCCGTCTAATATCCTTTTAATATCCGTCTAACAAGTGTATTATAAAATGTTTTTAAAACCATTGTCAACAGTTATTTTTCGACTGAGAAAACTATTCTGCAAAGACAGTATGAACATGCCGTAAAAAATACAGCCCCTATTTTTTTACAAACTTTGTATATTGAAATAATAAACGAGGATACGTCCGGTGAGCGTTATGTTTCGTCGGGATAGAAAAACACTCTGCCTTGATAATTGCGCACAATAACACCGCGTGCATTTCGTGAAACAACCGTATCAGGATTAATCGGCACTTTGCCGCCGCCGCCGGGTGCATCAATAACAAAGGTCGGGACCGCATAGCCTGTCGTATATCCGCGCATTGATTCAATAATTTTAAGTCCGGTCGAAACCGAGGTCCGAAAATGTTCGGTCCCCGGAGCTAAATCACACTGATATAAATAATAAGGCCGAACCCGAATTTTTAAGAGCCCATGCATCAGATTTATCATGGTTTCCGGCTTGTCATTTATCCCTTTTAATAATACCGTTTGAGAACCCAGCGGAATCCCTGCATCTGCCAAATGTTTACATGCCTTGCCAGTCTCGGGAGATATTTCCTTTACGTGATTAAAATGAATACTTAAAAATAACGGATGATATTTCTTTAACACCGCACATAACGATTCGGTTATGCGCTGCGGAAGTGTTACCGGAAGCCTGGTGCCTATCCGGATCATTTCAACATGTTTTATCCCGCGTAAATCAGCAAGGAGCTGATCTAATTTTTCATCGGGTAATATCAGCGGATCACCGCCTGAAATCAAGACATCCCGTATTTTTTTATTTTTTGAAATATAATGGAGCGCTTCTTTGTATTGAGATTGTGTCAAGCTGCCTTCTTTACAGCCGACAATACGCCGGCGGGTACAATGCCTGCAATAC
>JBDRMW010000065.1:0-5209 GCA_043811735.1 bacterium
TGATGTTGAGCTCTTAACCCCGGTTGCGATGGAAAAAGGATTACGGTTTGCGGTACGGGAAGGCGGACATACCGTAGGGGCCGGCGTGGTGGGAGAAATCACGGATTAAACTTAAAGCGTAAAGCGGAAAACTAAGGAAAAAAACTTATATAACAAATCGGGAGAATATGCATGACTACGATGGAGCAGGCTCAAAAAATTAGAATAAGACTCCGGTCTTATGATCATAAGATGCTTGATGACTCATTGGTAAAAATTATTGATACTGCAAAACGGACCGGCGCACGCATTTCAGGGCCGGTGCTGCTTCCGACGCAGATAAAAAAATATACGGTTTTAAGATCTCCGCACACTGATAAAAAAGCGCGTGATCAGTTTGAAATGCGTATACATAAAAGGCTTGTTGATATTTATGAGCCTACTCCGAAAACTATTGAGGAATTAATGAAACTGGATCTGCCTGCCGGGGTGGATATTGAGATAAAACTATAAAAATAGGCACAAAGGCACATAGGCACAAAGTGAAAGGCAAAGGCAAGGGCAACCCTGCACCATTCGCTTCGCTCAGGTGCAGGGCAAGCCGGCAAAGCAAAGGCTGGAATATAAAGGGATATTGAGATGAAATTTTTGATTGGGCGGAAAATGGGGATGACGCAGATATTTGATGATTCTGGGCAATGTCTGCCGGTTACGATTGTTCAGGCAGGGCCCTGTTATGTGGTGCAGGTTAAAACCATTGAAACAGACGGGTATAATGCGGTCAAATTGGGCTTTGGTGAATGGCGGAAAGAAAAAAATCAGACTAAAGCTTTTAAGGGTCAATTTACTAAAAATAATATTAAGGTTTTAAGCTGTGTAAAAGAGTTTAGAGTTGATAATGTGAATGATTTTAAAGTCGGCCAGGAAATAAAAGCAGATGTATTTAATAAAACAGACTATGTTGATGTAACCGGCGTATCTAAGGGCAAAGGTTTCCAGGGGGTGGTCAAACGCTGGGGATTTGCCGGTGCGCCTTCATCTCATGGCCATACGGAATATCGCCGGGCACCCGGTTCTATCGGCGCATCGAGTTTTCCTTCACGCGTGCTTAAAGGCATTAAAATGCCCGGCCGTATGGGCGGCGGCAATATAACCCAGCAAAAAGTAGAAGTAGCCTATGTTAACCCGGAAGAAAATCTGGTGCTTATTAAAGGATCCGTGCCCGGGAATGTCTTGGGTAAATTATATATAAGCACTACGGTTAAAAGCAAAAAGAAGTTCGTCGAGAAAAAGCATCCTGAACAAGAACAGCAGGAAGCAAACGCTGCAGCAGTAAAAGCAAGGAAAAAAGAAAAAGAAAAGGTAAAAAAATAATGGAAGTTAATCTATATAATTATAAGGGAAAAGAGGTGCGAAAAACCGAGCTTCCCGCAGAAATATTTGAACAGCCGGTTAATAAAGGTTTCCTGCACGAAGTGGTAACGGCATATCAGGCGGGTATTCGTGCCGGTACGGCATCCACCAAGAAACGCCCCGAAGTAAGCGGAGGCGGAAAAAAACCCTGGAGACAAAAAGGAACCGGACGTGCCCGGGCAGGATCAATCAGATCTCCCTTGTGGAGAAAAGGCGGTATTATATTCGGGCCTAAACCGCGCAGTTATGCGCAGTATATCCCAAAGAAAAAAGTGCAGGCTGCGTTGTATCAGGCATTATCAGATAAAATGAGTTCGGGAGATCTTACGGTGGTTGATACGCTGAATATTTTTTCCAGCGGAGATACCCCTAAAACGAAAAAAGTTATTAATATGTTGAAAGATTTGCATGTCTTAGGAAAAAACCTGCTGGTAATCACGGATTCAGTGAACGATGCCTATATGCGTGCATCGAGGAATGTTCCTTTTCATAATCTGATTGATCTTAAATTCCTTCATGCGTATGCGGTCTTAGCAAGGGATAAAATTATTATTACCGAATCAGCGGTTAAACTGCTGACAGACCGGTTAAAACGGAAAGCGAAAAACTATGGACTTCTATGACATAATTATAAAACCCATTTATACTGAGCGCGGAACTCTTTTGAAAGAAAAAGAAAATCGGTATACATTTAAAGTTAATCCATCTGCAAACAAAACGCAGATAAAAGAGGCAGTTGAAAAATTATTTAAGGTTTCAGTTTTGCGGGTAAATACTGCCCGCGTGTTGGGTAAAAAAAGGCGTATGGGTTCACATGAAGGATATAAGTCAGAATGGAAAAAAGCCCTGGTTAAAATAAAAAAAGGCCAGGAGATTAAGCCGATAGAAGCATAATATAGGAAATTCGTATTTCGGAATTCGAAATTAAGTCAACATCAAAGGCAAGGACAAGAGGAAAAGATAAAAAGTCAAAGAATAAAGGGAAAAAGATAATGACTATTAAGACATTTGTTCCATATACACCGTCACGGCGGACTATTACGGTTGAAGATTTTTCCAACCTTACGAAGATTAAGGCGGAAAAATCTCTGCTGAAACCCCTGCATAAAAGAGGCGGCCGGAATAATTCAGGGCAGATCATGGTTCGGCATATAGGGGGAGGGCATAAACGCCAGTTTAGACAGATTGATTTCAAACGGGATAAACACGGGATTCCCGGGCGGGTGATCTCGATTGAATATGATCCAAACCGTACGGCGCGGATTGCGCTGGTCCATTATGCTGACGGAGAGAAACGATATATCATTCATCCTCAGGGGCTTCAAGTAGGGGATAAGGTTCATTCAGGCAAAGATGCAGAAATTAAAGTCGGCAATGCATTGCCGCTGTCTCACATCCCGATTGGTACAATCATTCATAATATTGAGTTTGAACCCGGATGCGGGGCTAAAATGATCCGCTCTGCCGGTGCTCAGGCACAGCTTATGGCAATTGAAAATGGTTTTGCGAATATTAAACTTACCTCGCGCGAAATACGGTTAGTTCCCGATGCATGTTATGCAACGATTGGCCAGGTCGGTAATATGGAACATGAAAACGTGGTTTATGGCAATGCAGGACGTAACCGTCACCGTGGTATTCGTCCGACGGTACGCGGTACTGCCATGAACTCGGTTGATCATCCGCATGGCGGCGGAAGGGGCCGTTCAAAAGGCGCTAATCATCCTCGTTCACCGTGGAATCAGCCGGCGAAAGGCTTTAAAACACGCAAGAAGAAGATTTACGATTATTTAATTATTAAAAGACGCGCCACAGGGAAAGACAAAGGGTAAACCCCCACACCAAATGGGTGCACAGATTGTGCTAAAAATATAATTTATAACCCCAGGGGTTACGAATTTAACAGTTAACGAAAGAATAAAGGACGCATTTGGTGTGGGGGTAAAGAGAGGATTTATATGTCACGTTCAACAAAAAAGGGACCGTATATTGATGAGAAACTTTTTAATAAGGTATTAGAGCTCAATAATACCCGGCAGAAGAAAGTTATAAAAACCTGGTCACGGGCATCGGTGATTATTCCTGAGTTTGTGGGACATACATTTACGGTGCATAACGGGAGAAAATTTATTCCGGTATATGTAACCGAACAAATGGTCGGCCACCGGTTAGGTGAGTTTTCGCCGACGAGATTTTTTAGAGGCCATGGGGCAGCGCATACTAAGGAAGCATCGTCTTTAACTTAAGAAGATTTAAGCTTTAAGCTATAAGCTATAAGATAACGGCGAAAGTCAACGGCGAAAGATATTTAAAAAAGACAGAGGAATTACATATATGCAGGCAATAGCTAGGACACGATTTACTCGAATAAGTTCTCGCAAAGTCGGCCGGGTTCTTGATTTGATCCGGGGGAAGTATGTCGATGAAGCGTTCAGAATATTGCAGTTCGTTCCTAAAGCAGCAGCCCCGATTGTGCAGAAAACATTGCATTCAGCAGTTGCTAATTCAGGCAGACTTAAAAATCCGGCCGGGCTTAAAGTAAAACAAGCCTGGGTTGGACATGGCCCCGCATTAAAAAGGATTCGTGCATTTGCCATGGGCAGGGCATTTGGGTATAAAAGAAAAATGTGCCATATTACCGTTGTAGTTGGAGATAACTAATGGGTCAAAAAATTCATCCAAAAGCATTACGATTAGGCTATATTAAAGATTGGGATTCAAAATGGTTTAGTTTAAGAGATATGCCCGACTTAATTGAAGAAGATAATCGTATTAGAACGTATTTAAAAGATAAGTTAAAATTGGCTGCTGTTTCAAAGGTCTGCATTGAACGTGCCGGCAGTTTTCAACGTATAAATATTTTTACGGCACGCCCGGGCATTGTGATCGGCAAGCGCGGTTCAGAAATTGAGGCTTTGCGCAAAAGCCTCGAAGATAGTACCGGCAGAAAAACATTTGTTAATGTAATGGAAATAAAAAAACCGGAAATTGATGCGCAGCTTATCGCTGAAAGTGTTGCGTTACAGCTTGAGCGCAAGATAAGTTATCGCCGGGCAATGAAAAAATCAATGGAAAAAGCAATGGGTTCCGGTGCGCAGGGGATTAAAATAATGGTTGGGGGAAGATTGGGCGGTTCTGAAATCGCCCGGTCAGAATGGATGCGTGAAGGACGTATCCCGCTCCAAACCATGCGGGCGGATATTGAGTATGGCTTTGCCGAAGCCTTCACCTCCATGGGGCAGATAGGTGTTAAGGTGTGGATATTCAAAAAAGAGCTGTTTAGAAAAACCGAGAAAGATCTTTTAGATGAAGCACGGCTTGTTGAAAAAGAAAAAATTGAAGAGTATCAGCAGAAATCAGCACAAGCAGCAGCAGAGGCAGGCAAAACAAAAGAAATTATTATTGATGCAGCGTACATGAACGAAGCAGATAAACTCAGTGATGACTCTGAGATAGATGAGGAATAACCAATGTTAATGCCAAGGCGTGTAAAATATCGAAAATCACATCGGGGAAGATTAACCGGTAAAGCAGCCCGGGGAAACAGCGTATCATTCGGTGAATACGGGATGATGGCGCTTGAGCCGAGCTGGATTACTGCCCGTCAGATTGAAGCTTCCCGTGTTGCCTTAACACGATATACTAAAAAAGGCGGTAAATTGTGGGTGCGGATATTTCCTGATAAACCGGTTTCAAAGAAGCCAGCTGAAACACGCATGGGAAAAGGCAAAGGAAATGCTGAATTCTGGGTCGCCGTAGTTAAACCCGGAAGAATTATGTTTGAAATGGACGGGGTAAGCAAGCAGGAGACCAGGAG
>JBDRMW010000066.1:0-6951 GCA_043811735.1 bacterium
ATACAGTTACCGGATGGGGTTTAACATTCAACCGAGGTTAATCCTTCTCTGATTGCATATTTCGTTATCTCTGCGATACTATGAATATTCAATTTTTCCATTATATTACTGCGATGCGTTTCAATTGTTTTTATGCTTAAAACAAGAAGCAAAGCAATCTGATTGGTTGTCTTTCCTTCAGCAAAAAGCTGCAGCACTTCACGTTCCCTTTTGGTCAATACTCCTGAACACACTATAGTATTATTACATAATCCACCATAGCTGTTATTCATTATATTTCTTATCTTAGGGCTCATATATAACTGGTTAGACAGCACGGCATGTACAGCTTGTATTAATTCCTCAAAAGCACAATCTTTCAATATATATCCGGCTGCGCCGGATTGCAGGATATCCCTGATAAACTTTTTTTCAGAATGCATGGACAACGCAAGTATCTTAATGTGCGGATACTCGGAAACAATCTGACGAGTAGCATCTATGCCATTTAGGCCCGGCATGGTAATATCCATAATAACAACATTGGGCAAAAATTTCTGGACAAGTTTTACTGCTTCACGGCCATTCTCAGCTTCAGCAACAACTTGTATTTCCGGCTCTGCTTCAAGCAATGTACGCAGGCCATCGCTTACCAGTTGATGATCATCAACAATAAGAACTCGAATACTCACTTTTTTTATTACCCGTTTAATAATCTGCCTTTTTTTAAATTAAAAAGAACTGTTAACCTTCATTTTTTATTTACGTATCAAATATAATGCTGTTATTCGCAATTGAGTCAACCATAATATCGAATAGTGTTGTATATATATTATATATATAATTTGAATTAGTCAATTAATAGTTAGAATAGTTGGTATTATTAGCAGATACTGCTTCAAAAATAAAGGCAATCCCTAATTTTTATATTTCGAAAGATTATTTTGTTGATATTGAAAGGTTAAACCGTGGTTAATCCTTCACGAATTGCATACTTCGTAATTTCAGCAATACTGTGAATATCAAGTTTTTCCATTATATTACTGCGAAAGGTTTCAATTGTTTTAACACTTACCCCCAGTTTCAATGCAATCTGCTTTGTCGGTTGTCCTTCAGCAAGAAGCTGTAAGACTTCGCGCTCGCGTTCAGTAAGCATCGATGAAATTGTATTTTGGTTTTGTATTAATGAATTGACATAATCTTTAACCACAACGCCGGTAATAGCAGGACTTAAATATACATGACCCGAAAGCACGGTGTGTATCGCTGTTTTAAGTTCTTCAAAAGCAGAATCTTTTAAGACATATCCGGATACGCCTGCGCGCAATGCTTCTGCCACAAAATGCTTATCCATATGTATGGATAAGATTAATACTTTAACATGAGGAGTTTTTGCAATGATCTGGCGTGCAGCATCTATCCCGTTTAATTCAGGCATGCTGATGTCCATAATAACTGCATCAGGCAGAAGATCCAGGCAGAGTTTTACCGCAGATCGTCCATTATCTGCTTCAGCAATGACCTTAATATCAGTTTCTTTCTCAAGCAGTGTTTTAAGGCCTAAACAGACAATCTTATGATCATCAGCTATAAGCAGCCGTATACTCATCGTTTTTATTCCCCTTATTTTTCTTCATTTTATAAGGTGTTATCCTGGTAATTTTCGCGCCAGGTTCTGATTTGATTTTTTCCGGTGATTTGTTGAAGAATTTTGTAACTGCAGTGTTTGATTCTGCAGCACTAAGAAGCCTCGATTTTTTTAAGATATATTATATATTAGTTTATAATATATTTTTACCTCAGTCAATAGATACTCAGAATAATTTGTTTATTTATAATAATTGGTATTACTGGTTTTACTGAGGAATGCGGTCCAAAACTTCGCGGACTTTTTTGCATAACATATCAATACTGAAAGGTTTTTGAAGAAACTCATTTAATTTAAAAAACGAACTGCTTCCGGCCGCAGGAAGTTCCATATACCCGGACATGTAGAGAATCTTCATCTGAGGATCAATTGTCCGGATGCGTTTCGCCAGTTCAATGCCTCCCATGCACGGCATCATAACATCGGTTAACAGCATATGTATCGGTTCATTATATGAGGAAATAATTCTCAACGCATCTTCTCCATTTTGAGCTTTAACCACCTTATACCCGCTTTTTAAAAGAACCCGCTCTGACATGGATTGCACTAACGGCTCATCTTCCACAAGAAGCACGGTCTCAGAACCTCCGGGCAAAGGAATTTCTGCCTGTTGTTTATTAAAATTATCTTTTTGATTATCATCACTAACCTTCGGAACATACACGTTAAAGCAGCTGCCTGATCCTGCTTCACTTTCAACAAAAATCTGTCCTTTACTTTGCTTGACAATACCATAACAGGTTGATAATCCCAATCCCGTTCCTTTACCCTTCTCTTTAGTGGTGAAAAACGGTTCAAAAATATGTGCTTTAATATCTTCGGGGATACCCATCCCCGTATCTTGCACCGAAAGCACCACGTATTCTCCCTGCAGGAGATCCCCATACGCATGATTTTCATTAAGCTCTATCGTGACATTTTTGGTTGAGATGGTAAGGGTGCCCCCTTCAGGCATCGCATCACGCGCATTGATCGCCAGATTAACCAGAATCTGCTCAAAACAGCCGATATCAATATTAACCAATCCCAATTCGGATTGAGGCATGGTTACCAATTCAATGTCTGCCCCAATTAACCGGCGAAGCATTTTATGCGTATCAACAATAAGGTCATTTAAATCAATAATCTTTGGTTCAATAATCTGCTTACGTGAAAATGCCAATAACTGCTGGGTCAAATTTTTTGCCCGGTCAGCCGCGTTTAAAATCTCCTGCATATCTTTTATTGACGGCGAATCTGCAGGCAAATCATCTTTCACAAATCCGGCAAATCCTTTAATAACCGTTAAAATATTATTAAATTCATGGGCAATGCCGCCCGACAGCCTGCTGGTTGCTTCAAGCTTTTGGGATTGAAGAAGTTCGCCTTCTTTCTCACGCAGTTTCGCTTGAGTAATTTTACTGTCCGTTTCATCCCTGCCGTAAAGATTTACGTATGAGGAATCTTTAATCGGGGTAATAACAAACGATACAACTTTTTTATTATGCTCAATCTCAATGACACGGGGTTTGTTCGAATCAAGCACTTCCTGTATTAACTGTTTCCAATTATCAGGCACATATCCGCCGATATTTATATGCCAGTTATCTAATAAACCCTGAGAGCTCGGATTAGCGTATAAGAGTCTGCCGTCATGTTCAATCCGCAGCGTCGGGTACGGATTTTCGGAGGGGAACTTGGATAAACTGACAATTTCCTGTTCTTTTTTTTTGCGCTCAGTAATATCATACACCACACCTTCTACTTTTGCCAGTCCGCCGTCTTTAGAAAAACTTCCTATCTTATGGTCTTCTATCCAATGGATGCTTCCGTCTTTATGCATGATCCGGTACGTTTGAATAAATGATTTTTTACTATTTATTTTTTCAGCAGATTCATTAATAACCCGCTGTTTATCATCAGGATGTATAATGTCCTGCCAGGTACTGCCGGGCTGGTTAAGCATCTCCTGGGAATAACCGCATATTTGCTCGCTTCCTGATAAAAAACCTGCAGTCCAATCATTATATGAGCTGTAAACCATTCCCGGAATATTTGCAATAAGATTTTTATATTTTAATTCTGATTCTTTTATAACCTGAACCGCTTGTTCCTTCGTATTTTTCTGAAAGTATCTTTCAAGAGCACGATGGATCACTATGGGCAGAGATGTGTCGAATTGCTCATCTTTTACGATATAATCGTATGCACCGGTATTCAATAATTCAACCGCTGCTTTTACATTGGCTGAGGAAGTCATAACAATAAACGGCAGATCAATTTCACGCGCGCAAATTTCATGCAGCATATCCAATGCATTTCTTCCAGGAAGAAAATAATCGCATAAAATCATGTCAAACTTATCCTTTTGAAGCTTAGCCAATCCCTCATCAACTCCGGCAGCGAAATCAAGTTTATATTCGTTATGTTTGACCGACAAAGACCGCTCTATAATGCAGATATGATCTTGATTATCTTCTATAATTAACAGATGTATACTCATGCGGGTATGTTCCTTATTTTTAAGAATCACTGGATATATTATAGTTTAAATTGCTTCTTTTTAACAGCATCTCTATCCGTGCAAGCAGTTTTTCCCAGGGGCAGGGTTTCGTCATATAATCATCTGCACCGAGCCTAATCCCTTCGAGTTCACTGTTTAAATCCCGTGCCGCAGTAAGCATGATAACCGGCATAACAGCTGTTTCCAGCTTAGATTTTAACATTTCAGTAGCTTTAAATCCATCCATCTCAGGCATCATAACATCCATTATAATAAGGTCTGGCTTCTCCCGCATCGCATATTCAACAGCCATCTTCCCGTTATATGCTTTAATTACATTATATCCTGCATTACACAGGCGTTTTTCTAAGATTGTCAAAAGATCTTTCTCATCATCAGCAATTAAAATTCTTTTTTTCCCGGTATTGCTCCGATTATCTTTTGCATTATGCATTACAGCCTGAGCTCCTTCCGCAATATCAGCTACTGAGGCCACTTCCTCGAGCGTAGTGATCCCTTGTGCAAGTTTTTCCATGCCGGATTCAACCAGCAGCTTCATGCCATGCATGCGCGCTTCTTTCAACAGTTCATCCTCAGATGCTTTTTTTGTAATCAGGCTCCGCATCTTTTCATCAAGTTTTAATATTTCAAAGATAGCTGTTCGGTCAATATATCCCGTAAAATTACATCTCTGGCATCCTTTTCCTTTATAAAATTTCTGCACATTACATAACTCAATATACATGTTAAACTCCCGCTTAAGCTCATTATCAGGCTCGTATGCTTCCTTGCAATTAGGGCATATAACTTTAACCAGCCGCTGGGCGATGATAATGATTATAGAAGACAAGAGATACGGCTCAAGCCCAATATCAAAAAGCCGTGAAATAGTGGCAGACGCATTATTAGTATGTAATGTAGATAAGACCAGATGGCCGGTAAGCGACGCGCGGAATGCAATTTCAGCTGTTTCTAAATCGCGTATCTCACCGACTAAAATAACATTGGGATCCTGCCGCAAAATGCTCCGCAAACCGTTCGAGAATGTTAGATCTTTAATCGGATTAACCTGTATCTGGTTAATGCCGTCAAGCAAATACTCAATCGGGTCCTCCAATGTTATGATATTTTTTGTTTCATTGCGTATATAATTCAAGCCCGCATACAAGGTGGAGGTTTTCCCCGAACCAGTCGGCCCGGTGACCAGGATCATGCCTTGAGATTTATTCATACAGCTTTTGATCATTTTAAGATCCTGCTCTTGCAATCCGATCTTATCCAGGGATAATTTCGCCTCTAAAGGGTCTAAGAGCCGCAAGACCGCTTTTTCACCAAAGTAAGTAGGAATTAAAGAAACACGAACATCCATATTTCTCCCGTATGCCGATATACTGCTCCGTCCGTCCTGCGTCATCCTGGTCTCTGCTAAATTAAGATTACTCATAATTTTTATACGGGCAATTAAGGGAAACTGCAGTTTTGGCGGAACGTCAATAATATCTCTTAAATCCCCGTGGATACGATACCTGATTTTAACGGATTTTTCTTTTGGTTCGATATGTATATCACTCACATGGTTTTTAACCGCATCACTTAAAATGAAATTTATGAGCTTTGCAACCGGCCCATACTGGTCAGAAGCGATTTTTACTTCAAAACGGCTGCCCACTGATTTAATATCTTTAAGTATTTTAACATTCCTGTCCTCAACCACATTTTTCAGCAGATCATAGAGCATATCATCAGATTGATAATACCTGTCAATATGTTCGGTTATCTGGCTTTTTGAGCATAACAACGGGATAATCTCTTGATGTATGAGCATTTTAATATCATCTATTGCTAAAATATCAATCGGATTGCTCATCGCAAGCAATAATTTATTATTCTCTTTCCGCACCGGGAAAATCCCGTACCGCTTGGTTAATTCATAGGGCACCAGCTTAACCAGCGAAGTATTTATTACCTCAAGGTTAAGATCAGTAAGCGGCATTTTAAAAACCTGAGCAGAGGCTCTCATAAGATCATCATCACTGATAAATCCCATCTCAACCAATATTTTCTGAATGGGCTTACGCGCTCCGATCTGCCTTGCCTTAGCATCCTTGAGCTGTTCTTCAGTAATGAGCTTTTCTGAAATCAGGGTTTCGATTAATTTATTCATTACTCTTGTTTCCCTTGCTGCAGAGTGTGGATATCATTTATTCTTACTATATTCTTTAATGATGCACTAATGACCTTACTTTTGACAAAAACTCATCCCGTTCAAACGGCTTTATAAGCCAGGGAAGGAAATTTTTATCATGCTGATTTTGTATTTTATCAATCTCCTCTGTAAAGCCTGACATCGCCAAGATCGGGATAGATCCTGTTTCTTTTTTGCTTTTAAGAAGTTTTATAACTTCGGACCCATTAATATCTTTAAGCCGCATATCCAGCACGATTAGATCCGGCTGATCAGCCACAGCTTTTTCTATCCCATCTTTGCCTTCCAGAGAACAAATAACATGATAATTATCCCGCCCAAGAATTTTCTCGCACACATCCAACACTCCCTTTTCATCATCAATAATGAGGATATTGGCTCTCCGGACAATTGGAAGGCTCACATTAAATATGGCTCCTTTATTATACTCAATTTTAGCCCAGATCCTGCCGCCATGATGTTCGATGATCTGTTTTGATATCGCAAGCCCCAGTCCGGTCCCCCCTGTTTTTCTCGTGTTTTTTCCTCCCAATTGCTGGAACTGCTGAAATAATTTTGATGCATCTTCTTTTTTTATCCCGATACCGGTATCCTGCACGCTGATTATCACCTCATTATTGGGGATATCTTTGCGGG
>JBDRMW010000067.1:0-4184 GCA_043811735.1 bacterium
TTCTGTTTCTCTACACTGCAGGAATACTTTTTACATAGCACCTCTTTTACTTCTCCTGCTTTGGCGAAACGGCTTAGTTCAATAACTTTTATTCGAAATTCAAACACCAAAACTTCGAATAAAAGCCTTCTTTATTATACATTACTCATGTAAAATCCCGTGTAAAATAAATGTAAAATCTTCTTAAAAAATATGTATAATAATCCCTATGGAAAAACACTTAAAACTTGCAGTTAACGCCGCAAAACGTGCGGGATTATATCAACTCAAGAAACTGCATACATCCCGTCAGATACATCTTAAGGGTAAAAATAATTTTGTTACCGAAGTTGATATTCACTCAGAAAAACTGATCTGCGGAGCAATTACCCAAAAATTCCCGCATCATGGCATTTTAACCGAAGAAAAACAATGCCGTCAGGACCTAACAAAAATTGACCGGCGCTATCTCTGGATAATAGATCCTTTAGACGGCACCACGAATTATATCCACCATATCCCTTTTTTTTGCGTATCAATCGGATTAATTATTGACGGCAAGCAACAGCTTGGGGTGGTATATAATCCGGCTCTGGATGAATGTTTTACTGCCATGCGAGGCAAAGGAGCGTATCTAAACGGCAGACGAATTCATGTATCCAGACAGGCCAAGATTGATCAAGCACTTCTCGCAACTGGATTTGCTTATAATTTAAAACAAGTAAAAGATGATAATCTTGATAATTTTGTACGGGTACGGCGCAGATGCAGCGGCATACGGCGCTGCGGCGCCGCAGCCATAGATTTAGCATATACAGCCTGCGGTATGTATGACGGCTTCTGGGAACTGTTCTTAAATCCCTGGGACACCGCAGCAGGCAGCCTCTTAGTTAAAGAAGCCGGCGGCAGAATCTCAGATTTTAAAGGCAGGCCCTTTAACCTCTACGGCCGAGAAACACTGGCCACCAACGGCAGAATACACACTGCCCTCAAAATCTTGCTGAAATAAATTCGTAAAATTCGGGGCAAATAAGTATTGTGTCCCCCGAATTCGCGAATTCGAATCCGAATTCGTTGACTATTTCAGACATCATTCTGATTTAGTCTTGACTTTTTGCCGAGTTTTATGTAAAATAGTATTATGATAGAACGCAAACCCTATATAGATTTATGGAAATCACTATCAGCAGATAAATCGATGATTTTTCTCTCTGGCCCCCGTCAAACAGGGAAAACCACCCTTGCTAAAGAAATTGCTTCTCATTTTACAAATAGTGTGTATTATAATTGGGATATTATGGGAAGCAAAAAATTGCTTATTACTAATCCTGCCTTCTTCCAAGAATTAACCCGCAAAGATGCCAGCAAACCAATTGTTATTTTTGATGAAATCCATAAATACAAACAATGGAAAAACTATGTAAAGGGAATTTACGATGAATTCAAGGATGACTATATATTTTTAATTTTGGGGAGCGGGCGGCTGGATGTTTATCAAAAGGGCGGAGACTCGTTGGCAGGAAGATATTTTCATTTTCATCTTTTCCCTTTCACGCTGGCTGAATTATGCGGCAACCAAAGAAAATTTAATTCATTTATTCAAAATCCATTGAAAGGATTTGATCTAAACAACACACATAAAACGAAAAAAATCTGGGACACATTATTTATAACAAGCGGTTTTCCTGAACCATTTGTTAAAAAATCGCCGGTATTTTATCGAAGATGGTCGTCTATATATCTCAAGCAAATCATTAAAGAAGATATTAGAAATTTCGCTGATACCAAACGGATAGACATGCTGGAATTACTGTTATCCTTACTCCCGGATAAAATCGGCAGTCCGCTTTCTCTAAATGCTATTGCTCAAGATATTCAGACCACGTTTGACAGTGTTAAAAAATGGCTGCAGCTTTTAGAGATGGTCTATGTATTGTTCAGGATTTCTCCCTGGACACGCAAGATAACGCGCAGCATCTTAAAGGAAAAAAAGGCATATATATACAGTTATCCTGAAATCGTAAATGCAGCTGCACGATTTGAAAATATAGTTGCCATTGAACTTAGAAGAGCCGTATATGCCTGGAATGAATCCGGTTTAGGCAAATTTGAACTTCACTATTTAAGAGATAAGCAAAAAAATGAAGTAGATTTTCTTATTGCAAATAATCACAAACCATTCTTATTGCTGGAAGTAAAATTATCAGACGATACCATATCCAAGAGTTTAATATATTTTCAGAATATCCTGCAGATTCCCGCAGTTCAACTGGTAAACAAAGAAAACATCTATAGATACATCAAAAATGGTTCTAATAATATCCTGGTTATAACGGCACATCGATGGTTATCTTCCCTCCCATAAATACGTTTTACCAGCCGATCACAAAACTATTATTTATGATATCTCGAGGTCAATCCCAGAGTTTAAAAAGTATATTTTTATTATTGCTATTTCTGAATAAGTTTCATAGAATAATATTCCATTAACTCAGAGGTAATCTATGATGATTGTCGATGAAAAAAACTCCATTGAAGTCACGGTTGATAAAAGCCATATTGTAACAATCGGCGAAAGGCTTTACAGCGAATCAATTGAACTGATCCGTGAACTTATAAACAATGCATATGACGCTGATGCATCTGAAGTAAAAGTCAGTATCAAGGATGATTATATCATTGTTGAAGATAACGGGCTCGGAATGGATTTGGATGGATTAAAGCAGTATTTTAACATCGGTTCAACTTTCAAAAAAAACTCACCGAAATCGCCGAAATTCAGCCGGGATAGAATTGGAGAATTCGGCATAGGAAAATTTGCTTCATTGTCGGCATGTACGTGTTTTGAAGTATGGACTAAAAAAAATGATTTTCAGGCTAAAGTAATATTTGATAAAGAAGAATGGAATAAATCAAAACATGTATGGCATCTTCCCTTACTTGTTGAAGAGCCTGATGCATCGCGTAAGGACGGAACGAAAGTATTACTGCGGGGAATAAAAAAAGTTTTTAATATCGCTGATGTTGAGAAAAGGATCATTGAAGCAGTTCCTTTAAAAGCGCCGGACTTTAATGTGTATCTAAACGGATATAAAGTTAAACCGCGGTTTGTTTCAGGACATAAAATACCCTTTTTGGAAGGCACCCAATATGGCGTGATATACGGTGAAATAATTATTATTTCTCAACTTGATCAAGATATATCATGCGCAGGGATAGAATGCAAGGTTAAGCAGGTTACCATAACCAGGGATTTTTTTGGTCTTGATGCATTGATTAAAAATATTACCCGTATTCAGGGAGAAGTACATGCTGATTTTCTTCCCATTACCAGTGATAGAACAGGTTTTATAAAAGACACCCCGCAGTATCAGGTTTTTATGTGTGCCATGGAACGTATTATTGAAAGAATTAAACCTGTACTGCATAACTTTGCCGATAAAAAAGAAAATAAACGGGTCCGTAAAGCATTATCTGAAGTTTTAGATAAAATAAAGACCGCCCTGGCACTGAATCCTGACTACTGTCCTGAAGGACTACTGCCTGTCGGCGATGAACAATCCCCAGCCGGTCAACCCGGGCATATTGTTTCGCCGGAGAACAATACGGAAACAACAGGCGGAGAGAAACCGCCGAAAAAGTTAAAAAAACGAAATACAAAAAAACCTACGGTAACTAAATTAACACCCACAGCTGTTATAAAAAAATTAAAATCCGGCCAGCAGGGTTTAAACTGCTGTATTGATCATTTCGGCCCTCAAGCACCTGAAAGTTTTACTGAAGGCACCATTGTGTATATAAACCGCGATCATCCCCTATACCAAAAATGGCACCATAGAAAAGATACCGCCATCCTTCATATTGCCCGGCTGCTGACTCAGGAGATTTCTCTCATGAAAAATCCGCGCAATCCCCGCCAGGCATTCGAACGCCAGAGTAAACTGCTCAAAGATGCGCTCATCTAAGGGGACGTTGCTTAAATTATTTACATTATGAATTTATAAAGCTTAATTTTGATATTTTGTAAGAATGTAAAGAATGTAAGCAACGTCCCCCTCCTGTCTCCGTATAACCGTATCCGCAATGCTTCGTCATTTAAATCTTTAGCTTCTGACCATGTTAATCCGGATTCATCCGCTAATGTACAGTATTGGCTGACGGTTCTGCGTCCAACATTACAACTTGCTGCTATTTGACGTTTACTT
>JBDRMW010000068.1:0-2327 GCA_043811735.1 bacterium
GGGCAAAGAGATACAACAGCTTGTTAATGAACAGTTAACTCCAGGCACCTATACGTATTTCTGGAGCGGTTTGGATACTGCCGGCAATCCGGTCGGTTCAGGGATATATTTTGTGCATATAAGTGCAGGCAGTTATACAGAAACAAAAAAAATAGCAGTGATTAAATAGGGGGAACACTATGAAAAAAATAAAATTAATACTTCTCCTCGTGCTTGGATGGTTGCCTATTGCGTCTGCAGCGATTACTATTACGGTTGATGTATCACGGACATCAGGGGTTGCGCCATTAGCAGTCTTTTTTGACGCGGTTGCAACGACCAGTGATGAGGTTGACCGGCCGTTCCATGATCTGGATTTTACCTGGGATTTTGGTGATCCAGAGAGCGGTAATTGGAGTACCAACGGCAGAAGTAAAAATAGGGCAAAAGGAGCATTGTCTGCGCATGTGTTTGAACCGGTGTTTGCAGAAGGGGAAACTGAAAAAGAGTTTACGGTAGTATTAACCGTAAAAGATATGCAGGGTAACAGTGATATTAAGCAGGCAGTAATAACAGTACAGAATCCTGAGGTTGTATATGCAGGCAGTAATACAAGGTGTGTATCAGCTTCGGGAAATTTTGAAGGAGCGCCTGTTGGATGTGAACAAGTAACAAGCAGTAATTTTAAAGAACAGATGGAATGGCTGTTTGAAACTGAAACAAATAGAAGGGTATTGTTTTGCAGGGGAGAGACCTTCTCTGCATCTGATTATTTTGATTCCTCAAACAGTTCAGGGCAGAATACAATCGGGTCGTATGGATCTGGTGATAATCCATTGGTTAAAGCAACGCATTCACAAGCAAATGTTACATTATATTTACGGATGGATGAGCATAGGGGTGATGCTCGTGTTATGGATATTGATTTTGAAGGAATGAATTATACACAAACAAAGGCTGTTTGCCCGACATTTAACACGCTGATTTTAAGGTCTCGTATTTCTCAGTATGAAACAGGACTTATTGACCCTCCGAGATATAATAAAAATATATTTATCGTAGATTCAGAATTTATAGACAATGTATTTTATGGAATATTTTATTCCGATGCACGCCATGTTGCGATTCTTGGTTCGTATTTTGATTATTCAGAAGCGCATTTATTGCGTACATATATAAGTAATTCAATTATTGAGCATACTATTTTTAAAAGGGCGGGGAATCATTCGGATCAAATAAAATTCTGCGGTGTCAGGCCGGATCAGAATTTTTTGAATAGTAAAGTTGAATTCGGGATAATTTCTAACAATCAGTTCTTGGATTCAGGAAATTGCAAATATATGGTTTCTATAGGCCCGGAGAATAATGATGTTAATTGCGGGGCGGGGCAGATAACAGATAATATAATTGTTGAGCGCAATCTATGGAGAATAAGTTCACCGAGCAATGCAGCGATTCATTCAAGAGGAGCAGATGATATTACGGTTCGGAATAATATATTTATAAGGATTAATTTACCGATTCTTCTTGATTCTCAAAGTATTGAAGGGATCGATACCTGGCAAAACTGGAAAATATATAATAACACAGCTTATCAATCAAGCGGAAGTTTTATATTTTTCTATGGAGGCTTTGATATTCACGGAACAGAGATTAAAAACAATCTCATATATGCACTTTGTGATGAAGAATTATTTATTCCAAAAATTATTCGGTATAAAGAAGCATTTGATCAGTTTGAATCAAACAACAATATGTTTTATGTTCCCAATGTTACTGCTGAGTTTGGCGCAAAGGTTGGTGCTGAAATACAGAATTATATGCTTGAAGACTGGCAGACTGCAACAAGCCGAGATATGGATTCTAAACGGCTTAATGAAACCGAATCCAATGGTTTATTCAACTCGATAAATCCGGATGAGCAGGGATTTTTAATATTAACAGACAATAGTATTGCTGCCGGCGCCGGATCTGAATTATGTATATATGATGATTTTACTGGAAACTATAGAACGCCTGCAGATGGCATTGATATCGGTGCATTTGAGTACGGAAGTACGTGGGAATGGCAGGAATATGGAAATGAAGATGAACCGGAAGATCCGTCTGAACCAGCCGATCCTGATAACCCGTCTGATCCCGCTGATCCTGACAATCCAGCCGATCCTGATACAGGACAGCAGGCGGATGGAAGCATACCTCAAGAAACAAAAGTTGAAGTATTTAATAATATTTTAAAACCAGGAGTAAATCAAGCAATAATCCGTTGTGACATGAAAGAAGCCGGCAGGCTCACGGTAAAAATATATGATACACAAGGCAAAGAGATAATCACATTAACAGATGAA
>JBDRMW010000069.1:0-9794 GCA_043811735.1 bacterium
CTGCGTTGCTCGTCGCTCGCGTACCGCAGAGGGTACGCGTCGCTCCTCGCGCCTTGAATACGAGTAAAATAGCCTCTGCAAATGTAAAGATCTGTTAGGGACACTACACTAGACCCGGCACTGGTGAGAACCGAAGCAAAACATATCATCCGCCTGAGCGGATCAAATAAAAAACATTGAAAATTTCATTTTATTCCTTATACTTGTAGTGTGGCAGTGGAAAGGAATCCCCATGCGTCAAAAAGCACTTGATATCGAACAGATCACCAGGCTTTGCCATGTTCCTTCAACAACCGTATTGCGCTGGCTCCAGAAACACAATCTTAAAACAATTGAAATCCCCGGAGCTCAACCAAAAGTTTGGCGGTCGGATCTTATGCAATTTTTAGAGTCGATCCAGGAACCGGTCCCCAAAGAACTTGTATTGATAGATATCCTTCATATAGTGGTATTGATCAATGATGCAAACCTTAAAGAAATTATTTTAGACGAACTTAAAGACCTTCTTCCCAATGCGCGCATATCAGCACAGGATAACGCATTTGAAGCAGGCATTGCAACATATGAATCTAATCCGCATATTTTAATATTGGACTTAGACACCCCCGGCATGGAAAACTACCGGATTCTTGCAGATTTTAAACAATCAAAACGTTTTCGGTGCACGCGCATAATTACCATCGGAAGCGCTGATAAGGAAGCAGACAGCAAAAAAATACTTCAATCCGGCGCCGAAGAATTTTTTGTAAAACCCTTACGCATGATTCCTTTTAAAGATTCGATCACCTTCCAAGTAAACGAACTTCTGTAAACTTTAAAAAACTTGCATATTCTTTTTTTAAATTTAAATCCGCTAAAAAAATATTTTGTTTTTATGTAAGTTTTTGATATAGTATTATTATTATGAAAAAGAAATCTTCCGCTCCCCTTAAGCAGACCCCTGATGCGCACCTGCCGGTTACTAGAGAACCTGACAGTAAAATTTATGCGGTTAAAATGGCCGAAAAACAGCGCGATATCTCGGTATCAGAATTTTTCTTAAAAAACCGGCATCTCTTAGGCTTTGATAACCCCAAAAAAGCACTGCTCACCACCGTTAAAGAAGGGGTGGACAACAGTCTTGACGCATGCGAAGAAGCCAAAATCCTGCCTGACATGTATGTAGAGATTAAACAGCTTGAAGAATCGCGCTTTCGGGTAATAATACGTGACAATGGACCCGGCATTGTACGGGATCAAATTCCAAAAATATTCGGTAAACTATTATACGGCTCAAAATTCCATACCATGAAACAGTCCCGCGGCCAGCAGGGCATCGGCATCTCAAGCGCCGGCATGTACGGCCAGTTAACTACGGGGAAATCAATACGAGTCTATTCCCGCATATCTCCTAAAAAACCAACGCATCATTTTGAGATATATATTGATACCAGTAAAAATATGCCCGTCATCCTCACTGATGAGATTATTGACTGGGAATATAAGCACGGCACGCAGGTAGAGATTGAACTCGAAGCAAAGTATATAAAAGGCCATCATTCGGTGGATGATTACTTAAAACAGGTTGCGATCGCCAATCCGCATGTTAACCTTACCTATATAAATCCTGAAAATGAAAAATTTGAATTTAAACGCGCATCACAGCAGCTTCCCAAAGAATCTTTTGAGATAAAACCGCATCCGCACGGTGTTGAATTGGGGATCTTAATGAAAATGCTTAAATCAACCCGGTCAAAAAGGTTGAAATCATTTTTATCGCATGATTTCTCTCGGGTAAGCCCCCGCACCGCAGCACAGATATGCCGGCTGGCAAATTTAAGTGAAACATCCTGGCCAAGCAGAATCGCACATCATGAAGCAGACAACTTATACAAAGCCATTAACCAGGTTAAACTCATGAACCCGCCGACAAACTGTATTTCGCCGATCGGTGAGAGTAATCTGCTTCATGCATTAAAAAAAGAGCTTAAAGCTGATTTTTTTGCAGCGATTACCCGGCCGCCCAGTGTGTATCGGGGGAATCCCTTTCAAATTGAGGCAGCCGTCGCCTACGGAGGCGGTCTTCCGAAAGAAGAATTAGTCGACCTTATGCGTTTTGCCAACCGGGTCCCCTTATTATACCAGCAATCAGCATGCGCCATTTCTAAAAGCGTACTGCAGATCGGCTGGAAAAGTTACGGTCTTGAACAATCCAGAGGCGCCCTGCCGACCGGACCGGCGGTGATTGCAGTTCATATGGCAAGCGTCTGGGTGCCGTTTACCTCTGAATCAAAAGAAGCTATTGCTTCATATCCTGAAATCATAAAAGAAATCCGCCTTGCTCTCCAGGACTGCGGCAGAAAACTGAGTGCGTTTATCAAACGAGGCAGAAGAGAAGCAGATGCCAATGCAAAACGTTCCTATATTGAATCATACATCCCGCATGTGGGCATTGCACTGCGGGAGATTTTAAACTTAACCGAAAAAGATGAAAAACAAGTTGTATCAATATTGACCAGCACATTAGAAAAGAAACGCAGCATATAAGGAGCCCTCATGGCAAAAACCGATAAACAAATTAAAGAAACAGCGGCTGATGTATATAATACGATTATCCGCCGGAAGCTCCCCTCTCTTGATTTTCCCATACGCAGCCTCGATAATATATCCTACGATGAAAAAAAGGGATATTTCCTTATGGGTTCAAAAGTAAAACAACGAACACTCACCGTTAATACGGTAAAAACATTTGCCCAGACACTCCGGATGATGTCGTTATCCAAAGATCTTATTAAAGAAGATGATATTGCCACGAAACGAGAAGCCTATTATGTTTCTAAAAACTGGGGAGATGCACGCTTTAAGGAACAACCCGAATCAGATGCGATCATGGATGATGTGGAAGCGCATTTCAGGGTAAACCGTGAACAGCTTGGATTTATTCCTGAAGAAAAAGGCGGCGATGTGGCAGGCAATCTCATTGTAATTGATAAAGATCCGGATACCCATAAACCAATCCGCATAGACTGCACCAAATTCGGATCAGGCGCCTATTCAATCCCCATTTCTGTCGAAGATCTGCAATTTGAGACTAATGCAAAATTTATTTTAGCCATTGAGACCGCCGGCATGTTCCAGCGGCTGGTAAAACACAATTTCTGGAAAAAATCAAAATGCATCCTGGTATCCATGGGCGGTGTACCGACCAGAGCCTGCCGCAGATTTATCCGCAGGCTATCGGACGAAAAAAAAATACCGGTATATGCATTTGTTGACGGCGATCCGTACGGGATGTGCAACATCTACCGGACGTTAAAAGTCGGTTCAGGCAATGCCGCACATATTAACCAGTTTTTCTGCGTGCCGCAGGCACGGTATTTAGGCGTAACCCCGCAGGATATTATTGATTATAAATTAAAAGATGCAACCCATCCGCTGGTAGAAGTAGATATCAAACGCGCTAAAGATGCGCTTAAAAACGACCCCTTTATAAAGACGCACCGGCCGTGGAAAAAAACATTAAATCAAATGCTTGAGATGGGCGTACGTGTAGAACAACAGGCGTTCGCTAAACACAATCTAAACTACGTGGTAGAAAAATATCTTCCCCAAAAGCTAAAGAACGTCAAAAATTTTCTGCCTTAAAAAATTCTTACGATCTAATCATTATAAGCATCATTTTAAATTTTTCTAATGCTTTTAACGCATGCGGTTTGTTTGCAGGCATGGTAAGTATCTCACCTTTGGTAACCGTTACCGGATTGCCTGAAATCTTAATCTCAACCTTGCCGTCTAACACACATACAACCGCATCAAACGGAGCCGTATGTTCGCTTAAACCCTGCCCCTGATCGAATGCAAACAAAGTGATAGTCCCGGTCTTTTTTTCTATCAGTGTTTTGCTTACGATAGATCCCTCTTTATACTCAACCGCATCAATAAGATTTTGTGCTTTACTTTCGTGACTCATAGTTTTCCCCTTTCCAAATAACAGAGTAATTATATATGATTAATTCGAGGGACACAATTAAAATCTGATGCTTGATGCTGAGGCGGTTGATCCGGGTCTGCCGATGGTATTCAAAAGATCAGGCTGGCCTGAGATGGTCACTACCCAGCGGTGATTGCGGTCATTTTTATTTAATGCATATGCCAGGCTTATATTGAATGGATTGGATCCTCGTCCGCGGGTTGGATCAAGCCGAAGCCCAAATCCCACATCACTGCGCAGATTGCTTAAATCAACACTTCTTCCTTCATGCCAGTTGAAACCCGAATCAAAAAACAGGATCCCCCCTATGGAGACCAGCTTTAAAAAATCATGTATCCAAAACGACCGCAATTCCATGTTAAATAAAAGCTTTTTATTCCCGCTGAACTGCTTTATTGAATAACCGCGTAAACCCGTTGCACCGCCCAGCAGGATCTGTTCTTCGGGATCTATATTAATCCCATGCTCAAAATTAAGGCTGCTCACCAATGTTTGATGTTGTCTTATTTTTATATAATGATAGAGATGATAAAAACTAAGGAAATTAACTGCTTTGCCATATTCAACCCGTGTTTCACCTGAAACAGCAGCAAATAATCCGTTATGGCCAAAGAAGGTAAGACCTTTTTGTTCAGTTAATGCCGCCAGATGCCTGGTCCGGTCTGAATCCCATCTTTTTGGTGCATACCCGTACTCAATAAATAATTCATTGCCCCGGTTAAAATCCTCAATCCGGTCAAACGTGTTCACATACTGCTGCTTATAATAATCTAATTTTTTATATTCATAGCTTAGCTTTACCGCAGTCATTTGTTTAGCTTCTAATGCCGGTGCTGAACTGACCGGTGATTCAAGCAGAAAATCATCTTTTCGTTTAAAATAACTCATTCTCACCCGGTTTAAATTCGATAATGTCGAACCAATTGATACTCCCCCGCCAAGTTGAACTTCCCTGCGGTTACGTTCATAATTGGCAAATTCATCACCATCCGCATATAATTTAATCGGCAGCTCTGAATCTTCATTGAATGCAAACCATGACCACGGTGAAACACTCGAATAAAAAGGCCGTGCCATATATTCAAAATTACTTCTTCGGCCACCATCATGCTGATAATTAAAACCCAGTTTCCATCGAGGATAAAAAAAAGCGGGATCTTCATAATAAAACTCTTTATAGGTTCGGTCTAAATCTTTTTTATAATAGGCCGCGGCTGTCTTGCCTAAGCCCAGCAGATTTTTCTCCTTAATACCTATCGACCAGGTTTCTTCACCGCCTTCCGTACCATATGATAACTCAGGAATGGTTGACCAGGCATCACGCGTATAAACATCCAGTGATTTTTTAGTATCCGTATGATCATTAATCCGCATGCGTGCATTCCGGAGAAAATCAAAATCCCTCAACAGCCGTTCCGATTCATCTATCACATACGGATTAAACCGATCGCCTTCTTTAAAAAGCAGCTGCTTACGCATAAAACGTTCTTTGGTTGTTATATGGATATTATTTGCCAGGATAAACAGAAAATTCTGCTGGGCAGGATCGTTTAAGTCAAACACATTCTGCCGATGAAATGTAATGGAAGAAAAAACAATTGAGGCATTATCATCCCCGGCCAAGGCAGGTGATAGCTTAAGAGAAGCAATAAAACAACATATACAAAATAATTGATATTTTTTCACCCGGAGACCATGCCGCAGACCAGAATATTACGTCTGCAGCTGCACATTAAAGAGCGGTTAATATTCATTGAGCCTTTGGATAAGCTTGTTTAGAGTACCGAATTCGCGTTTATTAAACTTCATTTTTATGCGCGGCAAATTCAAATACTCCCCTTTTTGTTTTTCATCTTCTATTAATCCGCACGGCTCAATTTTGCCGTCTTCCAATATATTTTTAAACTCTTTACCCACGGTTTTCAAATATGACATGGGGATTTCTGTATTAAGCCGGAATATGGTCCACTCTTTAATATACCTGATTGAATGGTAATGCTTATAAAATCCGGTGATATACTCAACCGCCTTATCAGTATCATCGGTCTTGTAATAGAGACTTAAGTCATCGGGTGAGATATATGCATGCTTCACCAATGCGCTCTTAACAAAACTCATCCATTCATCCCAATATTTGTTGGTTTTGGTCTGTAACAGCACAATCGGCCGGGGAGCAGATTTCCCTGTTTGAAAAAGGGTAAGATTTTCCAAGCCTTCATCCAAGGTGCCGAATCCTCCGGGAAAAAGCACCGTCGCATCAGTCTCTTTAATAAAAAAGAGCTTTCTCACAAAGAAATGTTTAAAATTTATGATCTTATTGTGATCAGTCAAGTATTTATTAGCATGCTGTTCAAACGGAAGTTTAATATTTACCCCGATGCTGTGCTTTCCGCCGGCGCCTTTGTTCCCCGCTTCCATAATACCGCCGCCGGCCCCGGTAACCACATCAAAACCATGCCGGACGATTTTCCGTGAAAAATCCTCGGCTGACCGGTACTCTTCTGAATCAGGGAGAGTTCGTGCAGAGCCGAAAAGAGCGACTTTTCTAACATCCCGGTATTTTGAAAAAATCTTCAGCGCATATCTAAGCTGTTTAAAACTGACATTAACCAGTTTAAGATCTGCCCGGTTATGACTTTCAAGGGCAAGCTTCATTGAGGTGGTAAGAATCTGATTAAGCAGATCCCTGTTTTCTTCTTCACAATACTTACCGGAAAGATCATAAATAATCTTATCTAACTCAGGCATACCGGTTAAATACGGCCTTCTTTTATTTTTCTTACCCCTCATAATAGACATACGATAATCCTCTTAAAATAGCGTAAACCTTCTCCAATCTTCAAGTATAAGTGATAATTGAAGTTTTTACAACCATATATTTGCATTATTCGTTCCCGGATTATCCCCTGACACTTATGGTGCCGAACACCCCGTCATACCCAGGAGAGACAGATACATCCTTATTTCGTAATCGTTTAATTCTATCAGCTAACTCACGAGATGCAATGCGCTGTATATGATCCAATGGCACGTTTAGCAGCAGATCAAGCTCATTTCCTAATTCAGAGATAATCTGGTTATACATAAACCCAACCTTCTTAGAAGCAGCGCCAACCCCCGCATATTCAGCCAAAATCTCTTTTAAGGGAATAATGCTCGAAAAAGGAGGCGCGGCTGGCGGGATAAATCCTTCCGGCCGGTCAGCAAGCTCTTCAACCCGGTGCATAACCCCAACCGTTACTTTTTTACTGCATTTCGGACACCGGTAACCGTATTTTTTTGTTTCCGCAGGGGTCAATCGCATAGCGCAGGGCCGGTGGCCATCCAGATGGTATTTCCCCTCTTCAGGGAAAAACTCAAGGGTACCTAAAAACTTTTCTTTTGTTTTAAGGCTGTGCATCATCGCCGGATATGAGATTTCACCATCAAAAATATCTGCTTCCCTTCCCAATTTCTGAGGAGAATGCGCATCAGAATGCGACACAAGCGTATATGCATCCAGTTGTGAGATCCGCCAATTCATTTTTGGATCAGATGATAATCCGGTCTCCAACGCAAAAATCTGAGGGGTACGTTCTTCAAAACATTCATCCAAAGAATCAAAACCTGAATTTGAACCAAACACCGAAAAATGAGGTGTCCAGATATGCGCCGGAATAAAACAAACACCGGGTGATGCGTTCAGACAGATCTGCAGCAATTTTTTTGCATCAAGCCCTAATATCGGCCTGCCGTCAGAGTGAATATTACCGATTTTACGCAACTGCCGGTTAATCTCCTCCGCCGCCGCAATATCCGGTGCTAACACAAGCGCATGAATCTTGCGCACCCTCCCATTTTTGGAATAAATACAGCTTATCTCAGCAGACAACATAAACCGCACTTCACGCCTGCAGCTTTGAAAAACATCTTTTTCATTCCGGTATTTTTTCTTTAAGTTGAACAGGCCGGCTTGGGCGGTTTCAAGTTTTTTCTTGATCCCTGCAAACCACAACGGATGCGTAAAATCCCCGGTCCCCACCACTGATATGCCTTTAATCTGCGCACCCGCATGAATGTTTTCAAGCGTCATCTGAGGACTGGTAGCACGGGAATATTTAGAATGTATATGCAAATCAGCAATAAAACTCATAAAATTAGTAAAATTTATTACGTTTTAGATTTTTTCTTTAAAAGCACTTGTGCCAAAAGGAAGGCTTTTTTAGCAGCTTTAATATTTCTTACAGCACCTTGTTGAGAAAATTTCCTCTTATAATCAGCCATTTCCCGAAGTGCCATTGCCTGAGTTAAGTTATCATAATATTCTTCAGGAAGTAAACCTTCATCAACATAAAGTGCTTTAATCGCAAAACATAATTGAATATGGCTCTTTTCACGGTATTTCTTATTATAAAGGAGTGCTCTTGATACATGAAACATAGAATAATATGCTTGAATTGTCGCCCATTTAAATCTTCCTTGAGCATATGAATCTTCAGCATCTTTAAGGTCTTCACCAGCAGCTAATAGTTCTTTAGAAACAACTTTTGGCCCATCGGAAAAGGGAAGAATTCTTCTTTTTGTAATTGCTTCTTGTATGCTAAATTTCCTCATATGTTGGTTTCCCGTCCCATAAAACAATCCCTTTTTTTACCTGTTCAAAAAACACATTATCATCTTTTTCTGAAGCGCTAATTTCTAAAGGATCTTGAATAACTGACTGAATGTTAAAACTCTTATCGATACTTTTACTCATAATTTTTTCTACGTTACTTTTGAACTCCGTTTTGATAAACATATCTATATCACTATCATTTGAGTTAGAACCGTCAGCTGCGCTCCCAAACAGAATAATCTGATAACTATATGGTTTTAACAAATTGACTAATTTCCGCAGCGCAATAACATTTTCAAATTTTTTAAATTGTTTTAATATGTTATTATCATTATTTAATTTATAAATATATACATTGCCTCTTTTTTCACGGTATAAAATATCCAATTTCACCAGTAACCGCAGCGTCTGATTAACTGCACCTTTACTGGACTTTGTTTTTATGCTTATTTCATGAGCAGACAGGATCTTTCCGGGATTCATCGAAACAAAAGAAAGAATTTTTAATGGAATTCTGTTATATAAATATTTTTTAATCCATTTATCGTTCATTTTATTATTATTTGCGTTCATTATAATGTTCCTTACGTTCATTATAATGAATATACAGCAAATAGTCAACTCTTTTCTCTTTAAAGTCTTTCATCACTGAGAAAGTAATTATAACTAATTATTCAAATTAATATATTTATTATTACTTAAAGCATATTATAGATTGCCCAAAACAGGAAGGTAATACACTGTTAGAATCCAAACGCTGTTTTGCTTACGCCCATCCAGTGATTTTTATGATAATCTTTATCCCATACAATATGTACCGGAATTTTATATTTTTTATTAATAATGTATACCAAACCCATATGAAATACGTTTGAAATCATGTAAAATCCACGTAAAATCCGGTAAAATCATTGTAAAGAAATCGCTCAAAAAGTCGGCTCTCGGCTGAAAATTCGGTTTTTTAGCCTACAGCTTCGTCAAGCTCAGCTTACATATCTCGTCGATGATATGCGCGCCTCGCCTTCCTCTCTTCGGCACAAAACACAAATTTTCATCTCGAGTACCATTTTTTGAGAGATCTCATAAAATAAGGTTCTTTCTTAAATAAGTTGGTAAAACATTCCTACAAAATCATGTGTCTAGGATTTAATAGTCCGCAATGTTGATGAATTTTTAATAAGAAATACTGAGTATCTCTATACCCATATGCCATGCGTTTAAGCCGCTTAA
>JBDRMW010000070.1:0-6334 GCA_043811735.1 bacterium
TTTTGTTTTTTTTGTTTTTTCATATCATTCCTCTAAAGCTGAAATTTTTTTAATCACGTGTGCCGGATTACCCGCAGCCACCACATTCGGCGGAATATTTTTTACTACCACGCTGCCTGAACCAATAATTGTATTTTCACCGATGGTTACTCCTTTTAATATGATACAGTTCATCCCAATCCATACATTTTTACCAATAGTAACAGGTTTATCTCTCTCATAACCCATATTATATGTTCTATTTTCAGGAGGCCACAACGCATGAAAATCAGAATCAACAATAAACACATTTGGAGCAATTATCGTGCCGTCATTTATTGTTATACTGGTTGTCCGGCATGTAATCGATGTTCCGGATAACCCGACACCATTACCAATTATAACAGTTGAATTAAAAAAAGAAGATATTTTAACATGGGATAGGAGTGAGATATTCGCACGGGTAAAATCAGATACCATACGTACGTTATTTCCAATACTGATTCTGCTTTCAGGGCTCATTCTGACCATAATTCGTCCCCAGCAGCGTATATTCGTACCCTTGGAAAAATTAGCATAGATCTTTGAATATATGGCTAAAGAACATCTTCCTTTTATGCGGGGGATTAGATCAATAATAAACTTCTCATAAAGAATGGAAAGCAGGCGTCCGGCTTTTATTTTACTGTATACCTTTTTAATATTGCTCATTAGTATCATAATGTTAAATGGTCATAGCGGTAAAACCGCCGTCAACAGCAATCTCAGCTCCGGTAACAAAACTAGCAGCATCTGATGCAAGCCAGAGCACTGCACCAATGAGCTCCTTGGGTTTTCCATATCTATTCATCGGTGTATGCCCTAAAATAGCTTTTTCTCTGGTTTTATCAATAAAATTTTTCATGCTCCATTCAGTCGGGAAAAACCCCGGACGAAGGGCATTAACCCGTACACGATGCGGTGCCCACTCTCGTGCCAAATTTTGAGTTAAATTCCGCAGACCTGCTTTAGCAGCCGAATAGGCAAACGCTTTAGATAACGGCGGCCCGGCAGAGGCAGATGAAATATTTATTATAGAACCTTGGGTTTTTCCGATCATATGTTTCCCGAAAACCTGGCAGCCCAGCATGGTACCGGTCAGGTGAGTCTGCAGAATTGCATTCCATTCATCGATTGATATGTCAAAAAACGGGGTTGGTGCATTAATCCCGGCACCATTTATTAAAATATGTATGGTACCATAAGTTTTAACAACCAATGACAACGCATTTTCATGTGATGCTTTATCCGTAACATCAACCTCACCTGAGATTGCCGTGCCACCATCAGATACAATATCCTGCGCTACTTTTTTAGCATGCTCGGGATTCTTGTCCAGAACAGCTACCTGCACTCCTGATCCGGCCAGTCCGACTGCCATTGCACTGCACAAAAATCCGCCGCCGCCGATTACTGCCGCTACTTTGCCATCCAATCCGAACAAATCATTTATATAGCCCATGTATACATACCCTCAAGATATAATTTAACTTCACACATATCTTTACAAATAGGAATCGAAAACTTAGAAAAATCAAAATCAGTTTTTCTCGCAATAAACTGCACGCCTGCTGTACAGGCAGCTTCATAATCCTCACAGCTGTCACCAATAAAGACCAATTCATCAGGCTTTATTTTTTCAATCTTAATAATCTCTGAAAACATCACATCTTTTTTTGTTGGGGCGCCATAGATATTATTAAAATATACGGTTAACCCCCGTTCGCGAATGATAATCCTCAGTTCCTCTAACGGTGTCGCAGATGCCATATACAGTGATGATCGGGAAGAGAAATGCGTTATAAACTCAACTGCACCGGCAACATACGGACAGGTAATTATCCGCTGCCTGGTAATACTGCTGAATGTCTGGATCAAATCATCAATCCCTTTGTTATTATCCTTAATGTTAAGAATATGTTCCATGATAAATTTAAATTTTTCCTGGCGCGAAACATGGTTATGAGCACGATGGTAACGCATCATCTCATCATAATGATCCGGATATGAACTGAATATCTCAGCAAATGCTTCATGCTTAATATTATTTGATTCTACTATCACACCATCAAAATCAAGAACAATAACCGGTGTCGTCACCGCTCAATTCCTTCTCTAACGTTTTTAATAAGGTGTTTCATACGCTGGCTCCATTTCCACAACAGGAAAATATCAGAAGAAAGAACTATGCAGGTATACCCATCGGCTAATGCTTTCTGAATACCAGCGCTATCCGGCTCGATCAGCTGATTGCCGCATGACTTGTTGTGTTTTTTACATGAATCAATAACTTTTTTGCATGCGTTCTGTACCTCTGCATGGTCGAGTTTGCCTGGAATATTAAGCGAGCCTGAGAGATCATACGGCCCGATCATAACACCGTCTACCTGCTTAATCTTTAAAATTGAATCAATATGTTCAACGCCTTCAATAGATTCAATCTGGACAATCAGCGATGAGGAATCATTCCACTCTGCAGCATATTCATCAAAATCAAATCCATATCCCTGTGCGCGCGATATACCGTAACTTCTTCTGCCTTCAGGCGGAAACTTGAGTCCGCTGATAATACGTTGTACCTCATCAACTTGTTGTACCATTGGAATGATAATGCCATCAGCACCTGAATCAAGCAGACGTTTTATCATCTCGATATTATGTGAAGCAACACGCGGCAGACAAAGAATACCGGATGCTTGAGATGCAGCGACAATGCGCTGAGACTGTTCCTGGCTAATGGTGCTGTGTTCAATATCAATCCCGATAAAATCGATACCGGATCGCGCAATAATCTCAGAAATCGAAGGATGCCCAAGGGATGTCCATCCCGCAAATACCGGGAGTCTCTTTCTAAATTTAGTTTTTAACGTTCTGCGTTTTGCCAATAGATCATTCATGATAATATCCTTTTTTTAATAATATATAATTTTAAATGCTGGTTACAGCAGTTCTTTTGTCTTTGCCGCATCCCGGAGAAACATTTGCACGGTTTCTTTGGAATAGGGATGCACAATCATTTGTTTAAGTATATCCGGCATTACCGTTACGATATCAGCACCTGCATCCAGCCACTCGATAACATTTAAAACCTCGCGTGTTGAACCTACAATAATCTGTGCCGGTAATTTCTGAAGGTCCAACACATTTCTTAATTTCCGTATCTCATCACAGGCATTATACCCCATATTATTGACCCGGCCGCCGAAAATGGATACATAGGTCGCTCCGGCCATGGCAGCAAGCAGGCATTGCTGAGCGCTCATCATGGCAGTGGCATTAATCTGAATATGATCTTTGACCGCAAGTTCATGTATAACCGCGAGATTTTCAGTTTCTCCCTGCGGACCGTGAATGGTAATTTTAACATTAATATTGTCAGCCCATTGCGCATATTCCTTTGCCTCAGAAATCATTTCCTTTGGGTCATTCGTGGTAACTTCAACAGATAATGGATACGGCCGAAGGATACCGGCCATTTCAATGGTCCTCATTTTAATGCCTTTTTGACCGCCTGTTACTCCATCTTTCAATAAAATAGTTGGATTGCATGTCGCACCTCTGATTATTCCCATATCCATATATTTTTTTACTTCTTCTACTTTTCCGGTATCGATAAATATCCCCATAAACTCCCCCTTATTATTTTTTATTTTTTTACCGTTGACTCCCATTTATTTTCAATCATCTTTAGCCGCGGATCAGACGCAATTAAATGCCAGATAACCCCCTGAAATGCTTCAGCATGCGGCGTAATATTCTGAGGATTTACGGTTGGAATTATGACGCATGCATCTGCAACCGATGCGGTATACCCCCCATCCCGTCCTACAATGCCTATAATATGTGCTTTAACGGATTTTGCATGCTCAAGAGCACGGATCAGATTAACACTTATATTTTTCTTTTCATCGCCGCCTCCAACGGAGAAAACCATGACCGCATCCTTTGGACCGAGCCTGCTTCCTTTAAGCCATTCAGAAAAAATAGTTTCCCAGCCCTCATCGTTTGTTCGTGCCATAAGCTCGCTGACATTATCAACCGGAGAATACGCTTCAAAACCCGCTAGTTTTCTAAAATCATTAACCGCATGCGAAGCATTTCCCGCACTTCCGCCGACCCCGATAAAAAAAACTCTCCCCTGTGCTTTCCGGACAGATAACAGTACAGATATTATCGCATCAATATCAGACGGATTTATGCGGTCGACTATTTCTTTTACTTCATGTAAATATTCTTTAACATATTCCATGTGAGACTCCTTATAATTATTTTTTCCGCAGGACTGCCCGTACAAATGAGCTGAGCCGGTTAATCTGCAGAAATTCCTGAAAATCATGGATCAGATGTTCATGGCCTAACTCAAGCATTGTTTTGACAAACCGAGGGATGGAAATATTTTTGCTCTTCTTCATGGCGCTTTTAACCATATCCAAATCAAGGATACCGGGGGTGCTGTATTCAATAATTTCGAATCCATTTCTGGCAAAAAGCATCTCCAGCCCTTTCTGAGACAACACATTTATTCGGTCGGGAGGAAATATGCTGCGTGAGTCTTCCCATAAGACCTGCAGATCGAATCCGCTTATTGAAATAGTTGTTAAAAAAACCAGCCCATGGGCAGTTAATTGAGCATTAATTTTTTTCATAAGCATATCCACATCGCTTACAATATCGATGGCTTCAAACGCTGCAATCACGTCGATGGGACGCTCGTTGACCGCCGGCTTCTTAAAACTATCAATTATGCGTGCTTTGGGACTGAGATTGCCGGCAATATCTGTCGTCTTACAAAAAGGATTAAGCAGTATATTGTCTGAAAAATAATCTGATTCTATCAGCTCTCTGATGAATCTATTATCACGCGTATTAACATCTGCCAAACTCTCTGCCTCAGGCATATATTCTTCTGTCCGGGTCTTAATCCAGCGCAGGCGCGGTTCATAAATCTTTTCTTTACGCGTATCTTGAGTGTTTTTTGCCAGTTTGCTATGCCAAAAAGCAATAGCGGAGGAATTAAGATAATATTTTTTTATCTGCTCATCTCCTGGTCTCGGGGACATATACACGGATCTGCATCGGGTGCATTCGACATATTGAAATCCGGATTTTTTAAACACCGGGCTGCTTTTTGCATGCGTGCAGGCAGGGCATGATGTTTTTTTTAAATTTTTCTTCTGAAATATTTTTTTTACTTCTTTCTCAGTCATGGAGAGATACCGGTCAAACATAACATCGGGTTTAAATTCACTCTGGCTGCCCGTATCATTCAATACTACATGTTTCATACTCAGTGACCTCCGTATTGTACATTATCATCCTGATATATTTTTTCAATTAATTCCATAACTTTCAGGGCATCTTCAGACGAACTGTTCAACACTTTTTTATCTTCAAGGATATATTGAACGAATGTCTGCACCTCGATCGCCCAGGACAAATCCTGATCAAAATATACGACCTCTTCACGGGGATTGCCGAGGGCAAACGCTTCATCCTCAAACTGCCGTCTGCCGATGACAAGCGTTTCTCTGCCATAGCTTCCGGTTTTAGACAGCAGGCCTGAAATAATCAAATACGCTTTTTCAAGAAACAATTCAATTTTAAATGTATGCCGCCACAATGTCGCGGATGAATGCAAAGACGCTATTTGTCCCTTTTTATTGCGGAGATATACAAATGCGTTATCTTCAATTTGGGTATCCCAAAATAATTTTGAAATAAAACTCTTAACTTCCTCGAAATTTCCGCAGAAAAGCCTGAACAGATCAAGCATATGGATCCCTTGATCTAACAGAATCCCACCGCCTGCTATGTCCCGGTTATTCCGCCATGATTTAAGATAATCCTTTCCTCCTGATTTTCCATAAGTGCCTTTGACAAACATTATGTTCCCAAATCGTCCGCCGTCGATTATTCCTTTTGCTTCCATAATGCCGGGATGATACCGGTGATTAAACCCAAACATGAGTTTTTGCGACGGATTCTTTTTTTCCACCCCGCGTATCATTTGGATATCCCGCAGATTCCTGCCGGGCGGTTTCTCGCAGAACACATGTTTTCCGTGCGAGAGATACTCACATACAATCTCAGGAGAATAAACATTAGGCGTACAGACAAATACCAGATCAGTCTGAGCTTTGATGCTGTCTTTGTAAGAAGTATACAGCCTGCAATTGAAATGATTTTTTTTCGCAAGAGCCCGTATATCCTGATCGACAATGTACGACAATTCTAAATGCGGGTTTTGTTCAATAATATTCCTGCGGATGTTACCCATATATCCATAGCCGATTATTCCTGCTGTTAATTTTCTTTT
>JBDRMW010000071.1:0-19259 GCA_043811735.1 bacterium
CTAAATCCATTAAAAGCAAAAATAGTGAATACCATTGATGAGCTGACAGAATATCCATGGACAAGCCATAACCTTGTTATGTCTCAAAAAGTGCATTCCTGGTATGATAATGAGAGTGTCTTAGGATTATTTGGTAAAACAAAACACAACGCACTGACAAATTATCTTGTGTATCTTCATGAGGGGATGAATGAAAATATTGATTTAGAAGGCGGTGGATTAATACGCAGTAAAACATTGGGAGAAGGCATGATTTTAACCAAAAGGGTAAATCATAATCAATTAAAGGATGAACAGATATTGGGGGATAATGATTTTATAACGGAGGTATTATCAGGCAAGATGTCAGATGATACAAACAAGGTTAACGAAGAACAGGAGGATAAGATAATTCAGGATGTCATTGATAGGGTTACTAAAAAAAATGGAGTTAATAAAGAAATATTACTGAACAAAAATATAAGCAGATCAGCGAAAACGGCGCGTGCATTAATTGCTTATATCGGAGTAAAAAAGATTGGGATGACAAACGAAAAGATAGCAAAGGTTTTGAATATTACGAGTCCTGCTATATGCAAAATGCTAACCCGTAATAAAGAGGAATTCGATACATATGAGGATAAAACGATTGAAATGATCATCAAAAATTAAAACTGTCAATACTGACAGCAACGTCCCCGTTGTAATTCTTATTGTTCTTTTGTAGAATGATTAATTAGAAATTCAAAAAAAGAATCACCAAAATTGCGTATATTAAATAAACAGTTCACATTGTTTTAAGGATTCGCCGGATTACGTAAGGAACAGGTTATGAAAACTGCTTCTATGGGAAATAAATTTTATGCGGTTGTATTAGCTGCCGGAGAAGGCGTTCGTATGTGTTCTGAGACGCCCAAAGTGCTCCATACGGTTGCGGGAATACCGATGATCGAAAGAGTCTTGAATGCTGTCCGCAATACAGGTGTACAAAAAGTCTGTATTGTTTTGGGGCATGGGAAAGACCGAATTGAACATCATATTAAATCACACAAAGATTTTTCGCACGTTGATATTGTTCATCAGAAAAAACAGTTGGGCAGTGCCGATGCTTTTGCTCAGGCACGGCGGATTATTAACCGCAAAAACATACATCATTGCCTGGTCTTATGCGGTGATACACCGCTCATTGAGAAGAGTGAATTGATCAATTTAATGCGTATGCATCTTGCTAAACACGCGAGCGCCACCATACTCTCTGCTCAGTGTGAAAATCCCTTCGGCTATGGACGAATTAAAAGGGAAGCTTCCGGAGCCGTCGCGGCTATTATTGAAGAAAAAGACGCAACAGAGTCTGAGAAAAAAATATCTGAGATAAACAGCGGTATGTATTGTTTTAAATTAAGCGATGTGCTGCGCGTCCTTCCCCGCATACGGCCCAATAACGTCAAAAAGGAATATTATTTAACTGATGCGATTCAATTAATTCGTCAAGAGGGTAAAGATGTTCATGCCTGTTGTATCGATGATTACAGCCGGATTATGGGGATAAATGATCGCATCCAATTAGCTCAAGCAGAAGATGTCTTGCGATATTCAGTATTATATGCACGTATGCGTTCTGGAGTAACCATCATCGATCCTTCCAGCACCTACGTTGATGAGACGGTTAAGATTGATCGAGATACGATACTCCACCCCGGGGTTATGTTAAAAGGGCAAACTAACATCGGGAAATCGTGCGTTATCGGCCCGCAGAGTTTTATACAAAATTCACACATAGCGCATCACGTTACCGTGCGCTCATCATATGTTATAGATTCACATATTAAAAGCAGAACAAGTATTGGACCATTTGCGCATGTACGGCCTGGAAGCAGCATTGGACCGGGTGTTAAAATAGGCAATTTTGTTGAAGTAAAAAACACGACCATTGGAGAGGCAGTAAAGGCCGGACATCTTGCCTATCTGGGTGATGCCGATATAAAGAAAAAAGTTAATATCGGTGCAGGAACCATAATCTGTAATTATGACGGTGTCTCGAAGCATAAGACCAGAATCGGCGAAGCTGCATTTATAGGTTCGAATGTCAGTCTGGTTGCACCCGTTCGTATCGGCAAGAATTCATTGGTTGCGGCGGGATCCACCATAACTGAAAATATCCCTTCGGGTAAATTAGCGTTTGCACGGTCACGCCAAGTTATTAAAAATAAGAAAAAAAGGTAAGGAGATTTTTCTATGAAGAATATTCATTCATTAAAGCTGTTTTCAGGAAATGCGCATCCACAGCTTGCAAAGGAAATAGCAGGTTTATTAAAAATTTCTTTGAGTGCAGCACTTGTTGACAGGTTTCCGGATGCCGAAGTGCGGATACAGATTAGAGATAATGCCCGCGGAAGCGATACATTTATTATTCAGCCGACCAGTTACCGGGCCAATGAAAATATTATGGAACTGCTCCTTTTGATTGATGCGCTCAAGCGCGCAAGTGCGTGGAGAATTACCGCAGTCATTCCCTATTTTGGATATGCCCGGGCTGACCGGAAAGCAGAGCCGCGTGTGCCTATTTCATCAAAACTTGTTGCAAATCTCTTAACTGCAGCCGGAGCTGATCGAATCTTAACGGTTGATCTGCATGCCGGACAGATTCAAGGATTTTTTGATATACCGGTTGATCATTTATATTCCAATCCCGTTCTTATAAAATATTTCTCGGCAAAAATTAAAAAAAGAAAAGAATTCGTCGTGGTTTCGCCTGATGCGGGAGGCACTGAACGTGCACGGGCTTTTGCTAAAAGATTAGGCACTGATCTGGCAATTATTGATAAACGGCGCGTGTCTCCCGATGAAGCAGAAGTTATGAACATCGTGGGTGATGTGGGGGATAAAAATGTATTAATAATCGATGATCTGGTGGACACCGCCGGGACGTTGTGTAAAACAGCAGAAGCATTACGAAAAGCAGGGGCAAAGAAAATATTTGCCGGCTGTGCGCACGGCGTATTGGCAGGATCCGCATTCGAGAAGATTGATACGTCAATTCTGGAGGAATTAGTTATAACAAATTCTATTGCACAGAGAAAAAAATCGTCCAAGATAAAAATATTGTCAATTGGACCATTGCTTGCTAACGCAATTAAAATGATTCATGATGAAGAATCGGTCAGTAAATTATTTCTATAGGAGGATGCATGAAGGAGATACTGCTAGTTGGAGAAAAACGCGAGTTCTCAACCAAGTCTCACCTGAACTCATTACGGAAGAAACAATCTATTCCGGGAATTGTATACGGCGGGGATAAGGAAAATCAAAACATAACAGTAGAAAAAAAAGAGTTTCTTCGTGTTATCCACGGAGAATCCGGTTTAAATACCATTATAGTATTAAAAATTAATGGATCAGAAGATAAGGTTCTTGTCCAGGAACTTCAGCGAGATGTCATATCCCGCGAGGTTATCCATGTTGATTTTCATCGTATTGACATGACTGAAAAAATTGTTGTCAAAGTACCGGTTCACTTAAATGGTAACGCGGTTGGGCATGAAATGGGAGGTGTGGTTGACCATGTGCTCCGTGAATTAGAAGTCGAATGTTTGCCTGTTGATATTCCTGCTAAGTTTGAAGTTGATGTTACCAAACTCAATATTGGGGATGCTGTTTTGGTTAAAGAAATCCCCATGCCGAGTGAGGTAAGATTGCTCACAGATATTGAGTCAATTGTCGTCCATGTCGTGACTGCAGATAAAGAAGAACCAAAGCCTGAACCTGCCGCAGAGGAATTATCGGCTGAACCCGAAGTAATCGCTAAGGGAAAAGAAAAAGAGGGTGCAGAAGCAGTACCAGCTCCAAAGGACGCGAAAAAGGAAGAAAAACCTAAATCATCTGATAAAGAGAAAAAATGATGTATCTAGTTGGTCTGGGAAATCCCGGGGACACCTATCATCGGACTCGGCATAATGCCGGCTTCCAAGCGATTGAATATATGGCTGATAATGAATCGTTTACTAAAAAACTTGACCACTCTGTTGCGCTTATAAAAGGCAAATTTGTACTGGTTAAGCCGACGACATTTATGAATCTATCCGGTTTAGCAGTACAGGAATTGATCTCTTATTATAAACCAAATCTGCATGATCTGCTGGTCATATGTGATGATTTTACGCTTCCATTGGGTGTTATTCGTCTGCGGCAGGATGGATCATCCGGAGGGCATAAAGGATTGCAGTCAATCATTGATATGATGCAGTCAAATAATTTTGCACGCATCCGTATTGGGGTTGGTCCGGTTCCGGAAAAGAAAGATCCTGCTGCATTCGTGTTAGAGAAAATGAATTCATCCGATTTTGAGATATTAACCAGGATGAGTAATAAAGCAGCAGAATGTATTGAATATTTAATGACGAACGATATTGAAAAAGCAATGAATAAGTTTAATAAATCTCATATTGATGAACAATGATTACGTGTAAAGAAAGGAAATAATCTTAATGCAGGTTCGTGATGCTATGGTTCGAAATATTATTGCTGTTAATCATACAGCATCGATCAGGAAATTACTGGATATATTTTTAACAAATAGAGTTGACTCCCTGCCGGTTATTGATAAATCTGATACGCTGGTAGGATTTGTGACACTTGAAGATTTGGCTGAAGTGCTTATGCCCCGGTATAAAGAAATTATGCGGGATTATATTTATTTTCAGGAATTTGGACAGCTGGAGCGTATTTTTGAGGCTCAATCGCATTTACTCGATGAAGAAAAACTTATATTAGTTGAAGATTGCATACATCCTAAATTCATCAGTATTACTGAAAATGAATCTCTGATAACTGCTGCAGCGCTTATGCAGACAAGCAATGTCCGCAGAATTCCGGTAGTCAATTCATCAAAAAAATTAGTAGGTATCATTTCATTAACCGATGTATTGTTGTATTTATTTACCCGCCATCCGGCTAAAATTTAAAAACCCATTTATCTAATTTAAAAAACATTTCTAAAAATAGAGGTGTTTTGACATGCGCTATCCGCTATTCAGGATTTATGAAAGTGGTGATAGAAGAGATCATTCAAAAAAAACCCTTGTGTGGAGGCATTACCGATGCCCCCGAACCCCATAGGGAACCCTCCCGTGGTTCCCCTCCGACAAATAAAGTTCGACGGAGCCTCCCTTCCGCTACGGGGGCTTACGGTAATGCCGCCGCACAAGGGTTTTTTTGAATGATCTCATAGAAGAGTAAAATTATTAAAATTTACATATGAATAAAGGTTGAAATTCATATAATCGGAGTTATACTTATATTAGGTTTAAATTTAAATACAAGGGCGATTACTATTATTATATGTTTAAAAAACATTCAAAATTTATTTCATTTATATGTATTTTTATATTTTGTGTAGTATATAATAAAACTATTTATGCTGCTCCGGGTGATTTTAATTTGTATTCACCGACCGGAAGTGTCATTGTCGAAACTCAATTACCGACCTTAGAATGGGAAGATACGACTGATGGGGAAACATTTAGTTTTACGGTCTATTATTCCACCAGCCCTGATTTTTCAATCCAGATTACATCTGCCGGAATTCCTTCAAACACGACGACGTATGTAGTTCCGTCAAATCTAATTGAGAATGCAACTTACTGGTGGAATGTGTATGCGGAAAACCAAAGTTTAGAACGAACCTATGCAAGCACTGAAACATTTAGAGTCAATTGGATTAATGAAAATCCGACCAACTGCGTGGTTACCGCTCCTATTAATCATGAAGTTGTCCTTACCAGAATACCTACTTTTTATTACCAGCGAGCAGAAGATCCTGATCCAGGGGATACATTTGAATATAAAGTTCACGTATCATTGGATCCTGATATTCAAGACTGGGCCGGATCGACCTATGTCAGTGAGCAGTTGTATTGGTCAATTGAAGGATGGGCAGTTTTAGATGAGAATGCAACTTACTACTGGTTTGTGCGAGTGCGCGATAGAGCAGCAGGAGATGATCCGCTCTATTGGCCGCAGAGCGGATATCCCTGGTATGATATACCTATTTCAACATTCCATGTTAACGGAACTCCAGAAAATCCAACCGTCCCGTCTTTATCTGCACCTCCGAACGGAGGATTATTCACGGATGCAGATGGTACGCCTGATTTTTCTTGGCTTCCATCAACTGATCCTGATCCCCTGGAAACTATTACGTATACCGTGAGATATTCATCTGCTCAGGCTGAATTTGATGCAGGGATTTATACCGCATCATCAACGCTTAATACAACATTTACTCCAACGGCACAATTAATTGATAATGTTACGTACTGGTGGAGTGTGCAGGCTGTTGATGATTCCGCGCAGAGTCTAGATGCGGTTTCGTCAACCTGGACATTAATTACCAGCTATATTCCGGAAAATCCAAATCCATTTGATCTTCTCCTTATTGCTGATACCACAACAACCTATGATTTAACACCCACCTTAACGTGGGAAGAAACTACCGATCCTGATCCCGGAGACAGCATTACTGAATACAGAATCTTATATACGGTAGATCCATTATTTGCATCGTACACGGAAGCATCAGCCGGAACCTCAACGGCATACACCATACCGTCAAATCTGCAATTAGCTGTTACGTATTACTGGATTGTGCGTGCATATAGCTTTCAGCCGGCAGGAGGTTATACCGTTTCAAACTCAACGTTTAGTTTTTACACCAATAATAATTCTCCCGCTGCATTTTCTTTAGTTAAGTCGAGCGGCATTATCACCACAACTGATCCGGAACTGGAATGGACAGCATCTGCTGATCCAGATGCGGCATATGGTGACTCAGTTGATTATACGGTGTATTATGCACAAAATTTAAATGATCTGACTACCCCGAATGGAACATCATATGCAGATATACTGACGACCACATATACGGTAACCAGCCTGCAGGAAAATGCAACATATTATTGGACGGTGCGCGCGTATGACCAAAATAATTATTTTACGGGAACTTCAACGTGGACATTGCGCATCAATGCGGCCAATGAGCCTCCATCAAGTTTTGATCTCGTTTCACCGCAGAATATCGTTGATACCGCAACTCCGGTATTTGATTGGGAAGATACAACTGATCCTGATCCCGGTGATTCATTGACGTATACCATATGGTATTCATCATACAGTAATTTTTCTGTATATACGTCATCTGCTGGACTGGCAGATTCTGCGTATACTCCTTCAGCCGGGCTTGATGAAGATACGACATACTGGTGGAGTGTACGGGCGGTTGATAATGATGCAGGTGCGCAGACTGTTTCCGACAGCACGTTTACTATTATTATAAATGCCGTAAATCAGCAGCCCAGCGGATTTAACTTAGTTTCTCCTTCAAACGGATCAATAAGTCCAACTAGATATCCTATTTTTATCTGGGACGAAGCAACTGACGGCGATCCCGGCGATTCGCTTGCCTATACTATTTATTATTCGACAAATATAATTTTTGACGTGGTAACTTCTTCAGCAGGTCTTATTGCAACCACATATACACCTCAATCGCAGTTAATAGAGAATGCGACCTACTACTGGTATGCAAAAGTGCAGGATACGCAGAGTGCTGAGAATTTTTCTCAAAGCACCTGGACGGTAATCATCAACGGAACGAATGAATTCCCGGTTGCATTTGATTTAATATCTCCGGCTGATGGCCAGCTTGTATATGACCGCAGCCCCTCATTTGATTGGCAGGACTCATATGATCCTGATCCAATCAGCAGTATAACGTACCGGCTTCATTATTCAATATATTCAGATTTTTCATCGAGCACGACGATTTCAAATATTGATGTTTCAAATTATACCTTTGGATATAATTTAGAGGATAATCTGATTTATTATTGGAAAGTGGATGCGGTTGATAGTTCAAATAACATTACCAATTCAACACAATCAGATTGGTCCTTTATACTCAATGTGAGCAATGAGGCTCCTCAAACATTTGATCTTATTAGCCCTGCTGATGAAGAAGTTGTGTTTACCGGGAAGCCTTTATTTGACTGGGAAGATTCATCTGATCCTGATCCGCTGGATACGATAACCTATCGTCTTGTATATAGTTTAGATCCCAACCTGCAATTTCTGAGTACTGAAGTAACCGGTATTGCTGTATCAGAGTATACCTCAGTGGTGACACTGCAGGAACAAACTTCATATTATTGGACCGCCTATGCATCAGACGGGGATTTTGAAGTGCCGGCCACTTCAACACATGCATTTTATATCGAAGCTGATAACGGTCCTCCTTCCGCATTCAGCCTGATAACACCAGAAAACGGATCAGTTTTTTCAACACGAAGTATTGATTTTGATTGGGAAGATTCATCGGATTCTGACTACGGGGATGTTATTACTTACGAGCTGGCAATTTCTGAGTATGCTGATTTTTCAACAAGCTATACTGTTTCAGGTTTGTCAAATTCAAACCGGACAGTGGCAAATATATATCTTGAGAACAACGTTTATTACTGGAAAGTAACGGTTAAGGATACCGAAGGCTTAACGCGCGACAGTGACCAGACACGGAATTTTTATATACCAATTATAGATATTCCGCGTATGCCTGAAAACTTACGGGGAGTTTTAAGTGATGATTGGCAGCAATTTGTGATTTATTGGGATGATGTAACGGTGAATGAAGATGCTTCCGCGTATGTCGATCCCGGCGGATATAATATTTATCGTTCTCAACAGTTAAAAGATCTTCATGCCGCAGCAGTATATGCGCATGTCGGGGCGGGTGTTGAATTTTATCAGGATACAGAAGTTAACGGCGGATTATATTATTATCTGGTGCGTTCAATTGATACCTCAGGAAATGAAAGTGATAATTCAACGATTGTCGCTTCATCTCCGGAAAAAAGCATTATTGTCCTGTCTGATGATGGTGAAGCATATATGCTTATATTTCCTAAAGAAGGAGACGATTCACTTGATACGTACCGCTTTGCTATTGAACGTGTTCCTGCAGATGAGACTGAGCGTGTTTTAGGATCATACCAGTTTAAAGCATATATTGCTGCAACCGATGAAGAAGCAGACGGGTTGAAAATACAAGCTGATGCACGAGCATATTTTTATTATTCAACCATGATACAACGTGCACTCAGCCGAAATCCGCAGGCTCAAGTTTTAGCCCGGCAATTGGGGATATTCTGGCATAACGGCGTCGAATATGTTAAATGCGGGGGAACGATCAACAATTCTGCCGGAATAATTTCTCTTGATACAAAACGGCTTGGACCATACCGCGTCCAGCAAGTATTACGAGCGACTTCCTTTGAACTTGTCCAGATTTGGCCGACCAAAACGTTTACGCCGAACGGCGATGGGATTAACGACGAGATTAATTTCAATTTTGAAAATCCCAAAGAAAGCGTAGTCACAGGGAAGATATTTGATATTACCGGCGGATATGTAGCTGATCTTAAAACCGGGCTTAATGGAAGCTGGTCACTGCTCTGGGACGGTAAAGACCGCAGCGGAAGTTATGCGCCAAAAGGAGTGTATATTTATCAGATAGAAGCTGACGGTAAGATTATTAATGGGACGATAATTGTAGCACGATAAGAATATTAGCGTATAGCGGATAGCGTTTAGCGTATAGGAAAAACGACGGCGGACAATCGCGTGTAGCGGATAGTGGTGTCGAACGGCAAAGAGCTGGAGATTTACAAAATGATAAAATTTGTTCGAAAATTTATCATACTGTTAGTCATTGTGTTCCCATTGGGATACAGTTATGGGGATTTTGATGATATTGGGGTAGGGGCACGTCCGATCGGGATGAGCAATGCATTTACTGCATTAGCTGATGATGTTTCAGCAATATACTATAATCCCGCGGGGCTTGCATTTATTAAACGTGCAGAGTTTTCCGCAGAGTACGGCAGATTATATATGGGGCTTGATGATGACAGCAATTTATCGCGTAGTTTTTTAGGGTATGTGCATCCCATTCATATAGCAAAGGATAAAAAACGATTTTGGAAGAAAAAAATAATAGATCCCGATAATCTTCCGTATATTGATTATGGGACGATCGGATGCGGACTCGCCAGCTTTAGCCTGGTTGGTGATTATGAGGAGCGTGCGTTATATGTCAGTTATGGAAGACGTCTGCGGAATGATTGGTCAGCAGGAGTCAATATTAAAAATCTTTATGAGAAATACACCATTGATGATTATTTAAGACAGGATCCGGTATTCGAATATGGAAGCCTCGATTCACTGCAGACGATCAGTGTTGATATCGGGACGATTTATAAGATCGGGCCAATGTTTTCAGCCGGACTTTCGGTTTGGGATATTAATCAGCCGGATGTGGGTTTAAAAAGCACTAACCGGTTAAATCGTCAGTATAGATGGGGTTGTGCATATTGCATGAGAAATTTTACGGCTTTGCTTGATTTAGTGCAGAAAAAAGATGATCAAACAATTCATGCAGGTGCTGAAAAATGGCTTTTTAAGAGGCGCATCGGGGTGCGCGCAGGATATACGCAAGGCTCCAGAGATGTGCGGAATTATACCATGGGTTCATCAATAAACATGTTTGACATGCAGCTTGATTATGCGTTTCAGTTTCCCTTGGCGGGAATAAAGCAGGTATCAGGTTCTCATAGGGTAACATTTACCTTCCGCTTTGGATACGGCATTCGAACAGAGCAAATCAATGATAATCTGGAAGAAGCATTTATAAAGATTCAAAGGGAGCATCAAGAACTCCGCCAGGAATATTCAGACCTGGAGATGAAAAAAAATAAGCTGGAAGAAAAATATCTTGAAGAAGCTCAGCGGCAAAAATTGGAATTGGAAAAAATAAAACAGCAGGAAGAAATCTTAAAACAACAATTACGGGACCGGCCGGTCAGGACCATAAAACCTGTTAAAATTGAAAAGAAACCTTTGCCGGAGACCTATACGGTTCAAGAAGGAGAGACATTACAGTCTATCGCCGAAAAATTGTATGATGATCCATTAAAATGGAATCTTTTATATCAGGCAAATAAACATAGCATTCGAAGGTCAAAGGTTGAGACCGGCCAAATATTGCAGGTGCCGAAACCATAATGGGGGGAATAATATGAGGGATAAATGGCTAGATGTTGAGCGCATGATGCAGGAAATCACGCATGATTATACCAGTATTCATGATTCAACGGTACAAAACACCCTGGAAGTTTTGAGTATTGCAGATTATTGGAAACATAAGCTCACCAAGGAAAAAGATAATCTTAAACTGAGCAATATGCAAAAAGATGACGAGATCAATAAACTGCTCAATTTTAAAGCGCAGCTTGAGCTCCATATTGCGCAATTAAATGCGCTGCTTAAAACCGCACGGGAAGAAAGTCAAAAATTAGAGCGCAGTGTCTTAAAAAAAGATGAGCATATAATTGAGATGCAGCGGGAATTAAAATTAAAAGAAAGATCATTCAGGCAGCTTGAGCTGGATATAATCTCATTTCAGGAACAGCATCAGGGACGCGAGATTAAACTCGTTAATCAGGTTGAAACATTGTCAGATCAATATACTAAATTGGTTGAAACCTACAGCCAGAATGAAGAGATTCTGCAGACTATTATCGATGAAAAAAAGAAAAAAGAAAAAATGATATTAAAGCTTGAGAAAGATGTGGCTAAGGCGAACGAGAGAAAAGAAGTTCTTAAGAATAAGCTGGAGCAGGATACCAAAGATTTTAACCGCCGTATGAGAGATATGCTCGCCATAGTAAGTGCTAATATGCAGTTTGCTGAAACCAGGTTTAAGATTGATAAATCCCTGCGGGAAGTTCTGCATACGGTCTCTGCTAATGTGAATAATATTATTGATGCAGTTAATGAACATGAATTTTTAACGGTCATTCCGAATATGCATATGCGCCCAACGTATGTAAACACGCTGGTAAAGGATGCATCTGCCATGCTCTCTGAAAAAGCAAAGCGCAAGGGAATAGAGTTTGCGCATTATTTTGGTGCGCAAATTCCCGAAATCCAAATTGATCAAGAATTAATGACGCAATGCCTGCTTCATGTGATTTCTAATGCAATAGAAGCAGTATCAGAAAAGGGGAATATAATAATTTACACCACCAGAAATATCCCTGAAAAAAAGGTTATTATTAAAATATTTGATAATGGCGCCGGCTGTCATGAACGTAATATCCCTCATATATATGAAGCGCATTTTACCGCAGAAAAAGGATCCTGCGGAATGGGGCTTACCCTTGCAAAGCGTATTATGGAATTACATAAGGGATCAATTCAGTTAATGAGCGTGCCCGGTAAAGGAACAGCGGTCACCCTGACGCTGCCGGAATATACCAATGAATAAATTTCAGAAAAAAAAGATCATTATTGCACATGCTTCTGCCGACATGAGAGATATTTTTATCCGCCTGCTCGGCAATAATGAATTTGAGTTATATCAGGCATCTGACATGCATCAGGTCTATGAAATCACAGCAAAAAAACAAATAGATCTTTTGTTTTTAGATATACGCATGCCGGGTATGGAAAATCCGTATCAAGATTTGCCGAAAATAAAGGAGCACAAACCATCAATTAAGATTGTGGTCTTAACAGACAATAAGCGTAATTTCAACGTAACCGCATTCCGCGATATAGGTGTGTTTGAATTCATACAAAAACCTTTTAAGCTTGGATATATTTTACGTGTTATTGAGCGTGCATTACATATTACTATTGCAGAGCGAAAGGTATCCCCTGACGAACAGACTGATTCCGAAAACCTGTTTAATCAAATATTTTCATATAAAATAATAGAAAAAGATAGAAAGCTCTTTTTTGCGTTATGTATGCTGGGGATTTTTACGTTGTTTGTCGTTGGTGCGGGGCTATTCGCGTATTTTGTCAACAAACAAGATGAAACATACCATACACCGTATGCAAATCCAACTGCAATGACCTGGGATTCTGAAACATTATGGGTCAGTGATTGGGTGACGCAGAGTTTTTATCAGCATGATCCTGCTTTTAAGTTTGCGGTGCGCAAAGTTTATTATGTCCAATCTTCACATCCAACCGGATTTGCCTGGGATGGACAAACGCTCTGGTCATGCAATGCCTGGGAGAAAAAAATATACAAGCATCGTCTTGATCCGGAGTTTTCAATTGTTAAGAGTTACGCAAGTCCGGGAAGTTATCCTACGGGTTTGTATTTTGATGGGATGTATATGTGGATATGTGATTCTTCAAAAAAACCGATGATTTATAAAGCACGCGTACATGCAGATACTCTGGAAATAGTGGCTTCATATCCCTCCCCGGGAAAACAACCTGTCGGGATATTCTCTGACGGAGAACATATCTGGACTGCGGATGCTCAAGACGGGTGTATCTACAAACATGCAATTGATGACAACCTGACTGTAACACAGATATTTCAACCGCCCCAGTATACAGCAGGACGTGACCGGTTAACCGGTATGACCTGGGATGGCAAACATATATGGACCTGTTCTGAAGGCACGCGCCGAATTTACCGGCATAAAATGCATAATCTCATCTTAATAAGCCCCGGCCATTAATCATGCCGATGTGTGCTTCCGGGCGATCCTCTTTACATGCAATTCGGTTTTTAATATTAAAATTGAATTTGGCATATTACGGTTGAGGGTGTGAAAGCGGATCTAAGAATCTAAGGCGCAAGCCATTTGATTGACTCGCGGGCGATGCGATTTTTAGGTTCAATAGCAAGTATCTGTTTGTAACAGTTTACTGCATCATCAATCTCACCTAATTCGATATATGCGACGGCGAGGCCCTGCCAGGCAACAACATCATCAGCAGAGGTTTCAATTAATTGTTTAAACAGGTACATTGCCAGATCAGCCTGGCCTAATTGTAAATAACCGGTGCCGCGTTCAATCTGTGAAAGCCGGGAAGGTGCGGATGATAAGTCATCGGTAATAATAATATCCTCTATCAGTCTCATCCAGGCTGTTCCCAAGACCCATAGACCGGCATCGTTTCCAACGTTTCGCGGCTGGTAAACTGCTTTTGGTTTATTATCAGGTTTGTGTGGATAGTTGTTTTGCGGGGATGCGGCTTGGTCTCTTTTTATATCCATATTAAGACGGAGATCTTCTGATGATTGAAGATTATCAATCTGTTTAGAAAGATCGGAGATGAGGTTATCAATCTCTTCCCGGCGCTGAGAAACGGAAGATGGCGCTAATTCAATCATCTGCTTAAAACCAGATGATTTATTTTTTACCGGCTGCTGCATAGATTCAACTCCCGGAAGTTTTTTTTCGATCCTGCTTAAATTTTCAGATACTGCTTCAATAGTGATTTGTGCGCCTTGAGTATGGGGGATTTGTTCAATATTATTTCTAAACTGTTCAAGCGGTGAAGAAGCAGATGCTCGGTTGTTTTTTTCTCCTCTAAATGCGGTTGCGAGGGATAGCCGATTAGTCTCACCTCCGGGAGTAAGTTCAAGGGCTTGACGGTGCAATTTTTGAGCCTGCTCATCTTTACCCTGCATGCGGTATACATGGCTGAGCAGCAGACGGGCGGCTTGATCGCCTGGTTTAAGGCGCAGCGCTTTCGCAAGAGAAGATTTTGCTTCCTCAGTTTTTCCGAGCCGTATATATGATGCTCCCATTTCCAAGTACACATCTTCATAGTAAGGTGCTTCGCCAGAGGCAATTTTAAATGCATTAAGGGCATGTTGATCGTCGCCATATTTTGCATAAATAGAACCCAGTTGAAAATGATACAACGGATTATGCGGTTCGATGCTTATTGCACGGCGCAGATGATAAATGGATTTTTCTTTGTTTCCTTTAACATCCCAGATAGATCCTAAATTCATCTCTGCATCTGAACGATGAGGATCGTGCGTAAGGGCAGTCTCAAATTCTTCCTGTGCCTTATCAATTTCTCCGAGCCATGCATAGGCGATACCTAAGACCTGATGGGTATCTGCATCGTCAGGTTTAAGCGCAAGAGAAATCAAGTATTCTTCAACGGCTTCGTCAACTAATCCGGTCCAATATAATGCGACACCCAGCTGTCTGTGGGCTTTGGGATCTTTAGGATTAGATCTAACTGCTTTGGTAAATAATCTGACCGCTTCCTGATATGAATTAAAGTGAAGAGCCCTGTTCCCTCGATATGTTTGGACTTGAGCCTGCTGGGCAAGTATACGATCCCAAATGCTGTGGTTCGTGGTTATTTCTTTTACGGACGTTGCTGATATGATCAGCAGCGGCAACAGGTTAAACGACTTCTTCATAGAATATTATTCTATTAAATTATTGCAAAAGGATAAAGTATTTTGGAAGAAATTATTTATTCAACGTCAGAAGTAACTTTCAGGACTTCTTCAACAGATGTCGTGCCGTTCATAATTTTTTCAAGCCCGTCCTGCCCCATGGTTTTCATTCCGTTTCGAATAGCCGCATCTTTAATCGTAACCGCATTAGCTTTTTCGGCAATAAGCCGGCGGATCTCTTCATTGATTAACATAAATTCCGATAAAGCGATTCTTCCTTTAAAACCGGTATTAAAACAATAGGAACATCCGCGGCCGCGGAAAAACACGGTATTGCCGGGAAGGTTCATGCGTTGTTTGGAAAAACCGATCGAAGACTGAATTTCATTGTTAAGCATTTTGGTTGTTTCTTTATCCACGGGTTCACGGCATTTCGGGCAGATGGTTCTGACCAGCCGCTGACTTAATACACAGCGCAGGGACGATGCTAATAAATAGGGTTTTATTTCCATATCAGTTAAACGTACCGGTGCAGATGCGGCATCATTCGTATGAACTGTAGCAAAGACCAGATGGCCGGTAAGTGATGAACGAATGGCAATTTCAGCGGTATCTGAATCGCGGATTTCTCCGATAAGTATAACATCAGGATCCTGCCGTAAGATTGAGCGCAGACAGTTTGCGAAGGTAAGATTTATTTCAGTATTAACCTGAATCTGCGTGAGCCCTTCCAGCTGATATTCAACCGGATCTTCCACCGTCGTAATGTTTTTATCGCCGATATTAATTGTCTGGAGTGTGCTGTATAAGGTGGTCGTTTTGCCGCTTCCGGTCGGGCCGACAATCATAACAATACCATACGGTTTAATTATTTGCTTTTTAAATTCTTTTAAAAACTCAGTGTTAAAACCAAGATGATCAAGGCCCAAAAGCATTGCGCCTTTATCCAGAATTCGCAATACGATCTTTTCACCCCGGCTGGTCGGTGTGGTGGCAACGCGGAAATCAATTTCTTTATTCTCTATTTTAATATGAAAGCTGCCGTCAAGCGGAAGTCTTTTTTCGGTGATATCAAGTTTAGACATTATCTTGATGCGTGAAAGCACGGCAGGCCCCATCTGAGCGGCGATCCGGGCAACTAAATGGAGAATGCCGTCAATACGGTAAAAAACCTCATACGAGTTTTTAGCCGGACATAAATGGATATCGCTTGCCCTCTGAAGAAGTGCTTTCAAAATAATGAGGTTGATTGTTTTAACCGCGGGCGCTTGCTGAGCAACCGCACCCACACTTTCAACGTCCATGCCCATCTTGGCGCTTAATTGAATCCCTTCATCATTAACTGATGCCAGAAGTTTTTCAACCATTGCTGCCTTATAATGATCATGATACTCTGAAAGCTTTTTTAAGATAGCTCCTTTTGAGCTTAAATGAGGTTCAATTTTTGACCCGGTTGTTTTTTGAAGCATTTCAACCGTGGGATAATCAACGGGATTTGCCATGCAGACTTTAATCTTATCGCTTGTTTTATCTATGGCTATCACGGCTTTTTCATACGCAAATTCTTCCTGGATCAAGAGAACCGTTTCAGGCTCGGGAGTGAGATTTTCAAGATTAACATAAGGAAAGTGAATCTGATCGGCCCAAATCTTTAAAATAGCTTCTTCAGTTACAAATCCATGATGTATCAGGATATTTTCGATGGGGATGTTTGTCTTTTCGTGCTCATTATCCGCAAAGACTAATTGATCATTGGTTACCAGATCGTTTGCTAAAAGTTTATTTTTTAATTCAGATACCGGTATGCGCATAACCGCCCCCTGTCGGATAGTCTAAATCAATTATAATCATTTTTAATGATTATGCAAGGGGGGAAGCAGCTCCCGCGATTAAAATATCTAATCCGCTGATTTTGGGTTTTTCCCGTGATATACTCAGAAGGTGAAAAAATATCTCAGGTACATTTATATATTCTCTATAATGTAAAATGATAAAAATCTCAGAACATATTTTACAGAACATGAAAAAATACCCGGAGTTTTATCAGCGTGTTTGGAAGGCATGTGCTGCAATCCCTGAAGGAGAAACCAGGAGTTATGGCTGGATTGCTAAAAGACTAGGTAATCCTGCTTCAGCGCGGGCAGTAGGACGGGCATTGGGTGCTAATCCTTTTGCACCGGTTATCCCATGCCATCGGGTCGTTAAATCTGACGGTTCTTTGGGGGGATATTCAGGCAGGGGCGGAATATTGAGAAAAAAATATTTATTAAAGAAAGAAGCAAAAAAAATATGCAGTCAGCTGTAATATTTTTGTTACACATGAAAATTAGCCCTTGATTTTTTGTTAAACTCCGTTATAATTGTAGTATAAGGGGTACAATATATTTATACTGAAAAAGGCAAACTCTGAGTGATCAGGGGACGCAAAGCAACGGGTCTTAAAATAAGACAGCCGAGCTGCCAGATAAGAATTTATTTGGGCAGCTTTTTTTTATTTATATGAAGAATATCATAAAAAAATTATTGACTGATACAAAAGGGGCAACGGTTATGGAGTTATCCGTTGCTGCGCTCATTACGGGTATTGTCACTGCTGGAATAGTAAATTTTTTCCAGCAGTCACAGCATTCCATGAACAAAATAGGTTATTCGCAGGAAGCCTTGAGCAGTAACCTGCATGCGGCATACTGGTTGTTCCAGGATCTTAAATCAGCTTCCCGCAGTTCGGTAAATAGTTATGTGCTCAACGGCGGATTTGAACAGGCATCTGCGGTTACGGGAATGCCGTTATATTGGTCTGATGAGATTAAAGGTGACGGCGATTTTCGATATATTGAAAGCAATTCTGAGCAGGCGGTTCACAGCGGGCTCAGGTCTATCATTTTAGACCAAAACGGCAGTAAAGGTGTTGAATATGATTCAGATATATTTGTGCTCTTGCCCGGCATGTCATATATGATCACCGCCTGGGTAAGATGCAGGGATGCAGATTCAAAAGTAGTTGTTGAATTGGTTGATGACAAAGCATATCCCGGCAATACCCTGGAGTCTAAAATTATCGCAGATACTGAGTGGGCACAAGTTGTATTTATATATCCCAAAACCGATCTGTTAATGATTCGAAAAAAAGTTTTGATTCGTATCTTTATAGATACGCAGTCTAATCACGAACGGGTCTATATTGATGATTTTGCATGTACGCCTATCAATTCTGTTATGGTATCTCTAAAACCCAAGCTTATCACGATTGAAAGCAGTGTCAACGATCCATTTGATCCTAATGATCCTGTTGGTTTCCGCTTTATTAAATGGAAAGATAAAGAAGCAATACTGCATCGTTATCGGCTGGACAGAAAACTGCAGGATTATTATATCACTAAAGAAATATTTGATGATACTTTAGGCTGGGTGGCTGCAGGAATCCATCATATGGGGCTTGGTATAGAAAATCTTTCATTTTCATATGATGCTAAGCAACTGCCGGTGAATGGGAAAGATACTGCATTAAGAGTTTCCACCCTGCTGCGCGACCGCATTGCAAAAAAAGAAGATGTATACGTACAACCGGATTCATTGATCATATTTCCTTCAGTTGAGTAGAAAGGTGCTGTTATGTATTCAGCTAAAAATCGAAAAAAGACAAGTATTCTCTGCCGTATACGCATTGATACCGGCGGCTGGATGCTTACGGAAATTCTTGTTGCATCAATTCTTTTTTTGATTGCACTTTTCCCTGTTGTGCGGCTTTTAACCGGTATTAATGCCGGCGTTCAAACCATGAAAAGAGATCTCCAGGCAGTAATAATCGCCCAAGGTATTATTGAATCAATCCAGGAAAAAGAATGGGATGAACTAAGCGTTAAGACCAAAGAATATATCAAAATTAAAACAAAGATAACTGCTTTAGGTCCCGAAACAGGGGAAAAATCAATCGGTGATTATGATGATATTGATGATTATAATGATAAAATCACGTATACACTGAACAATGGATATA
>JBDRMW010000072.1:0-8052 GCA_043811735.1 bacterium
GTTTGCACGAAGAAAGAGATATGTCTGCCCAGGTGGGCCTAAAAACAACTTTGGCAGAAATAGATTTTACATGCATGAGCTCACTTGGTTACCCCGGAACCGGCAGAGGTATTATTCATTTTCAATATGTGCGGGATTCTCAAACCTGGTAAATTCTTTTAAAAACACCAGATCGATCTCACCCGTAGGGCCGTTACGCTGTTTTGATATAATAAATTTTGCTTTTCCCTGTAAACTGGGGTCATCCTGTTTATACAGTTCTGAACGAAATATAAAAGCCACGAGATCCGCATCTTGCTCTAAGGCTCCGGATTCCCGTAAATCAGAAAGCTGCGGCCTTCCTTCACGGCCTTTTTCTTCAGGCCTGCGCGAAAGCTGTGAAATTGCAATGACCGGCATATCTAAATCTCGTGATAATCCTTTGAGTGATCGTGAAATCTCTGAAATCTCCTGTTGACGGCTTTCGATCCCGCCTGAACCCTGCATCAATTGAAGATAATCAACCACAATGAGCCCCAGTTTTTTTCCCTGAACATGCAGTTCAGAAGCAAGACGCCGGGCACGTGCACGCATTTCAAGCACGGTAAGTGATGACGAATCGTCAATATATAAAGGTGCTTCGGAGATTCTGCTTGCGGCATTGGTTAATGCGGTCCAATAACGCTTGCTTAAATATCCGCGCCTCACCTCATGAGAGTTTACGCGCGCCTGTGAACATAACATCCGTAGAATTAATTCCTGCTTTGACATTTCAAGTGAAAACATGCCGACCGGAATTTTATTTTGCAAGGCAATATGTTCAACCATGTTCATGACAATCGATGTTTTCCCCATACCCGGGCGGCCGGCTATAATGACGAGATTAGACGGCTGGAGGCCTGCAGTTAACACGTCAAATTCCTGGAACCCGGTAGCAAGCCCCGTGAGATGCTCTTTACGCTGATAATACGATTCAACCGTTTCAATAACATTATGAATAAGGTCGCCAACCGGCTGAAACCCTTTAGATAGCTTATCCTGCACAATAGAAAAAATCATGCTTTCTGCCTGATCAAGAATCTTTTCAACCTTTTCTTTTTCAGCGTAACAATTATTAACAATTTGGGTTGAGGCTTGAATAAGACTGCGCAGGGTTCCTTTTTGCCGGACAATCTGCGCATAATGTTCAACATTGGCAGCAGTTGAAACCATATTGATAAGTTCAGTCAAATACGCAGCGCCGCCGATATCAGAGAGGATCCGCTTGCGCTTTAATTCTTCCGAAAGGGTAACTAAGTCAACGGCTTTGTCATTCACATATAAATCCAATATAGCGGCAAATATCTTTCGGTGTGCGTCTTTATAGAAACTGCGCTCATTGACGATGTCGATCGTCTGCAGAATAGCTTCTCGTTCAATAAGCATTGAACCTAAGACAGCCATCTCAGCTTCGAGAGCCTGCGGAGGAAGTTTTTCTATTAAAGGAGTTATGTCTGTTCTACTACCCATACTTTTACCTTTGCATTTACTTGTGAGGAAATACGGACATCAACTACGTATGCACCAAGCTCTTTAATCGGCCCATCAAGCAGAATATCTTTTTTTTCTATCGTAAAGCCTAAGTCTTTTAAGCTCTCGGAAATATCAGCGGCAGTCACTGAACCGAACATTTTATTATCATCGCCGGTTTTAACCGTAATCGTGCAGGAAAGTTTTTCCATTTCCGCAGCTTGTTCCTGATCTTTTTGAAGCGCAAGAGCCTTCTTTTTATCCAGTGATTTTTTCTCATGCTCCCAGCGCTTTAAGTTTGATTTATTTGCTTCAAAGACCAGCCCTTTGGGGAATAAATAATTCCGCGCATATCCGTCGGAGACATTTTTTATTTCACCCGCGTGTCCTAATTCTTTAATATCCTGTTTTAAAATAACCTTCATAATACAAACTCCTCCTAAAAAACAATCAGATTAACCTGGTGTAGTTATGGTCAATTACACAATAGTGTACGGAAGCAATGCTATATTTTGTGCACGCTTCATTGCACGACCTACCTGCCGCTGATGTTTTGCACACGTCCCCGTTACACGGCCTGCTAACATTTTTCCGCGGTCAGTGATAAAACTTCGCAGCAGCGTATGGTTTTTATAATCTATAAAGGTGACTTTATCGGCACAAAAACGGCATACTTTTCTTCTTAAAAAAGGCCGTTTACCCCTGCGTGGCCCTCCTCCTGTTTTGCTTCCTTTGAAAAAAGGTTTTCTACCTCCCGGTTTTCCCCCGGGTTTTGGCGTTGATCTCATAATAGTATCTCTCCTCTTATATTTCAACAGTTCTTCTGTTAAAAAGGAACCGTCTCTGTTTCTTCTGCCTGTACCGCTTCCTCAGACTCTTCTTGACCCGAATTAGATGGTTCAGCAGCAGCTGATCCGCCGTCCCCTTCTTCAACTTTTGACAGGAATTGTACTCTATTTGCAATTACTTCTATTGAGGTGCGCTTCTGCCCTTCGCGTGTTTCCCAGGAACGGCTTTTTAAACGGCCCGCTACATGCACAGCCGTTCCTTTTTTACCTCGTTCATTGGACCGTTCAGCAGCTTTTCCCCAGACAACTATCGGTATAAAACTAACGTCGTCTTTCCATTCATTTGAAACCATGTCAAGATATCTGCGATTTACCGCAATATCAAAACTGCAGACAGGATTTCCTTTTGTGGTAAAGCGCAGTTCAGCATTACGGGTCAGACGGCCTGTCAACATAACACTATTCTGCTCCGGCAACCTTAGATTCATCATGTGATACTACCTCCTCTTTATTTAATTCTGGAACTATCCGTTTGGCTAATGCCTTTTTATCTAATTTAACAATCAGATGGCGGATAACACTGGAATTCAATCTGAATAATTTTTCTGTTTCCTGGACGGTAAGTGCATCGGATATAAACTGCACTACTACATAGAATCCTTCACGGTATTTACCAATGGGATACGCGGTACGTTTATTACCCCATTTATCAACCGATTCTGTTTTACCGCCGTTTTTTTCGATTAATTCCTGTGCTTTGCCGAGTGTTTGATCAATCTGCTCAACGGGTGTGTCCGGTGAAAAAACAATAACGCCTTCGTAATGAGTCATGGCAGGAACTACCTCCTTTTTGGATTATCCAGGTCTGGATATAAAAAAATATCCATAAAATGGAAAGCCCCTCGCCTAATAACGAGGAGCAAAGTTTTACTTATAGTACCATTTTTAGCTACGCATATCAAGCAAAAATTTACGCACATTATATTTCCTTATATAAAAATGCTATAATGCTCAAACTATGTATGAAAAATTCAGCGGCAAAGGGATATATCTAATAATCTGCGCTACGTTTTTTTTCGCCCTCATGAGCGCAGGGGTAAAAACAGCGGGAAGCACGATTCCCATTTATGAAATGGTATTTTTCCGCGCATTGATCGGGACCATTATTATTTGGATGATCGCCTTTTTTCGAAAAACACCCATCTGGGGCACACATAAAAAACTTCTTCTTATGCGCGGATTTTTCGGATTCTGCGCAATCGGTTGTTATTTCTTTGCTGTAACGAAGCTTCCGCTTGCTGATGCAACATTGTTAAGTTATACCGCTCCTATTTTTACAGCTGTTCTTTCGGTGTTTTTCCTTAAAGAACGCATCACCGTACAGCTGGGGATATATCTTACAACCGCTTTTGCATGCATCTATATTATTCTTAAGCCAAATTTAGATATAATTAATATGGGAGGACTGGCAGCTATCTGCTCGGGCTTTTTTGCTTCTATTGCCTTTATTATGGTTAAAAAACTTGGGGATGAGTCCCCTTTAAGTATTACTTTTTATTTTACGCTCTTAACTACGTGTTTATCCGCCCCTATAATGGGGATCTATTTTGTAAAGCCAGAACCTCACATTCTGTTTGTGTTAGTTTTAAACGGCGTGGCTGCCACCCTTGCACAATTATTCTTAACTATTGCTATTTTAGTTGAAAAAGTTTCTTCAGCAGCCGCATTGACCTGTCTTACCATAATTTTTTCCTACTTTTTAGGCCGCATCTTTTGGCAGGAAACTCTTGAATTTTCTTCAATCATTGCAGGGGTCGTACTTATTGCGAGCAGTATTATTTTTTCACACAAAAACCTTTCAAAGAAAACTTAATTGATTACCTTTTTTCCAAAATCATACCTATATTTCAACATGTTTTAGGCATGTTTTAGGGAAACGTTCCCTTTAATTTCCTTTAATTTACCCTTTAATTTATTAATATAACTAAAGTTATTTATGCGCCACTACACTAGGATGGTGTGGTGACTCACGCGCTCAAAGGGGTCTGAAGTGGTCAAGATATTTATCTAGGCCAGCTATCGTAGACTTGATTAGCGGTGAGTCGCCGCCCGATATTATCATGTGGTTCGTTTCATACGAAGCCGCCAATAGGTGACTGAAGTCCTGATTTTTTAGGAGCTTCTTTAGATAGTCAAACGGGCGCTAGATTTAATATTTTATCAGTAGTACAAAAAATGTTTTTTGGCATAAGGTGAGGAATCACTGAATGGAATTTATTTTTCTGCTTGACTAATTCCTAAATAGGTGACCCCTTATTGGTAGTAAGCTAGGATGCCCTGGTATATGCCTTCGGCGCATTTGTCTAAAAACTTATGGTCACCAAGCAGTTTTTCTTCTTCAGGATTTGATAAAAAGGCGGTTTCAACCAGGACGGTCGGCATATCAAGCACTTCCATCCCTAAGAACCAGTCGCGCTCAACACCTCGGTTTTTACGGTGAGTGTTGTTTAACATATGTTTATGTATTAATTTAGCGAATTTTTTACTGTTTTTTGAGAAATAAAAACTTCGCGCTCCCTGTGCGTCTGTATCCCAAAACCAATCCGTATGTATTTTAATGAAGGCATCGACTTCTAAATCGCGCGCCATAAATGCGCGGTTATAATTATCCCCCTTAGAATCATTATATTCCCGCCAGAAATCTTTATTAGTTCTCGTATAAAATACTTCACATCCAACCTGTTCAAGCCGTCTGCCTAAAAACTCCGCTATCTGCAGGACAACTTCTCGTTCGGCAATGCCATGAGTTGAAACCATGCCGGGATTTATAATGATTCCTGATTCAGTATGCACCGCGTGCCCGGGATCCAGCAGTATTTTTTTGCCGTACAGAGGCCCCAGCGGAATATTAAGCGCAACCGGTTTTTTATAACAGCTGAACATGGTAAACGGGACTACCAGGCAAAAGAGTATTATAAGTTTCTTCTGAATGTTTTTTATATTCATAATTTTATATTTGGCTGAACGAAACGATCTCCTCGGTTCCTTTTTTTATGGTTGTTGCCTTTATGGTGCTTCCTGTTTGAAATTTCCCGGCAATAATCTCTGCAGATAATGGATCGAGCAGTTTTTTCTGGATACTCCGTTTTAAGGGCCGTGCACCAAACGCCGGATCATATCCTTCCCGGGCGATTAAATTTTTAACTTTTTTATCTAGCTCAAGTGATAATTTCTTGTCAGCCAGCCGTGTATAGAGGTTTTTGAGCTGTACATCAATTATATCAATTAATTGATCGGCAATCAATTTTTTAAAGATGACTATTTCATCAATTCGGTTTAAAAACTCCGGATTAAAATACGCACGCAATGCATCTTTAATTCCATGTTTCATCTCATCATATGTTTTTGATTCCTGGATCCAGTTAGATCCGATGTTTGAAGTCATAATAATAACCGTATTCCTAAAATCAACGGTTCGTCCCTTGCCGTCAGTTAACCGTCCGTCATCTAATATCTGCAGCAAAATATGGAAGACGTCAGGATGTGCTTTTTCCAACTCATCCAGTAAAACAACCGCATATGGTTTTCTCCGCACCTTCTCAGTTAACTGTCCGCCTTCTTCATAACCCACATATCCCGGCGGTGCACCAATAAGCCGGGCAACAGAGTATTTTTCCATATACTCACTCATATCAATACGTATTAAATTCTGTTCAGTATCAAATAAAAACTCAGCCAATGCCTTCGATAGCTCGGTTTTACCTACCCCGGTCGGCCCTAAGAAAATAAACGAACCAATCGGTTTATGGGGATCTGCCAGCCCTGAACGTGATCTTCGAATAGCATTAGATACAGCGGTTACTGCTTCATCCTGACCGACTACACGATTATGCAGCCGTTCCTCCATGTTTAAGAGTTTCTGCATCTCACCTTCGATAAGCCGGCTGACCGGGATTCCCGTCCAACTGCCAACCACTTCAGCAATATCTTCTTCATCAACCTCTTCTTTTAACATACTCCCCTGTTTTTGAATCTCATGAAGCGTATTGTTTTCTTCTTCGAGTTTTTTGGTAAAATCAGGGATTCTTCCGTAACGGATTTTTGAGGTTGTTTCAAAATCTCCGCTTCGTTCAGCTTTCTGCTCATCAAGTTTTAAATTCTCTATAATCTCCTTATATTTTTGAATATTTTGAATCGATTTTTTTTCTTTTTCCCATTGACTGCGCATCCGGGCTGATTGGCCTTTTAATTCTTCAATTTCAGACTCGATTTTCTGTAGTCTGTCTTTGGAGCCCTGATCTTTTTCTTTTTTAACTGCCTGGCGCTCAATCTCAAGCTGACGCAGTTTACGTTCAACTTCATCGAGCTCAGTCGGCATTGAATCAATCTCAATACGAAGCCTGCTGGCAGCTTCATCAATTAAATCAATCGCCTTATCCGGCAAAAATCGATCCGAAATATACCGGTTTGAAAGAACTGCCGCACCTACTAAGGCTGCATCTTTTATACGGACACCATGATGCACTTCATATTTTTCTTTTAATCCCCGTAAAATAGCTATCGTATCTCCAACGCTTGGTTCACCGATTTTAACCGGCTGGAATCTTCGTTCTAAGGCTGCATCTTTTTCAACATGTTTGCGATATTCATCAACCGTGGTTGCCCCGACACATCTTAATTCACCGCGTGCAAGCATTGGTTTTAAGAGATTAGCCGCATCAACCGCTCCTTCAGCAGCACCGGCTCCAACGATAGTGTGCATCTCGTCAATAAATAAAATAATTTCCCCGCCGGATGCGGCGATTTCTTTTAAGACTGCTTTCATCCTATCTTCAAATTCTCCCCGATATTTAGCCCCTGCCAGAAGAGATCCGATATCAAGAGTGATTACCCGTTTATGTTTTAAACTCTCCGGCACGTCTCCCGAAACAATGCGGGTTGCTAATCCTTCAACAATTGCTGTTTTTCCCACACCCGGATCACCGATTAAGACGGGATTATTTTTTGTCCGCCGGGCAAGCACCTGTATGGTACGCCTGATCTCTGCATCTCTGCCGATCACGGGATCTAATTTCCCCCGGCGGGCAAGTTCAGTTAAATCTTTGCCGTATTTTTCCAATGCCTGGTATTTATCTTCGGGATTTGGATCAGTAACTTTTTGTGTTCCCCTTATTTCTTTAAGTGCCGTTAACAGCCGGTTTTTGGCCGCGCCTGTGCTTTCTAATATTTTCTTTCCCGGATTAGCTACTTCAGAAATACTTAAGAGCAGATGTTCAGTTGAGACAAATTCATCTTTCATGGCGGCTGCCTCAGTAAAAGCCTGGTTTAAAATCCGGCCGGTATGGGGCGCAAGCCCTACATGAAACTCACCTTCAACTTTAGGTATATTCTCAAGTTCCTGTTCAAGACGGCTGCTTAAATCATCCAGCTGAATACCGATTTTCTCCAAGATAGGACGTACAATACCCCCTTCTTGATTGATCAGGCTTAAGAGCAGATGTATCCCGGTGATCTCCTGATGGGTATGTTTATCTGCAAGAACCTGTGCCTGTTGAAGCGCTTCTTGAGATTTAAATGTTAGTTTGTTAATGTTCATACGTTTAAAAAACCTCCCCGGTGAAATCAATGAATTTAGCTAGTGTAGTGTCCCTAACAGATCTTTACATTTGAAGATTCAGATTTGAGCCAATTTCAACGAACGACGAGTGCAGCGTACCCTCTGTGGTACGTAAACGAGAAGTGAGGAAGAAATTGGCCAAAGATGAATCTTCCCTTC
>JBDRMW010000073.1:0-7991 GCA_043811735.1 bacterium
TCAAAAAAGGAAGCATTTTTACCGTACATCTGCCCTGCATAACATTAAGATCATGAAGCGTAGCGCACCTGTCTTGTCGTTTAAAAATACCACATTGTTTTTGCTGATTATCGCGGTCTGTGCGGTATCAGTGATTAACGGAATCGTATTTATTAATGAAAAAAAAAGAGCGCGTCTGATTAATTCAAAAATGGAATCAATGAGTTTGCAGCAAAAAATAGGCCAGCTGCTTATGATGGGAATAAGAACTCCTCAATATCAAAAGGTATCAGATGCGTATGTGGAAGCATATTCATTGGGAGGAGTTATATTATTTACAGAAGCGCTCAAATCGCAGGGTCAGGTCAAAGAAATGATCTCTAATCTGCAGAATGCTGCAATGAGACATGCAGCCGTTCCGTTATTTGTGGCCGTTGATCAGGAAGGGGGGAAAGTAAATCGTGTCGGTTTGGGGTTAACGCATATCCCCGGGAATATGGCAGTCAGTGCCGCCGGATCAGAAAAATATGCGCGCATAGCAGGTGAGATTAACGGGATGGAGCTTAAATCATTGGGAATTAATGTTAATCTGGCTCCGTGTGTTGATGTGCTTAAATTTCCGTCAAGTGAAGTAATTGGGACGCGCTCATATGGTTCAGAAATACTTTCGGTTGCAACTTTCTCCCGTGCCTATTTTAGGGGCCTTAAGAAATATGATGTGCTGGGATGTGCAAAACATTTTCCCAATCATGGAGCGGTAAAGGAAGATTCTCATGAGATACTGCCTCAATCGTCATTAACTAAAGAGCAGATTTTAAAATATATTATTCCCTACCGAATGCTGATTGATGATGATATTGATATGATCATGCCCGCGCATATTAACTGGAAAGCGATTGATAAAAAAAATATTCCGGGAACAATTTCTGCAGATATGATATACGGCTTATTGCGAACCGAACTTGATTATCAGGGGGTAGTCATATCAGATGCGCTCGAAATGTATGCGGTAGCTGCAAATTATTCGATAGTTGAGGCTGCGGTAAAATTCATTGATGCCGGCGGGGATATTATTCTGCTGGGAAAAAGTTATGATCTTATTCCGCAGGTTATTGCAGGTATGCACCAGGCCATTGAACAGGGAATATTATCTGAATCCAGGATCAATGAATCAGTCCATCGGATATTAAAGCTCAAATACAGTTTGTTTAAAAATCTTAAATATGATGCTGCTGCTGAACCGAAAATCACTATTAACTGGGATGAAAATAAAAAATGGGCGTATCGAATTGCACGTAAGAGCATCAGGAGATATGGTTCGTGGGAAACGATGCCCGTCATCACCCGAAAATCACGACTACTTATCGTGAGTTCATCTTCAATATGGGACAAACTGGGTAAAACCCGCTTTAAAAACTCTTCTTTTCTTCACATTCCCCGGAATCCCCGAAAATACATAACATATCGGAATCAATTGCGGGAAGAAATTAAAAAAAATAAGTACGATCTCGTTACTTTTGTTTGTGAGACAAATGATCAGTCTAAATTGATTCAACATGTGTTAGATGATCTTAATCGAGATCTTCCCGCTTCGCTTATTTTATCGGAAGATTTATCATTTCTTCAAAATAAGTTTTTTAAAAGCTACCCCGTCATTCTGTTGTGGGGCCCTTCACAGTACTCCCGTCAAGCAGCTCTGCAGGAACTCATGCTTAAACCCTAGTGTAGAACCAGACCCCATTTAACAGAAGTTTCCCCGTTATTTTGATCTATATGTGTGATATGCATTGAAAGGTAGATAAAAATATATGTAGGAAATGTGGAATAATGTCAGGGGATAATTTGTACACTCAAGAAAAATTTCTTAACGGATATTGTGCAATAAAATTCGGTGTCCGCGTAACTAGGCAAAAAAGTCGAGGACGTTTTTTGCCGTCGGACATGCGCGGACAAGTTTCCGAATTTTATTGCACAATATCCTAAAATTTTTATTCGTTCCCAAATTATCCCCTGACATTATGTGCATGTGTACATAAAAAATGGGTAAACTCCAGCCCCATTTAATTCTTGACATGATCAAATGTAAGTACATATAATAAATCAAATGCAGCGAATAACAAAATCACCGGATTCCTTCAAGACCGCCCTTATATTATCCGTAAGTCTGCATCTGTTATTTCTGTTAACAGGGTGGAGAAGCACATTCGGTGATTCCTTGATTAAGGGTTCCGGTGATAAAGGTTTTATTACGGTTGCACTGGTTGAATCAACATCTTCCTCATCGGAGACTTCGAAATCTTTGCCGGAGGGCTGCGTAAGTGATACGGGAATGGTTGTTTTAGGTGAAAATTTTTTACCGGCAGAGCATATTCAAAATCAACATATTGAACAAGGCGGAGGAAGTATTGAAAATCCATATCTGGCGGTATTGCGCCAAAAAATTATTAAGGCAAAACGGTATCCGAGGCGTGCGCAGATGCTAAGCATGTCCGGTAAAACGCAAATATATTTTTCAGTGCGTTCTGACGGCAATGTTGAAAATATTCGTATTATCAATGGTTCAGGACATGCTGTGCTGGACAAGGAAAGCTGCCGTGCAATCAAACGCGCCAGCCCCTTCCCGCCGATTCCTTCCAATATAGAAGATGACCATCTGGATATAGCCCTTACCCTGCATTACGAATTGTAAAGATTTTACAAAGATTTTACATGGGATTTCACATTGATTTGATATAATAATAAGGGTAATTGAAAGTCTATATACTCAATTAATATGAAAGTAAAAATAATTACGGAGGTGTAAAATGGTTTTCTTTAAAGGATCATTTAAAAGGTTTATTGTTTTGTTGGTTTCAATTGCATTTGTTTCTAATTCGTTTTCAACGGTAGTGCCGCATTATCTGGCGGTTCCTTCAGGAGTTAATGCTGATATTTTCAGTGGTGCATTGCCGGGGACGGAATCGGGTAGAAAAACATTTGAAGAAATCAATAAATTAATTGAAAATAAAAATTATATTGAGGTTTATGAAGAAGCAGTGAATGATTTAATATCCAGAAAAGAAAAATTAATGGGATCGGAAAATATCGGAGAAGATAACATATATGCGATGTTTGCGCTTATTAATGCAGGAAGAAGCGATCTGGCAGTCAGCATAGGCATGGCTATTGCAGGGATGATCAATTATACTGATAATGCTCATATTAATATTGAGCAGACAGGGGGGTGGTTGCAGAGTAAGATTACAACTTATGCAGGGGATGTGATATCTATTGATGCGCTTACAGATTTTGCCCGCAGTATGATTTTATTAAAAGATCTTTCGAATTTTTCAAGGTTGAAAACAGGATATATTGAGATTAAACATAAAAATATTCATACTGAAATGGGGCAGAGATTTATTGTGCAGGGGATTATTTATTATTTAATATCGGCAAGTGAGGCGGATCAAAATGCTATTCATGCTTATTGCGCTGCTGATTTGACAGGTGAATTAATTGATGCTGACAACGGTTATTCAATTGGCTTTGGTGTTCAAATTATAAATACTCTGATGGAAAGAGTAAACATGCTGTCTGCAGTAAACACACAAATCCCTGCAAAGGTAGTTGATATCGGGAAACAGATAGTTAACAGAGGTAATTATCACGGCAAATCTGTCAAACGAGAAATTACGCAGATATGCGAAGTATTATTAAAGGAAGGTTTTTATGAACAAGCAGGTGAATTATTATCGTTTTATATGTGGTCAAAAATATCAGATGATCTGCCTGTGAATGCTGGGAGTGTGCTTGCAATATTTAATAAAATAATGCCCAAAGGAGATCCATCATCTTTACAAAGATTTAAAGATGGCATGATAGAAGAAATTATCTATAAAAAATCAGATGAAGAATCTTTAAGAAAAGTTGAAATAAAATATGCACTGCCGGAGGAGGTGCCTATTGCTGAAAACAAAAAAGAATTAATGGAAAGGATGAATGGTTTAATCGAGGGTAAGAAGTACCGGGATCTTTACAGGCTTGCAAGAGATTCTGTTTGTAATATAGTAAGAGATGGGTATGAACCGGTTCTTTTTGCGATGTATAAGCTTGCAGATGCAGGAAGGATTGCTGAAGCTTCTGCAATCGGCATAGGTATTGCCGAAATCTTTACTGAACAAGAGCTCTCGGGTGATTATCCTCGTCCGAATGTGGAAAGATGGATTATGTGGAATGTTGAGCATGTAGTATTAGCAGATAATATTAAAAGATTAATCACGAATTTGATTCAAACAAATGAACGTCTGAGAACCCTGCATTATTATAGAGGTGGTATCGGTAATCTTCAAGCGTATGGCGAAGGCGAAGAAATTTTTATTGAATTTACTCTGAAGCAGTTAATCAAACAAGAAAGCAGGATGATTACAGCTGCAGATATTTTAATCAGGCATGTCGAAACAGCTGAAGAGTCCAAGAGAATAAATTCATCACTTGAACGAATAGTGACGGAAGTTTTAGCAGCATCAAAAGATCCCAAAGTGATAAAAGAAGTCGTTATCCTGACTGAATTGATCAGTGATCCTGAAAGCAGTGTTTTTAATTATGAAACAGTAGAAAATATTTGTATCGCGTTATTAAAAAATGGGCATGATGTTGAACCTGCAGAAATCCTTTTATCTTATTATGGACTGAATGGAGACGATATAACGAGTGAGGAAATAGAAGATGAGGTTAATAAAATGGTGGAAAAAGCAGGAAAACAAAAAGTTAAGCCGGAAACAATCAATAGATTTTCCATCTTATTTTTGTCAAGGCTGCATAATCTCATAGTGGCTTTGCCAGATGGTACATTGGTTGGCGTAGAGTCTTTGTCAACAGAACAGGCATTTGAAGCTTTATCTCAAAGCTTGTAAAAAATTTATTTGGTGTAGTATTTTTTGCCGGGTTTTATGATGAGGGTTTTGCCGGGCATGAGCAGACGGGCGCTTTTAATGTTGTTGTCACTCATTATTGCATTAACCGTGGTGCCGTATTTTTGGGCGATTTTGCCTAAAATATCTCCTTTTTTAACTTTGTATTTTACGAATTCTCTGGCAGGACATAAATCTGTTACCTGAGAGATGCTCTGCGTAAATGATTCTTTTGATCCTTTGGGTATTTTTAATTTAAATCCGGGATAGTTTTTTGGGGTGCACCAGGCAGCGAGTGACGGATTAAGTTTTTTGATATCCTCCAGCGTGGTATCGGCGCATTTTCGCAGCAACTTCAAGGTCAATCATCACATCGGTTTCATATACATCATATTCAAAAGGCGGATCAAGTTCAAATTCAATGCCATACAGGATTGGATCCTGAGAAATGATGACGCATGCCATGAATTGAGGAACATATTTTTCTGTTTCCGTGGGGATCGCATTGTTTTCAGCAAGGCGGTTAAAATTAGTGGTTTTTGAAAACTGCAGGTCGCGGGCTATGCCGTATTCCCCGCGGTTATATGCTGCTAAGGCCAGGTGCCAGTCATTAAACCAGAGATAGAGTTTTTTTAAGTATTCAGCAGCTGCTCTCGTTGCTTTTTCAGGATCTCTGCGTTCATCAACCCAGAAATCCACCCGCATGCCGTATGCGCGTCCCGTGTGCCGCATAAACTGCCAGAGGCCGACGGCGCCGGCGCTGGATACATCATTAATCGTGTATCTGCTTTCTACGACAGGCAGATAGATTAATTCTTCGGGCAGGCCGTATTCCTTTAAGATTGAAACAATCATATCTTTGTATAATCCCATCCGCTCAAACGAACGAATAATCGATCTGCGCATGGGATCCCGGGAAAATAATTGAAGATAATGCTGAGTCATGGGATTATCCGGTTCAATAGGGATGGGAGGAAGGCTTGACAATAATCTTTCAGGGGTTTCGGATAGATTTAAGCGGTTGTTTAGTTCAATATAGATACGGTCAAAGTAATCCGATAAACCGTAGAGCATATTTTGATCAATAGATGAAGAAGCCAGCTTTTTAAGCGATCTTTTAAAATATGTCCGTGCGTTTGCTTTATTCCCAAGGTCATATGCATCAATCGCCAGATTATAGAATCGTTCGGATTCAGCTATTGTCTCAATCATGCGCTGCTGGTTCTTGCTGATTTCGGTTTCTGCAGGCGCAGGTTCCGAAGTGTTTTCCTGCCCAAATGCGCAAGGAAGGAAGATTGAGAAAATAATAAGGCAGATCAAAAAATCTTTCATTAAGATATTATAAACAATATTTTCTTTTGCATCAAATGAAAAAAAACTGCTATAATGATTTGTGCTGCTGCGAATAATTTTTCAACGGCTGGGATTTTTCATGCCCGCTTCAAAATGGGATATTAAAAAACGGATACACGAACGCGTTTCAGCATATAATGCAGGAACCGAAAAAGAGATTAAAACAAAGACCGGGCCAATGATTACGTTACATAAACTTAATAAGGAAGAAATAACGATTAACACCGGCCAGATACAATCGATAGAAAAAATGGGTGAAAATTCTTTGATCGTGTATTCAACAGGGAATCGGATAGTCGTAGTGGAATCTTCGGAAGTTATTCGGAAGTTAATTGAAGAAAGCAAATAAAAAATCGGAAATTTTAAATGTTAAATTTTAAATTACCGAACAAAGCGAGGCCGCAATGGATATCACGACAATTATAGGCAGTATTGTGGGTTTAAGTTTAATTTTGATGGGAATATTGTGGGGGCCGACCGGTATTGATTTTACCCGATTGGGCAATTTTTTTAATTTTCAATCTTTTTTAATTACTTTTGGGGGATCATTCTGCGCAATCCTTATTAATTATCCGATAAAACAGGTTTTTGGCACGATCAAAGTCGTTAAAAAAGTTTTTTCTGATCCCGGCGAAGATACTACCCGGTTGATCAGCACATTTGTTTCTCTGGCTCAAAAAACAAAAAAAGAAGGATTTTTATCCCTGGAAGCCGATGTAAAAAAGCTGGATAATGATTTTATGAAACGCGGTGTTCAGCTCGTGATTGACGGGCAGGATGCGGAGTTTATCAGGAATACGCTGGAAACCGAGCTTACCTTTATTTCCGAGCGGCATAAAGTCGGGCAGGAGATATTTAATGTAGCATCAACGTATTTTCCCGCATTCGGTATGATCGGTACGATTATCGGTCTTATATTGATGCTTGCCAACCTGCAGGATCAGTCTCAAATCGCATCCGGCATGGCAGTTGCACTGTTAACTACCTTTTACGGTTTGGTTTTTGGATTTTTATTATGTATGCCTATTGCAGGAAAACTTAAACGCCGCAGTGAAGAAGAACTTTTGGTAAAAGAAATTGTAATTCGGGGAGTATTATTGATGCAGTCAGGGATTACCCCGACACTCCTGGAAGCTAATCTTCAGGCGTATCTTGAACCGGGAATTCGTAAACTGGCAGCAGCGGTTGAACACAATAGATCTGTTTAATAAATAAAAAACATGGTTATACGAAAAGCAGAACAAACATCTGAAAAGGGCAACTGGATGCTGACCTACGGCTGTTTAATGACACAACTGCTCGTATTTTTTGTGATGCTGTTTGCCCTTGCTTCGGCAACAACCGAAGATCAGCTTAAAAAAATTCAAAGGCGTGTCAGGAATTATGTTACCGAACATCATCATGAACAGTTAATCCAGGATGTCATAAATGATAAAGGTTTGGTTATTTCTATTTCATCAAATTTGATGTTTAAATCAGGCGAGGCAGAACTGGCTTCAGACAGCGCGCGTGAGGTTATTAAAGATCTATTTGCAATTTTTACGGAATATCCCAACCGGGTTATCATTGAAGGACATACCGATGACCGGCGGATACATACTGAGCGATTTCCTTCTAATTGGGAGTTATCAACCGCACGTGCAACAACTCTTACGCGTTACTTAATAGAAGAACTTGCATTCAGCCCGGAGAAAGTTACCAGCTCCGGCTATGGGGAGTTTCATCCGCTTGAATCAAATGAGACGCCGGAAGGCCGGGCAAAAAACCGCC
>JBDRMW010000074.1:0-2033 GCA_043811735.1 bacterium
CCGCATTTCAAGAGCTGCCCTGGTGATAACATAGTTGACCAGCTTCCACGGTCTGTCATATTGTGCGAAATTTGAATGTATCTCATTTTCCATATAATTACTTACTATTATTATTTATATTATCTGTCAAGAAAATAATGAAATATATGTAAAGATTTCTGACACCTAATAATATCAACAACATAAGTGCTTATTAGGAATGGTTATCACGTTTTATTGGTATTTTATTCAACAATATCAGTAATGTCGATTTTCTTTACAATATGTCAGTTTTCCTTACACAATATTAGCATGTTTCATCTTGCTTCATTGCTGAATATTTTAATTTAAAATTATTATTAATTGTTATTTCATATTGTTATCTTGTTTTGTTGTATTGTTTTATTTTTTGGCGTAAAGATTGCTATTATGTATTATAGAGGGGGGGTGATTAAATGAAAGCATTTACGCTTAGAATAAATGAAGCCAATTTACAACAGCTTAAACTCTTGAAGGTTTTTGGAAAGATCAAATCTGTTCAGTCTGCTATTAATCAAGCAATCGACGAATTTTTAAGGAAAAGGGAAAAATGATATATTTTATTCAATCAGGTATTTCGGGACCGATAAAGATAGGATTCACTAAACACGAAAGCCCTAAACAGCGACTTTCAGTATTACAGACTAATCACCATGAAAAATTAAATCTATTGGGAACAATGCCGGGAAGTGAAAAGGACGAGGCTTTCTTACACGCACGTTTTAAAAGGTTTAAAATTCGTGGCGAGTGGTTTCAGCCGGTTAAAGAGTTAATAGACTTTTTATATCCAATACCATTAGATAAAATGAAGATTGAATTTCAATTTGAACCATTTCCAATAAAACTAAATGAAATATTAATTGCCATAGAAATTGGATACATAGAAAAAGCCTTAGAGGAGACAGAGGGACATCAAAACAAAGCGGCCAAACTGCTTGGAATTAATGAAAGAGCGTTTTGGCATAAAGTATCTAAGTATAAAATCAAAATAGATAAAAAAGAATAGAGCAGGCATATCATCAGAACCATTAACCACTAACCATAAAGGAGATATGACACATGAATTATTATGACGACGAAGACCGCAGCATGTTTCAAGACCCAGGTGGACGTTCAGCATTAAGAGCGTCCAGCAATCGCAACCCACGCAACCTTCCTTGCCCGACATGCGGGGAACCTAACCGGCTCACACCTAAAGACAAGCGCCTCGGTTATCAATGCGACGAGTGCGCCGACAGGGCAGAGGGTTTTATGCCTGATTATTAATCCTTCAGCCTATGCCCTTCACGGAGGGCATACACGGACGGATTGAAAACCATTAACAGGGAGGGCAACAATGATAATCAGAATCATAAAAGGGGTATCAATCGGGAGTTTGCTTTTAACCATTATTATGATAGCAATTTAGGGGGATGTTATGAGAAAAATAAAAAGATTACAGGTCTTTATCAATGGACAATGGGATTATGTTTTTTGCCACAACCCATCAACGGGAATTATCATAACAAAACACCGTGAAAAGGCTATAAAAGATCACGGCCTTGAGTATTTTAAGGGTAAGTACGGGAACCATGAATTTCGGCTTGTTGACAAAACCGGATATATAACCTAAAAAATGCATAATAACATTACTAATGTTACTAACAGCCTGTGGCATTATACCCGGTAATTGCATAGATTATTAACGCAATATGGATAAAAACTAAACAGAAGGAGGGAATAATCATGGAAAAAGATCAAGTCATCATGCGCTGCTACAAGGGCGCATCGTGGGACGCATCCAGAATTAAGGACCGGGGCATTTACGATGTCACGAACAAAACCGAGGCGGAGATATTGGCCCTTGTGTCGCTTCAGGAGTCGATGGGACGCAATATCAGTTTTAAGCGTATTCAATACTAACAGCCCCAAATCCCCCGGTTAATAGCCGGGGGCCACTACCCCATGCACCCACCCGAGTTAATCCACCACAGGGCACTACAGAGCGTTTAATCATGGTTTATGAATATCATCAT
>JBDRMW010000075.1:0-4733 GCA_043811735.1 bacterium
TGATGAAAAAAAATATTTATTATTTATATTTATTATTAAATCGCGCCCGCGTATTTTATGCTATGTACAATGCTATATACAGACAATGTACGTACCATTTTTTTTTATTTACATCGCGCGCACGTAGAATAAATCCCCAAAATTTAGAAATAAAAAAGAATTTATTAAATACGAATATCATCAAATTTAAATTAACAATAATTTTATCAGGCATGATTATTTTATTGCCTAACATATCTGCTGCAGCTGCAGCCCCTGTTTTTAATCAGCCGGTACAGGTTGGCAGCCTGCCGTCTTTTAATGCAAGTGAGCATGTTGATGAAGCATCCGGAATTGCTGCAAGCAGGCAGAGACCTGGAGTTTTTTGGACACATAATGATAACTGGGGTGATAATTATCTTTTTGCAGTAAATGAAAGCGGCAGTATTCTTGGGAGGTATTGGTGTCAGGACAGTGCGGAAGATAATGTTGAGGATCCTGAAGATATTTCTATGGGACCGGGACCTGTCCCTGGTGTTGATTATTTGTACTGGGGTGATACAGGAGATAATGGCGGTAATCCACCGTTTTGTGTAAAACGTGTGCAGGAACCCCGGGTTGATCCTCAAGGAGCAAATCAGGGATTTAATCTTGAGAATCATGCTGATTATGATGTTGATGTTATCTGGATAACATATCCTCAGGCTGATCCGTTTGATCCGCAGGCTCCCTGGGATTCAGGTCCTGATCAAGCACATTATGATTGTGAAGGTTTTTTTGTTGATCCTGATGCAAAAGATATTTATTTTATTACTAAAAGAACAAGTGTTGGCAAGCTGTATCGTGCGTCATATGCTGATTACTGGGATGAAGCATCCGGGCAGCCAAAAACCTCTAAAACCGGAAATCCCGGGCCTCTTCAAGTGACCTGGATGTGTAATATGACGTGGGGCGGGAATATAACCGGTGCTGATATATCTCCCGACGGTAATTTGATCCTGGTAAAAAAATATAATCATGCGTATTTTTACCAGCGTGACGGCAGAAGTATAACAGAAACACTTGCACAAGCCCCTGTATGTGAAGTGCCTCAATCAACAAATCCGGATTATCAAGATGAGGCAATCTGTTTTGATTATCGAGGAGTAAATTATTATACCGTTCCTGAACGGAAAGATGTTGGAAATAATCCAATCTATTTGTATGAGAGAACTGACAATATGCCGCCAAAAGCATTGTTTACTGCTGATCCGTTATCTGGTGAAGCACCGCTGACGGTCAACTTTAATGCATTACTATCAAATGATCCTGATGGTGAGATTGTTTCATATATTTGGGATTTTGAGAGTGATGGTACCCCTGATTCATCAGACAGTGGAGTCTCCCGTGAATTCTTAGCTGCCGGTGAATATAGAGTAGAATTAACGGTAATTGATAATGATGGAGAAACCGGGTATACGTTTAAGAATGTAATTGTACTGAATCCTGAAAATGATCCCGATGATCCGATCGATCCGGATAATCCAGCCGAGCCTGATGATCCAAGCAATCCTTCAGATCCGAATACAGATGAAACAGCCGAAAGAGAAATCCCAAAAGAAATAAAAGTTACTGTATTTAATAATATTTTAAAACCCGGCAATAATCAGGCTCTTATTCGGTGTGACTTAAAAGAACAGGGCAAACTCGTTGTAACAATATATGATTCACAAGGAAATGAAATAATGACGCTGTTTAACGGCAATCAAACCGAGGGAAGCCATGATTTTTCCTGGAAAGGGATAGATTCAAGCGGGAAAGCAGTTGGATCGGGCATATATATCGTATATATGCAGGTGGGATCATATTCGGAGACTAAGAAGATAGCGGTAGTAAAATAGGTTTAAGCTGTAAGCTATAAGCAAAAGACAAAGTCAATGGCAAAGGCAAGAATATGAAAAAAATAATTAACCGAACTATTACAGCTCTTATTATAAATTTATCAGTATTTTTTATATGCGGTGCACTGACTGTTCTCTATGCGATTGATCCGTGGCCGGGTGGAGCACGAGAAAATATTACACAAGCAAATATGGGAAGCAATCTGAGCGGAGCAGTATGGAATTCTGATACGGATAAATTATGGCTTGTATCAAACTCTGGATACGTCTGGCGTATAAGTTATAACGGTTCGTGGGTAGTTGAAGGATATTGGGATGTGGATACTGCATCATTGAGAGGATTGTATAGTGATGAGCATGATACTGAGGCTATTACGCAAGGAGTCTGGACCGGTGTTGATTCTGATGTGGTATTCTTAGGAGTTGAACAGATTAATGATGGAACAGCAGATAGAAATTATCGGCTTATTAAAGAATTAGATTTTTCATCAGGAAGTCCGGTATTAAATAATACATGGGATGTAACTCAAATGCGGATTGGTGCAAACAATTCCGGGCTTGAAGCATTAACGTTTGTGCCGGATGCATGGTTATCATCCTTAAATTTTACTGATCAAAATGGTAATTTATACACATCAAGCAGTTTTGGTACCGGAGGATTGTTTTTTGCAGGTTTACAAGGTAATGCACATATTTATGTGTTTGATCTGGACAGGACTACTCCGGGAAATTATATTTTTGTTGGTGAGTTTACAACGGGTGAGAGTGAAATCGCTGGATTAGAGTTTGATAGGTCAACAGGAGTGCTGTTTTCATATCACAATTATGGATATTATGGCGGCGGTTCAGATGATCATCTTCAAGCCTTAAGTATTACAACATCAGGAACTGGAACAAAAGCATTTCCTGTTTTAAAATCCTGGTATGGACCAAGGATTGCAAATAATGAAGGAATAGCAATTGAATCAATTGATGAGGGTGTTGCTGGTCAAAGAAACTTCTTTTTAACCACTGATGATGGTGGAACGGATTCTCTAGGTTTGTATAAAGAGTTCCCCTGTGATATCTTTGGTAACCAGCCGCCGACAGCTGATGCCGGTGTTGATCAGAGTAGAGAAGATATAGACTTAAATGGATCTGAGTCAGTCACCCTTGATGGATCAGGATCAATTGATCCTGACGGTACGATACAGAGTTACGTGTGGCGTGAGGGATTAACCGAGATTGCAACAGGTATAAATCCAACCGTTACCTGTGCGGCAGGAGTACACACCATTACATTAACCGTTACTGATAATGATGGAGCAACGGATGATGATGAGGTTGTAGTAACAATTACACAAAATGTTAATACGCCACCTGAAACACCAGCTGATTTTACGGGTACTGTTCTTGGAACGGATTCTATTCAATGGCAATGGGATGATGCAAATAATGAAGATGGATACAGAATTTATAATGCTCATAATGATGAGCTTTTGTACGAAATTGCCGAAGCAGGTTTAACCAGCTGGACTCAAACAGATCTAGAATCAAATACATTATATCGATGCTATGTCAAAGCCTATAATGAGCATGGAGAATCAAGTGCATCATTGGTTGGTGAGAAATATACCTTTGCTTATCCTCCCACAGATTTAGAAATTACTAATATACAATTTAACGATGTAGAAGTAATCTGGCAGGATTACGGAGCAACCAGAAATGAAGTGCAGTATTCATTACAGAGTGATTTTAGTGATGAAGTGATTAGTGTGCTGGTAGAAGGTGAATCAGTACTGATTGAAGGATTACTCAGCGGCCGCATATACTGGTTTAGAGTAAGAGGGTATAATGAAGATGATATAACTACTGTTTGGAATGGGCATGAATCAGCTCGTACATTAAATCTTGAAGAAATTTTTGCATTAACTATTAATACTCGAGATACTCGTGTAGAAAAAACAGGGATTATTCATCTGACAGGAAAGACAATCAATGATGCGGTGCTGGATAATGTAGATCTTATTGATCAGAATAATACGATTCTGGATATTGAATTTTCTGATGATATTTCAATAAGTTCTGAAGGGAATATTAGCGGTGATATCGTTGTGCAGGATGTTATACAAAAATATCCCTTGGTAGAAACGATTAAAATTGTACTGTGTGTTCGTAAAGAAAATCAAACAGCAGAAGCAGAAACAGGTGTGATAACTGTATTAGCTGCTGAGTTTTCATCAAGCTGTTACAATAATATTTTTAATCCAATCGATGGGAAACAATCGCTTATTACCGTGGAAATAAAATCTCGAGAGCACGTTAAGATTGCGTTATATGATTCAAAAGGGAGAGAAATTATTACATTAGTTAATGAAGAATTGAGTTCCGGCTCTTATGTTTTTCCGTGGGACGGCAAGGATGATTCAAGAAATACAGTCGGTTCAGGAATTTATTTTGTGCATATAAAAATGGGAAATTATACGGAGAATAAGAAGATAGTTATAATAAAGTAAATTTAATATTTAAGATTTAAAATTTATAATTAACGGAAAGGAAAGAATATGAGAAAAATACTTCTTACGGGTCTATTAATTACGGGATGCTTTAAAATTGGATATTGTATTGAAGCACAGATTACTGCATCGCGGACAGCCGGTGTAGCGCCGCTGGCGGTATTTTTTGATGTAGTTGGTGAAATGAGTAATCCTCATGTGACCTGGAATGAGATTGAAACGCATGAGTTTATATGGGATTTTGGTGCTGGCTCAGAAGCTGATCTGAGTTCAGGAGGGAGGTATGCGGATGGTTATATGGCTGCGCATGTTTTTGAGACTCCCGGAACGTATACGGTTAGTTTAACTGTTAAGCAGAGTGGCAGTATTGTTGGAACAG
>JBDRMW010000076.1:0-7380 GCA_043811735.1 bacterium
CCTGGTGCTGGGCAAGCAATTCATCGGAATTTAAACCCAGATAGAGCGCGTATTTCTTTATAAATCCGCGCAAATATACTTCAGCAGGAAAAACATCAAATGCATCTTCTTCCAAAGCGTTAAGGTAGGTATTGCTGATATGCGTATCAACATGAACGCGGTGCAGTGAAATTCCTAAGTGTGTTCTTCTCTTTTTAAACTGTTCTCCGATAGAATTCAAAGGGGTCCCCGGGTAATTTATTTTTTAAGGAAAAGACATTTGTTCTACATTTGACGGCATGTCAAATAAAAAAAGGCTTTCCGGCAAATCATTATTAAATGTAACCTTCTGCAGAACTGTTTGTATGGTCATCGTATCCAGGATTAATTCTGTTTTACAGGGATAAAAATATTGACTGTCAATCCACAGCTTCATTTCAAAATAATCTTTTTTCTTTATTTTTGGATACATGGTTAACATATAATATGCATCCTGCCTGCCTTCAAATACAAAGGTGTATGTATCACGCATATCCTGCAGATAGCCGTTCGCATTAAGCAAACCTTTAAAGAAATTGCCGGCATTATCTCCCAATTCTTCCCAGGAACCAACCATTACCTGTTTGAAGGCCGGCGCATAATACCAGGCATCTTTCCCATTGGTTATGAATATGTTTTTTTCAGGCTTAAGGTGTTCGACCCGTACACTCATAGGTTTTTTAAAATACGCTTTCCCCGTGGATTCCTGCACATCCCCTCTTGCACCTTTAAGAGATAATGTTTGGATAAAATTAAACTTCATCGTGGTTATTGTCTCTTCGTGGTTCTCCATCTCCTTCAGCAGATCATCCAGATTATCGATTCTTAAAAGAGCTCCTTTCCCGCCGATGAGCAGCATGCTGCACGTAAATAAACTTAAAAAATATATTTTTTTCATACTTATTTTGCCGCCTGTTCTAAATCACTGTGCGATTCAAGAAACTCATCAACCTGGTCAAAAAATATTTCCCACCTGTTTGAGCCTTCCGGTTTGCGGATAAAATTTTTGATCTCTAAGATACTTAAGATATTAGTTGCTTTGGCAGACGACCCGAAATGTGCTTTAAGAAGATCCTGAGAAACGCGTTTTCTTTCTTTAACCAGCTTCAGCGCTGCATAAAGATTTTTGAATGTTTCTTCATTGCCGAACGTTGATGCGATCGCGGTCTGTTTAACCAGCATATCTTCATACACCGGTTTCCCCTGGTTTTTATAAAAACTAACCACACGTTCAACTTCTTTTTCAGTGACATACGCTCCCTGCAAACGCGACGGTTTCGGTTCACCTGAAGGAAGGAACAGCATATCCCCGCGGCCTAATAAATCTTCAGCTCCCTGCATATCGAGAATTACCCGTGAATCTACTTTGGAAAGAACCTGCAGGGCGATCCGGGCAGAGAGGTTTGCTTTAATAACACCGGTTATCACATCAACCGAGGGACGCTGGGTGGCTAAAATCAAATGAATGCCGACTGCGCGTGCCATCTGTGCTAAGCGCTGGATCGATTCTTCAACATCACGCGACGCAATAAGCATAAGATCAGCAAGTTCATCGATAATAACCACAATATAGTATTCTTTATTGCTGCCATTCTTCTCCATAATCTGGTTATACACGTCAATATTCCGTGCAGAGACTTTGGCAAAGCGTTCATACCGGTCATCCATAATTTTGGTCAGCTGTTCTAATGTCTTTGAAGCCTGTTTAGGATTGGTTATTACTTTTACCTCATCTGAAGATGCATTAGGATCATACAAATGAGGTAATCCATTATATATCGGCAGTTCTAACCTTTTAGGATCAATTAAAACAAGTTTTACCTCTGTCGGCAGTGCCTTATATAAAATCGACAAAATAATCGAGTGTATACATACACTTTTCCCGCTGCCCGTTGCACCGGCAATCAGCAGATGCGGCATGGGAATAAGATCGGTACAGTACACCTGTCCGTCAGTTGTTTTTCCTAAACCCATGGCAATTTTTGACTGCACAGACTTAAATTTATCTGACGATAAAATATCCCGCAAAGAGACCATGACCGTGTTTGAATTTGGGATCTCAATCCCGACAGCTGCTTTACCCGGAATGGGCGCTACAATGCGGATACTTGAAGATCTCATGGTAAGCGCCAAATCATTTGATAAACTAATTATCGATCCGACTTTAACACCAGGCGCAAGTTTTAAATCATACCGGGTAATAATGGGGCCTGGATTAATATCAGTAACTTTTGCCTGAATATTAAAACTGGTTAATGCATTCTCAAGCTGTGCCGCCCGTGAAACGAGCTCGTCTTCCTTATGCACCGCATCTTTGGCTTTATTTTCATTTAAAAGATCAATAGACGGCAATGTCCATACTTTAGTTTCTAAAGGTTTGTGGAGCATCTCATCAGGTTTGGATTTCTTGTCTTTCATGAGGATACTGCTTTTTGGTTTAGAAGGTTTAAGAGGTTCATCAACATGTTCTTTGTGCGGCTGTGTTTGTACAATACGCGGCTGGATGGTAAGTTCCTCTTCGAAATTGTCTGCAGCCGGTTTTAAAACCGGAGGCAGGAAGGTTCGGGTTATCTTCTTTTTTTTATCATCAGCACGCATCCGCTTCCACACATTAAGATCATCTTTTATGTTAGCAAAAACACCTTTAATAATTTGTTTTAATGAAAGATGTGTTGCCCAGTGCATAATAAATAAAAATACCACTATAAGTATTATAAACGCACCTACCCGGCCTAATGCCTGCACCAGGAATCTTTCCGAATATTTTCCTACGAATCCGCCTAAATTCTTTTGGGGCGCGTTTGACGTGCATAAACTTAAAAAAGTTGAACTGATCCATAAGATCCCGAGCATGCCGGCTATTTTGAAACTATTTTTCTCATCAGTTTTAACAACCATCACCATGCCCGACAGAAAAACAGATAATGGAAAAACCAGTTTGCCTAAGCCAAAAATAAATGATAGTTTTTTATTAAGCCATAAGCCCATGACCCCGGCATACTGCGGCCAGAGCAGGCAAAATAAAAAAAGGACTGAAGCTGCAATGAGGATAAATCCAATCAGTTCATTTCTTTTTGTTCTATTTTTTTCTTTTACTTTAAAATAATATCTTTTTCTCATAATACTTTCGTTATACCAACGATATCCCGAGCACAAGTATGCCAAGTATTATACAATACCAGGCAAAATAAATTAATTTTTTGTTCTGCAGAGTTTTCCATAAAACGAATAATGAAATAAGCCCCGCACCAAACGCCGTGATAATCCCCATCCACCAGACGCAGGGAAAAGTAAAACTCTGTGTGGTTTTGACATATTCGATTGCCTGCAGGATGAGCGCACCCAGTATGGCAGGGATCACCAGCAAAAATGAAAATTTAAACGCAAGCTCCTTTTCCCATCCGAGTATTACAGCAAGGCAGATTGTTGCCCCCGAACGCGAGAACCCGGGGAATATCGCCAGGCCCTGTATACAGCCGATCAATACTGCTGACCACAGGGAAATCTCAGAAATCCCGCGTTGGTGTCTTTTTGTCCGGGCTGCTAGAAACAAGAGCCCCGCGGTAATAAAAAACATACATCCGGTAAGCTGAATCGAGTGAAATGCCCGGGCAAAGATCTTCTCACCGAGAATACCGATAACACCCGTCGGTATCGTTCCCGCTATTATAAAGAGCAGTATACGGGTATTAGCCGAGGTTTTCCAGGCGGAAGGGGTAAGCGCCCCTTTACAAATCTTAAAGATCTCCCGGCGGAAAAAAACAAAAATACATGCCAGTGTTGCTCCATGCAGAATAACATCAAATAAAATCGGCACCGCATCTAAATTACGCAGCTGCTGGAATACAACTAAATGGCCGGAACTCGAAACAGGAAGAAACTCGGTGACACCCTGAATAAATCCTAAGAGTAACGATTCTAATATACTCATTAAACCTACAAGAATTCAACTTCAAACAATGGTTGTGATGCAGTTACTGGCTTGCCGTTCTCGACAAGAATTTTCTTTATACGACAGCTTTTCTCAGCGCGGATCTCATTCATCACTTTCATTGCTTCAACAATGCAGAGTATGGCACCTGCTTCCACAGTTTCGCCTTCACGGACAAAAGGATCCGCTGAAGGTGACGATGAACGGTACAGGGTTCCCATTAATGGAGATTTTATACTTGGGACCAAAGATTCTTTTTTTTCGTCAGTTGCGGGTTTGGGATGAGCAGCAATCGTTTTCTGTTCAGGCGCAGACGGTGAGGGATCATTCCCGTTCTCTTTGCAGCGCTTGATAATAAGTTTTGAATCCGACTCCTGAACCTCGAGATGATTTAATCCTTCCCGGCGCATGAATTGATATGCATCAAGCACGCGCTCAATATCATTTGATTCTGTCTTTTTTTTGCTCAGTCTTACTTTCTTGTTATCTTTTGCCACGGTAATGACCCCTTGATTTATTATGCGGCGGCCCGCTGCGTGCAGGCGGTTTATAATCACTCGGATCAAGATCAAGCCGGGTGGTTAAATTTATCCGGCCCTGTTTATCAACAGCTAAAACTTTAACCTGAATCTCATCTCCCTCACTCACCACATCTTCGGTGTTTTTAACATGATGATCAGACAGCTGGGATATATGCACCAGGCCATCCTTGCCCGGAAGAATTTCAACGAACGCGCCTATTTTATGCAGACGGACAACTTTACCGGTATAGATTTTGCCGACTTCAGCTTCTGCCGTTGAATCTTCAACCATTTTTTTGGCTATTTCCATGCTTTCAGCACTCACCGAGGATACAAATACCGTGCCGTCATCCTCAACATTAACATCCGCACCGGATTGTTCAATGATCTTACGGATATTCTTTCCTCCCGGTCCAATAAGCGCGCCAATTTTTGATTGAGGAATCTTCAAGGTAACAATCCGTGGTGCAAACTCAGAAAGATCTTCCCGCGGCTTTGACAGCGCTTCAGCCATACATGTTAAAATATGCAGCCGGCCTTCATGTGCCTGAGTTAATGCTTCTTGTAAAATATTAATGCTTAATCCTTCAACTTTTATATCCATCTGAAGCGCATTAATTCCGTGCGCCGTGCCTGCAACTTTAAAATCCATATCACCCAGATGATCTTCAAATCCAATAATATCGCTTAAAATACGGTATTCACCGTTTTCTCCCATGACCAGTCCCATTGCAATGCCGGCAACCGAAGCAGATATCTGCACCCCGGCATCCATTAATGAAAGCGTGCCTCCGCAGACTGTTGCCATAGATGATGATCCGTTTGATTCAAGCACCTCAGACACGATCCGAATCGTATAGGGAAAATCCTCTTCATTTGGAAGTACAGGCAAGAGCGCTCTGCGTGCTAACGCGCCATGGCCGACTTCCCGTCTGCCGGGCCCGCGGTCAGGTTTTGCTTCACCGGTTGCATATCCGGGAAACGAATAATTAAGCATGAAACGTTCCTTATAATCTTCTTCAAGCATATCCATAATCTGCCGGTCATCGGAACTGCCCAACGTAACAATCGCCAGAGCCTGCGTCTGCCCGCGGGTAAATATGGCAGAACCATGGGTGCGGGGCAGCACGCCGACTTCACAGCTGATTTTGCGCACTTCGTTAAATTTTCTGCCGTCAGTGCGGATATTTTCTTTTAGAATAAGTTGTCGTGCCTGGGTATATTCAATATCATCAAGGATGGCATTGCATGCTGATTCCTGTTCGGGGAACAGCTGGGCAATTTTTAGACCGGTTTCTTTACGTATATTTCGAAAAACTTCATCCCTCTCGGACTTATCCGCAATACGAACTGCTTTTTTTATTCCTTCTAACGCAGCTTCATGAACTGTTTTGACAAGTTCATCGCTTAAAGGCGGCGTTTCAAATACAAATTTTTCTTTTCCCGGTGCCTCGTTAGTCATCAGGGTTATCTCATCACAGATGTGATCAATTACTTTTTGAGCCTCGGTCAATGCCTTAAGGATGTCCTCTTCAGGTATATTTTTTGAGCCTGCTTCAACCATGCTTAATGTGCCTTTTCTTCCTGAGACAATCATATCCAAATCACACTCTTTTTGCTGCGAGTACGTTGGATTAATAATAATTTCTTTATCTTTCATGCCGATGCGCACTGATCCAATGGGGCCTGAAAAAGGAATATCAGAAAGGGTAAGTGCCGCAGAAGCTGCAACTAATGCAGGCATATCAGAGGTATTTTCCTGGTCAGCCGACAAGACCACCAGAGACAGCTGCATACTGTTATGAAAACCTTTGGGAAACAACGGCCTGATAGACCGGTCAATCAGCCGGGAAGTTAAGATTTCTTTGTCCCGTGGACGGGTTTCCCGTTTAAGGAATCCGCCGGGGATACGCCCTGCCGCATAGGTACGTTCCCTGTAATCAACGGTTAAGGGCAGAAAATCCGCATTTTCCTTAGGCTCCATTGATGCAGCAACCGCCGCAAGCACAACCGTACCGCCTACTTTTACCAATACCGACCCGTTTGCCTGTTTGGCAACCCGGCCGGTTTCTATCTCCCATTCAACATTTCCAATATTAAACTTCTTTGTACAAATCTTTCTTGTCTGTGATGTCAAAATCTCCCCCTCATATATACGTGTTATGTAAAGTTATTTTCTAATGCCGAGTTTTCCGATAATCTCTTTATACTTGTCAGGATTATGTTCTTTAAGATATTTAAGCAGCCGCCGGCGTTGGCTTACAATTTTAAGCAGCCCGTAACGGGAATGAAAATCTTTCCCATGGGATTTAAAATGATCAGAAAGGTAATTAATCCTCTCGGTTAACAAGGCGATTTGGATCTCTGGTGAGCCGGTATCGGTTGGATGCGTCTTAAAACTTTCAACAAGCTCATTTTTTCTTTGTTTAGTCATAGCCATGGTAATTCCTCCTTAATATATTCTATAAACCGAGTTTAAACCTCTTTACTCTTTAAAAGTAAAAAAGCAGAGCGCTGGCAAGTCGCCCTACCCAGTCCAAAGTCATTTATTCATCTTTTACTACTGTTTAATACCAAATTTAAGATAAAAAGTCAATCAAAAAACCACGTGGAGTTTCCCCATTTTTTTATTTACACTATCCAATAATGCCGGGGAATAATCTGTCCACTCAGGAAAAATTTCTTAACGGATTTTTGGCGATAAAATTCGGTTGTTCGAGAACTCCGAGAAAAAAGTCGAAAACTTTTTTCTCGTCAAACAGCTCGAACAAAGTTTCCAAATTTTATCACCAATAATCCTAAAATTTTTATTCGTTCCCAGATTATTCCCCGGCATTATTGGATAGTGTAAATAAAAAAACAGGGGAAACTCCACAGCGGGTTAGTTTGACGTTGCGTAAGAAAATATTA
>JBDRMW010000077.1:0-9550 GCA_043811735.1 bacterium
GGATATCCAAGACTGCGTATGCTTATGTTTTAGTTTTTTTTCTTCTTAAGAAACTCTTTGTACATCTCAGGCAGTTTTGAGATATATCCCTGCAGTTTTTTCCATTCGCGGTATGGCCGCGCTGGAAATCCCGCCATAAATGACCCCGCAGGTATATTACCAATAATGCCGCATCGGGCAGCAATCACCGAATTATCTCCAATATGGAGATGACCAGCCATCCCTGCCTGTCCCCCGACCGTTACATTATCGCCGATATGGGTTGACCCTGAAATGCCCACATGGGCAACCAGCAGACAGTTTTTGCCGATATGCACATTATGTGCTATATGCACCATATTATCTATTTTTGTCCCTGAACCAATAATGGTCGCGTCAGTAGTTCCTTTATCAATAGTAACCAGCGATTGAATCTCAACATCATCTTCAATAACAACTGAACCTACCTGCGGAATTTTAGTATGTCTTCCTTCCTGCGTATAAAAACCAAACCCATCTGAACCGATTACTGAGCCGCTCTTAATCACCACCCGGTTTCCTATATGCACATCATCAAGAATACTGACCCGCGGATCAATTATACAGTTATTCCCGATCCGGCTGTGCTTGCCGATATATGTACCTGCCCCGATCTGTGTTCCTTCACCGATGCAGGAATTCTCATCAACAATCACACACGGACCGATATAGACCTGTTCCTTAATAAGTGCTGTTTTACTGATCACCGCCCAGGGATCGATGCCCGGCTCTCGATGTTTCTTTTCCCGGTCAATTACTGATAAAATCCGTGCATATGCAATGTCAGGACGTTTTACTTTAATAAGTATCGGTGAAACTCGGCGGTCAAGTTCCACCTTGTTTCCGATTAACACAGCAGCTGCTTTTGTTGAATAAATATGATCAAAATATTTCATATTGGACAAAAAAGATATATCGCGGGATGTCGCTTCTTCCAAACCAGCGGCCCCTTCAATGGAAACATGCGGTGATGCAGGAACCGCTTCGCCCTGCACCACATCAACAATCTGCTGTATCGTTAATTTCATATACCGTTAATCGCCTGCTAATCGTCCTTTAAGCCGGCCGGTGAGATCAACAGCCGGCCGTCCATATAATACATAATTTTTATCAAGGATTATATCTAATTTTTCTTCCTGTGCAATCTGTTCTAATATCCGGTAAAGTTTTTCCAAGATTTCCCTGCTTTTTCGTTCCTCAAATTGAAGCAGATTTACTTCGGAATCTTTCCTAAATTTTTCTAATTCATCTGTTAATTTTATAATTTCTTCTGTTTTGCCGGCTAAAAGTTTTTTAAAATCCTGCTCATCCCCATCATTTGATTTATTTTCATTTTTTGAGTTTTGCACGGTCTCTTCTTCATTATTGATATCTGTGATTTCAATAGTATCAGTTGAGGAATCAACCTCGAATTCGTCTGTTTGACTGCCTGGCTGCATCATCCCGGGCAGTTGTCCGGTTTCATTTTCAACTGACTGCATTTCATCGACTTCCTTTTGAAGCGCATCAATTTCCTGTTGTTTAGTATTGATCTTAACTTGAGCATTACTAATTTCTTTTTCGAGATCCTGTTGTCCGCGGCGCGTTTCAGGAAACTCTCTGAATATTAATTCCATATCAACCATGCCGATGCGCATACTGCCTGCCGGGCTTTGCGATGTACCGGCACCGCCTTCCAGCGGGATGCTCAATCCATACCCTGCCGTGTTAATCAAACATATCATGGTGATCACTAGTTTAATCCGCATATCCTTCCTCCTTTAAAAAAACTAACCTGCTTAAAAAACATTTCCAATAGTAAAATAAAACTGGCTTAAATCTTCACCTGGTTTATGATTTAATCCGTATCCCCAATCAAGCCTGATGGGAAATACCGGAGTTTTAAACCGCAGGCCGAATCCAATACCTGATTTCATATAATGCTGATCTGACCCGATTTTAACCGTAATATCATCGCTTCTGCTCCAGGCACCCCCCGCATCAGCAAAAATCGCAAACTGGAGTATGGTTCGTTTATTCTCTTGCACTAAGGGAAACCCATATTCAAGGTTAAATACCCCCATTGAGTTTCCTCCTTCCAGAGAGCCGATCTCACCGCGGTAATCATATCCCCGTACTGATTCCCCTCCGCCTACATAAAACCGCTCATAAAATATTTCCTCATCTGTCGAAGGAGGAAAGCTTTTTAAGTAGCCGACCCGTCCGCTTAATGAGATCACAAACTTCCAAAATGTTTTAAGGTGATATGAGTTTCTAAAAATCGGTTTATAAAAATGCACATCACCGCCGAACGGACCGCCTGAGACCTGCACCGACAGGTTTTCATAATGGCCGCGCGTAGGGTCAAAAATACTGTCTCGTGTATCATAGACGACAGCCGAACTTACGCTTGATGAATTACGTGTTGCAGATTGAATAACAGCTGCATGTTCAGGATCAACATCATATATATGGATCTGTTCGAATGAATAGGTGAAATTTAGGCTTAATCGGTCCGTTATGCGAGGGCCAAGCCTGAGATTACCGCCGCGCCTGCGTTCACGATATGCTGAAAAATCATCGGCATACTGCCGTTTTCGGGTGATATCAAATACATCAACACCGAATGAAACAGGCCGGTCCAAAAACCATGGTTCGGTAAAACCAAGATCATAACTCTGCCTGCGTTCACCGAACTCCCACATAGCATTCAACCGCTGTGCTCTGCCGAACATATTAATATGCGAAACCTGAAGCGTCCCTAACAAGCCGTCAACGGAAGAGAAGCCTGCTCCTGCGGTAAGCATACCGGGCTTTCCCTCTTTTACTTCAAATACGATATCTGCCCTGTCTATCGCTTCCGGCTGCTGAATATCAATTTGAACATCATCAAGGAAGCCCAAATTCATAATTTTTTCCATGCTCCGCCGCACTTTTATCGCACTGAAAGGTTCTTGTTCTTTTAACACAATCTCACGGCGTATAACTTTTTCTTTGGTATAGGTATTTCCTTCAATATAAATGCGGTCTACATAGACCACATCGCCTTCAGAAAGACGGAAAATAAAATTCACAACGCCCATTTCCTCATCAGTAACCTGCTGGGTATTGATTTTCATCCGCAAATACCCTTTATCCGCATATAAGCCTTGTATCTCCTGCAGTGTTTCATCAAGTTTTTCCTGCTGGAATATCTTGTTTGTTTTCAGTTTTACTGTTTTGGAAAGTTCTTTGGGCGTATAGACGGTATAATCTTCGAACGAGATATCACCGGTTCGATATCTCATTCCTTCATCAACTGATAACGAAATATACATTTCGGTGCGTTCTTCATTATAGGTTATTTCCGGTTCAGTAATACTTATTTTCACATACCCTTTATTTTTATAGAAGTTTTCTATGGCGAGCAGATCTTCTTCCAATATTTCCTGTTTAAAAACTTTTTTTCGTTTAGTTTTCATTTTTTTCCGTATTTTTTTCTCTTTATACGCGCGGGTGCCGGATATGTTTACGTTTGTTATCAATATGCGGTTTCCTTCTTCAACATAAAATGTAACGATTTGTTTTTTAGTTTTTTCATCTACTGCCGAATATGGTTCAACCGAGACGTTCGCATACCCCTTGTCCCGATACATAATCTCAATTGACTTAGTATCCAGCTGCATCAGCCCTTCATCAAACGGCTCGCCTTTTTGAAGCTTTATTTCTTCTCGAATCTTTGAATTCGATATTTTCTTATTGCCGACAATTTCAATCTTTTTTATTATTTTTTTTTCATCAACAATGAATGTGGCAATCACCCCGGGAATATCCCCAACGTGCTCTGCCGGAAGATCCGCGATATCAAGGGTAACATCATTAAATTTTCCCAATTTATAAATATTCTGAATATCTTCCTGTAAGAGTCTTTCGTCATAATATGCACCTTTTTTAGTTTCAATGACAGCCATTATGGCTCTTTTTTTAACATGATAGTTTCCCTGTATTTCGATACGCTTTATGACAACCAGTCTGTCTTCTGCCAGGCTGTACAGGCATAAATGTAGAAGTAAATATATAATTATAAATACCGATTTCTTGAACATAGATAAAGATATTAGCAAAATATAAGGATTTTATCAAGAAACATTGGAGGCGGAGTTTCCCCGTTTTTTTTTATTTACACTATCCAATAATGCCGGGGAATAATCCGGGAATCAACTCATGCAGGAATAAACGAATTACCTGTATATTTCCGTAATCATGCGTTTAAGCAGCCGCATGGGAAGCCCGACTACATTAGTGTAATCACCAACAACTTTCTTTACAAAAGCATCTTTATGTTCCTGCACCGCATATGCACCGGCCTTGTCCAAATGCCGCCGGGCAAACGTGCGCAGTTTTTTATCCCCAAGTTTTCTCATATAGACCTTGCTTTTTTCATAATCTTTCAATACGGTTTTTTTTTCTGCATCAATAAGCGCAATACCCGTATACACATAATTAATTTTTCCGTTGATCTGCCGTAATATCTTGCGTGCATGCTGCAGATTTTGCGGCTTGCCGATAATCTCACCTCCCGCCACCACGATTGTGTCAGCACCCAATATCAACCCGCGTGAAACAGTCTTTGAAACAGCAGCGGCCTTTTTTTCCGCAAGCTCCATAACAATTTGCGAAGGACGGCTGCTGGAATAATCTTCAGCAACATGAGGAATGATTACGGTGCACCGTATGCCATATTCCCGCAGTAATGAGGCCCGTCTCGGTGAGGAGGAAGCTAATATAAGGTGATGTTTCATACAATAAAATTATTTTCTGTCTTGCACACAGAACATGTGTTTCCTTTTAAACCTTTGACCCTGGCGGTATATCCGAATCGTTCTACCAGAAGTGCGTTGCAGCATCGATTCATGCAATATGTATGTGCATCGTTTTTTTCCCGCGCATTTCCGATATATACATACGAAAGTTTTCGTACGGCGATATCCCGCAATTTTTCAAGCACCGCCAAAGACGTGGGATCACGCGTAAACGTATACTGCGGGTAATATCGTGAAAGATGCAGCGGTATCGACGGATTTAATGCGGAAATCCAATCAACAAAATCTTTAAAAATAGCAGGATGGTCATTCTCCCCAGGTATAACTAAGAACGTAATTTCCAGATGTTTGTTTTTCTTAAACAAAAATTCCACACTGCGTAAAACCGGTCCAATTTTTCCTTTGCATATTTTTACATAAAACTCATCTTGAAATGATTTTACATCGATATTTACCGCATCAATATACGGTATCAGGTTCCCCAGCGGTTCTTCATGTATGTATCCGTTAGTTACCAAGACATTTTTAAAACCATGTTCTGCCATAATCTGCGCCGTATCATATACCCACTCATAATTTATTAATGGTTCATTATAGGTATATGCGATTCCTGTGGAATCATAATTGCGGACTAATTGCAGCATTTCTTTAGGTTGTATTTCCCGGATTAATTCTTCCCGATAGGAGCTTTGAGAAATCTCCCAATTCTGGCAGAACCCGCACGAAAGATTGCATCCTAATGTCCCAACTGAAAGAATCTTGGTGCCGGGATGAAAATGATATAATGGTTTTTTTTCAATCGGATCAAGCCCAACTGAAGTATGTTTCGCATATACGAGTGAATATAGAATACCTTTAAAATTTTTACGTACCCTGCATCTGCCCGTATGCCCTTCTTTAATAAAACAATTATGCGGGCACAGGCAGCATTGAACAGCTTGAGGTACATCACTTATTTTTTGATAGCGGGCTTTATGCATGCAACTGAGTTTTTAATCCAGGAGAGGTATGATGGATTACCTTCGGCAATATCAACAGCAACAATCTCAGGGACATCGTACGAATGAAGTTGTTTGATACGCGCAATAAGAGCTTGTATATTATCCTGTATTGTTTTGATAATAATAAGCACTTCTGATGATTCGTCGATATTCCCTTTCCACCAGTATACAGATGATATATGCGGAACAATTTGCGCACAGGCAGCTATTTTTTCTTCCAGAAGCGTGCGCGCTATTTTTTTAGCTTCCGTTTCACTGCTGGTTGTTGTAAAAACAATTTTACAGCGCATCTTCTTTTTTTTCCTTAAACAGCTTACCATAGGTTTTTAAGAAAGCCTCAACGCAATCAGGATCGAAATGAGTCCCGGAACATTCCTTAAGTTCTTCTAATGCTTTTTCAACCGGTAAACTTTTCCGGTACGGCCGGTTAGAGGTCATCGCATCGAATGAGTCTGCCACACATATAATCCGTCCAAATAACGGGATCTCTTTGCCGGATAATCCGTCGGGATATCCTTTGCCATCATATCTTTCCTGGTGATTTCGAATGCCCGGAATACAATCTTTGAGCTGTTTGATATGCGAGAGCATATCTGCCCCGATAACCGGATGCCGCCTCATCCAAACCCATTCGGCTTCGGTTAATTTTCCTTCTTTAAGAAGTATCGCCTCGGGAACTCCTATCTTACCCACATCATGCAGTAACGATGAAAGTCCGAGCAATTCTTTTTCGCGTTTGGTGAGATTAAGATTTTCAGCAATCATAAGTGAAAAACGCCTTATTCGTTCAGAATGACCCCGCGTATACGGGTCTTTTGCCTCAATAGCATCAGCCATTGAACGCACCGTTGAAATAAATAAATTGTTTAAATCTTCATAGAGCTGGGCTTTTTGAATTCCCATGGCGCCGGTTGAAGCAAATGTATCTAATAAACGCCGGTCGTTAAACGTGAATACCCCGCCGCCTTTTTTATTAATAGCTTCTGCAACACCGATTATTTTATTTTCTATTTTCAAAGGAACTGCCAGGATTGATTTAGTTTCAATTCCCGTTTGCTGGTCAATGCGTCCGGTAAACCGGGCATCACGCGACACATCAGGAATCAGAAGTGATTCTCCGGTCTCTGCGACCCAGCCGGCTATACCTTCGCCTTTTTTTAAGGAAATATGCTGAATCTCTTCTTTACGCGCACCTGATGCAGCGACAAAAGACATCGTATTTTTATCTTCATTCCGCAGGAGAATACTGCAGCCTTCAGCATTGATTATGCGCATTGCCATTGACATAAGATTATCGAGCACATCATCTAATGTCAAACTGCTGTTTACCAGTGCCATGGAACTGAACAAGACATTCATTTCTTCAAACTTATGATTCATCAGTGCATGCAGGCGTGCATTTTCAATAACAATTGAGACCTGATTAGAAATCGTATTAAGTTTATGAATATGTTCTTCAGAAAAGTCATTCGGGTCACCTACTTTATTAAAAAGCTCGATCACCCCTATTTGTGATTCTTTAAAAATCAGCGGAATGGAACAAATATTGCGGATATTATATTTTGAAATATTCGACCAATCGGCCAGATATCTATTGTCTGCCGTGCAATCAGATACGATCTCGGGAACATTGCGTTCATATACCCGGCCGGCGATTCCCTGCCCCGGATATAATACTATTTTTTTTAAAACCTCTATATCCTTTTGGCTTATAAGATTATCGGGCTGTGAGCGCACCACGCTGCAGCGCAGTAAATTTTGATCCAATCGTTTTAAATATATGATCCCGATTTCAACATTCAGGAATTCAATAATAAGATCAAGCAGCCGTTCTAAAACTTTTTCAACATTGCCCGAAAATGCAATAAGGTTGTTTACTTTCTGCAATATAGATATTTCATATTCCAAGATTGATATTTTACGTGTTAATGCGTCTTTTTCATCACTCATAGTATCACATTTTTGAGAAGATTTAAGATGATGGCTTTTTGAACATGAAGCCTGTTTTCAGCCTGATCAAAAACAACCGAATGTCCGCTGTCAATAACTTCATCGGTAATCTCGTGGCCTCGATGTGCAGGCATGCAATGCATAATAATAACATCCCGGTTTTTGCTGCTTTCGACCAGTTTGCTGTTTACCTGAAAGGGCTGAAAAATTGTTTTTCTTATTTCTTTTTCTTTTTCTTTTCCCATACTTGTCCATACATCAGTATAGATAACATCAGCACCGCGCACGGCATGTGCCGGATCATGCTCAATAATAATCTTTCCCTTTTTCCCGGAAGCTAATTTTCCCGCTAATTCATAGATATTTTTATCGGGCTCGTATCCTTTCGGACAGGCAATATGGAGGGTAAAACCTAATAATGCCGAGGCAAGCATCAGAGTATTTGCAATATTATTACCATCACCGACATAGGTGAGCTTAATTTCATCAAATGAGAGTTTTTCCCAGTTAATCTCCCGGGCCGGCTGTGATAATTTTTTTTCTGCTATCGTGTAGATGTCCGCCAAAATCTGACAGGGGTGTTCCTGCTCGGTTAATCCATTAATAACCGGCACATTGGCTTGTGAAGCCATATCTACCAATGATTGATGCTTGTTAGCCCGTATCATAATAATATCTACATACCGCGATAAAACCCGCGCGGTATCAGCCACCGATTCCCCGCGGTGAAGCTGCAAATCCTGTGCACTTAATATAAGCGGCAATCCTCCCAATTGATACATACCGACCGCAAAACTAATCGATGTTCTTGTCGAAGGCTTTTCAAAAATCATCCCCAGTGTTTTACCTTTCAAAGGTCCGGGGATAAGCTTCTTGCTTTTAAGATTCGATTTTAACGTATTTGTTTGTTTGAAAATATCGATAAAATCCTGCGCTTCTAAGTCTGCCAATGTAATAAGATCTTTGGTTTTTTTCATAATGCAACTCTGTTATTTCCGCAGTCTAATCTGAGAGATCGCGGTGTCAATAGTATCACGAACAGCCGGGTCTTTTTCTTTTTTTTGTAAGTTGTTCAATGTTCGTATCACTTTATGTGTCCCCAAGATACCAATCGCATTGATTGCACTTACGCGCACACCGGCAGTTGGATGCGTACTGTTAACAATTAATAAGTCCAGAGATTCAGTTAATCCTTTATCCGCACAGATATTCGCCGCTATAATCTGTATTCCTTCAAATCTGCTTTGAAGGCTGTTAATAACAACCTGATATGCCGTTTCGGTCCCTAAATTTCCTAATGCAGTGATACCTGCTATGCGGATCGGGATCTGATCATGGGTAATATAGGGCATAAGCATTTCTTCGGCACCCGTATCCTGCAGCTCACCGACAGTGCGTATTAAGACAATTTGAACACGCGGATCATCTTCCTGGATGAGTGCCTGCCGCAATTGCCTGAATGTATCCGGATGTTTCATATTACGTAACGATTGTATGACCGTCCGCCGAACTTCTTTATCAGGATCATGAACGTACTTCAAGATCGAGCTGCGTATATGTTCATTTATTGCTTCAGTATCTTTCTCCTTAGTATTTTTTCGATAGATTTCTCCCAAGACAAGAGCCGCATCTTTTCTTTTCGCTGAAGCAGTATCTCCGAGCACTTGGATCTGTTTTAAAACTTCCTGCGGCATCGGTTTTTTTTCAGCACTGCAGAGCAGAGATACCGCACCGCAAAAAAGACACATAATACATGTGCTGCAAGATAAGATAATCTTATGCGAGTTGATCATAATGTTT
>JBDRMW010000078.1:0-6642 GCA_043811735.1 bacterium
AAAACCGTACAGGTCTTTGATATGAGTTATTTTATCCATAACCCATACAATATCGCTTACGGATTATTGTGTCAAGTCTTAAAAGAGCTTTTTCCGTCTAAGAAAGACCGTTTTATATGTACAACAAAGCCAGAAGACCCACATTTAAAACCATGCATGATTAAACTTATTACATTTGATATTGGTAAAGTTCTCATTAATTTTGATATATACCTGGCAATACAGAAAATTGCGCCATTTTCTAGGCTCGCTCCTTCAAAAATTCCTAAAAAGATATTCGGGCAGCCTCTCGGCATTGATTTTGAGCTTGGGCTGATAAACAGCAAAGATTTTTATTCCAGGTTATTTACCGAACTTCAGTTCCATGAGAATATCAAGTTTCCATACAAAATGTTTGTTGATATTTTTAATAATATATTCTGGCCCAATAATGAGGTTATCGCCCTTATGCATCTTTTATCAAAAAACTTTGATATCGGCCTTATTTCTAATACTAATCATCTGCATTATGATTATTTACTTGATCAATATAGTATATGGGACCGTATTAAATACCCGGTTTTATCTTTTGAGGTGGGGATACGAAAACCTGATAAGCGAATCTACGATATTATGGTTGAAAAATCAGGCAGAAATCCAAATGAAATACTCATGATAGATGATAAACTAGAGAATGTAACCGGCGCACAAAATGTTGGTTTTGATGCGATTCATTTCACTGATATTCATAGCTTTTACCAGGAAATTGACCGCAGAAATCTGATCCAGCCAACATCTTCTTAATAAAAAGGAAAAGGGGAAACGTTCCCTATTTTCTATTTTTCAAGGAGCCAATTTACCAGTGTTCGTAAAGGTACACCGGTGCCGTGGCGGGGGCAGTACGGCATATCGTTATCAGTCCAGGCCGTGCCGGCGATATCAAGATGAATCCAGGGAGTTTTATCAACAAAATTCTTTAAAAATAATCCTGCAATAATCGGCCCGCCGCCTTTACCGCTGCCTATATTTTTAACATCAGCAACAATACTTTTCATCTGTGAAGTATATTCTTTAAGGAGTGGCAGCTGCACAAAATATTCACCATAATCTTCGCTTAGCGCTTGTATCTGGTTCATTTCTTTTTGAGCAGTTCCCATCATGCCGGTAATAAGCGGGCCTAAACCTACCACTATCGAACCGGTCAAGGTTGCCATATCAATCATTACCTCAGGATTTAATTTATCGCCATAGGCAAGCGCATCAGCTAATATTAATCTTCCTTCAGCATCGGTATTTAAGACTTCGATTGTTTTTCCGCTGTGTGTTTTAATAACATCGCTTGGTTTCATCGCGCCGCCGCCCGGCATATTTTCTGCTGAGGGGACTAATCCATGCACATTAATAGGAAGATTAAGGTTTTGTAAAATCTTAAAGAGCCCTAAGACCATTGCGGCTCCTGCCATATCCATTTTCATTGTTTCTAAATGATTGGAAGGTTTAATATTGATACCGCCGGAATCAAAGGTAATGCCTTTTCCCACAAAAACGATGGTTTTCTTCGATGGTTTTTTGGGTTTATAGGTTAAATGAATAAAAACCGGCGGCTGATGGCTGCCGCGGGAAACCCCTAGAATGCCGCCCATCTGCATCTTTTCGAGATCAGCTTTTTCATAAACTTTTACCGTAATAGAACCCGGTTTACTTAATTTTTTAGCATATCCAGCTAATGTTTGCGGATATTTTGCACTTGATGGTTCGTTAACTAAATCCCGCACCATACAAACACCTTCTGCAATAATGACCGCTTGTTCCACCATTCCTTTTAATTGATTGGCTGTTTTCTTATCCGGCACAATAAGATTAACTGAATCTAATGGTTTGATCTGGTCTTCTTTTATTGTTTGATATTTATTAAACCGGTAGCTGCTTAAAATAATTGCTTCAGCAACAGCTGCGGCTACCTTGCTGTTATTAAGCGCCATATCACTGCCGAGGGGAAGAAAAAGGGAAATTGAACTAATTTTCAGGTGTTCAGCTGCTTTTATTACTCCCGCTGCTGCATTACGTATCGTTTCAAAAGAAACTTCTTTTTTTGTTCCTAATCCGGCAATGATAACACGTTCGGGAATATCCGGTTTATTTGGATGAATAATAACGGTTTGCTTGAGTTTCCCGGTAAAAGCTTCCTTCTGTGCTGACACAACAATGTCTTTAGCTGTCTTTTCCTTATATCCGGTTAATACCCCGGGTTCAAAACAAAATAATGCCGCAGTTTGTTTTAAATCTTTTATTTCTTCTTTTGCTTTAAGAATAATCTTCATGGGATCTCCTTTATGATTTAATAATAATTTGTTCAAGCTTGAGATTGATATTACATTTTTTATACACTCTTCGCTGAATAAGTTTAATTAATGCGATAATATCTGCTGCCTTAGCTTTCCCCCGGGTAATGATAAAACCCGCATGTTTTTTGGAGACTTCCGCACCGCCTATCCGGTATCCTCTTAAACCCGCCTGCCGTATTAATCTGCCGGCAAAATTGCCTGACGGCCTTTTAAAAACACTGCCGGCTGAATGTTTATCCCAGGGTTGTTTTTTTCTTCTGCTTCGCATGATGCGTTTACGCGTGCGCATAAGAACAGATGTCTGTCCTGCAGAAAATTTAAATTTTGCGCTTAAAATAATTTTATTTAATAATTTTTTTGCTTCACGGTATGAAAACTGAATGTTTTTCTTAATGATCCGGCTAATCCTTCCATGATAATCCATAACTTCTACATAAACTAACCGATCTGATATCTCAGTATTATATGCACCGGCATTCATCCGCAGTGCACCGCCGACTGTGCCGGGGATACCTGAGAGATTTTCCAATCCGGACATATGATGCCTGATACAATAGAGAATTAATTTGTTCAAATCAACGCCTGCTTCACAGATAACGGATTTTTTTGAACTCGTAATCTCATCTAACTCTTTCATGGAAATAACAATTCCTTTAAACCCTTTATCAGGAGCAATGATATTAGTGCCATTGCCGAGAATAAAAAACCTGCTTCTTCTGCTTTTTATAAATGTAATTAGCCGGATTAATTCTTGAATATTCTTAGGGTATACGACATATTTGGCAGGACCACCGACATGATAACTGGTTAACGTAGATAATTTAACGCGTTCATGCACTTTCCCTGAAATAAGCATGTTTAAATTCATATGTACATAAATTATAAGTTTGTATTCAATTAGTCAAGTTATTTTTATTGTTACGTTTGTCAGCTTGACATTATATCGTAAATTTAATAGTATAAGATAATAGATAGCAAAAGAAAGCAAAAGAAGATATTATATAGAATAATCTTTGGTTTACAATCTACAAAGAAAGATATTTTTTTATTGAAAAAAAATCTATTTCTTTTTAGAAACTCTTTATTTTTCTTCCAAATTACGCATATTGCTGCGTGGGGATTTCTTTCACTCAGCCTTGTTTTTATCTCAACACATTCTGCAGCACAAAAATTCAGTATTTCCAAAAATATCGTTAAACGAATATGTTTTTATGGAGGTGCTTCGGATAGAAGCAGTTATGAAATTCTTCAAAACGGCAGATATTATTTTAAACTTATTAACAGTAACCGTTTAAACTGGGGCAGTGTTGGTATTGATTTAATACAGCCTTATGATCTCCAAAATTTTAACCGTATTTCATTTAAAATAAAGGGAAGGAATGGGGGTGAACGCTTCCAGGTTATTCTGAGAGATGTTGATTGGACTAATTATAATGTTCCTGAATGCAATTCACCTCCTATCCCTGAAAAAGGCCTGGAATCACGATGGTCATATGTTCATTTTAATCTGGATGATTTAGAAGGGGATGTTGATCTGTCCTATTTAGATCATATTGCAATCGAAATCGGCTCAATTAATACTGACAATCCCTCAAATGCCGGCATATTTATAAAAGACATTTATTTTAACAAAGCGGAAACACTAAAACCAGCACCGGCAATCATACAACATAATGGAGAAGACGCTGTTGAAGAAGTATCAGCACCTGTTGAACCAGTTGAATATTACGGCCCGCCATTGCCGCCGCTGGATTATAGCCCTTCAAAAGATACGAATTTTAATATTTATACTGTGTTGGGTATGGGCTGTGTGATATTTTTTGGGGGATTATTCATCAGAAAAAGAAGTTACCGCCTAAACGGGAATGGCAATAAATCGTGGCTGTATCCTTTAAGTAAACCTTGCGAATTTCCATTAATTCATGCACCGAAAACACCGGTTGGTATGATTTATGAGATTAATTCGCGCGCCTGGGGAGCAAAACAAAAACATGATGGTACAGTTAAAATCAGATGTTTTGATTATATTCCAAGCAAAGAACTTAAAAAAATCCGTAATACAGGATTTGATACGATCTGGATGATGGGCGTCTGGGAGATAAGCGGCAAAGCACGGGAAATCTCTCAATGGTATGGTGATGATTTTTACGGATCACCCTATGCGATCCCCGAATATAAAATTAATCATGAATTAGGGGGGGAAGAACAATTTTTGGATTTTGTTAACCGGGCGCATAAACTTGATTTAAAAGTAATTGTTGATTTTGTCCCCAATCACATGGCATTAGACAGCAGGTGGATACAAGAGCATCCGGAATATTTTATTTCATTCCCGCTTAATAATCATGATGCTAAATTGAATGAAAAACAGTTGTTAGATAAATTCCCCGGCTTTTATCCTGCACATACCGAGAGTTTCCCCACCCATGGGAGACGCGTAAAAAAGCGGATTATGATAGCATATGGCAAAGATCCAAATTTCTTCCCGTGGATTGATACTGCTCAGCTTGATTATACGAATCCGAGACTGCGCCTGGTCATGATTAACCTCCTTAAATATTGGGCAAAAATAGTTGACGGCGTGCGCTGTGATACCGTTATGCTTGTCCTTCGGGAACAGATTAAACATCAATGGCAGTCGCATATTTCATGGGAATATTTTGACCGGCTTTTCCCGGAAGAATTCTGGCTTGAAGCAATACAGGAAGTTAAACGAATAAATCCTCATTTTAGTTTTATCGCTGAAACATACTGGAATAAAGAATCCTATCTCCAGCAAATCGGGTTTGATTTCACCTATGATAAAACCATATATGATTTACTTAACCAAGTAATCCGCGGGGATGATCCCTGGAAGTTCCAGCAGTATGTACGCGCAATGTCATCAGATTATCTCTCCAAAAGCATTCACTTTTTAGAAAATCATGATGAGGAGCGCGCTGCCAAGATATTCGGCATTGAAGGTCAAAAAGCAGCAGCGGTCTGTATCGCCGGGATTCCGGGAGTACCATTGATCCACCAGGGACAGATGAAAGGCAAATTAGAACGTCTGCCGGTACAGCGTATTATTCCTAAATCAAACGAACCGCCTGATTATAAACTGCTTGATTGGTATGATTCCCTGCTTAAGATTTGCGCACACCCTGCATTCAGGCAGGGAAGTTTTTATATTTTAAATTCAACTAATTCTGATATTTTTACGTTTTACCGTAAACATAAAAATACCGTATTTTTTATATGTGTTAATTTAACGAATTCCTACCAAAAAACAAACATATATATTCCCAATCATGAATTAAGTTTTCATCCCAGATCAAAATATATGTTTACTGATCTCTATTACCCGCTTAAAACAAAACATAATCGATCAAGGGCAAAAGTAAAACATGTATATCGATATTACGGAACCTATCTCATTGATAACGGATTATACGTAGAGCTTGGCCCTTACGATGCGCATATTTTTTTAATTAAATAATGGATATATTCTACGAAGAAACAACCTGCGAAGAAATAAGATGATACCGTGTAAGTGCTTGATTTAAAATCCACACGATAATCTTGCTGTAATCTAATCCCATCTTTTCAGCTATAAGAGGGAATACATCTGACCTGCTGATGTTAGGCAAAGGATTACATTCCAAGAAAAATGCTCTGCCCTCTTTATCAACACGGAAATCAATACGGCCAAAATCCCTGCAGCCGAGTGCTTTGTATGCAGTTACAGCTGATTGTTTTAATTCCTTTTGAAGTTGTACAGGTATATTATCAGGGCAAACATATCCAATATCCTGATTATACACCCGCTCAGTGGTATAAAACTCCTCCCCTAGATCAGCGGTCCCCTGAATAAGGATCTGCACGGGCGGAAGTGCTTGAGCATTTCCATTACCTATTAAGGCAACGGTATATTCACTGCCCACAATAAATTCTTCAATCAATGACGGCTGATGGTATCGTTTATTTATTTTTTCAACTTGAACAACCAGTTCTTCTTTGTTTCTGCAGAGCGAATCAGCTGAGACACCTTTGCTGGTTCCTTCACACGTTGGTTTAACAATAACCGGAAATGTTAAATGAATATTTTTAATTTCATCGGGTGTTTGCGCCTGCATCCACCGGGGCGTTAAGACACCGGCATGTGCTGCAATTATTTTCGCTAACGTTTTATCAAGGGTGACACCCATCGTCACCGGATCAGAGCCGGAATAAGGCTGATTAAAAACTTCTAAAATTGAAGGAACCTGGCCTTCTCTGCCGCGGCCTTTTAAACCTTCTGCAATATTAAATATTAAATCATATTTTTCTTGTTTTACTG
>JBDRMW010000079.1:0-8858 GCA_043811735.1 bacterium
TTCCCCTTGGGATGCATCCAATCGATTTCCGTTTAAGAGATTGGACTACAGCCCGAATGAAGCCGAAGGCGAAATGAGGGTGCATCAGATATAGAGGTTTTTTCCTTGAAGGAAGGGGTTCAGCGAACGAAGTGAGCGCCGATGAATGGGGAAACCTTGGTTTCCCCTTGGGATGCATCCAATCGATTTCCGTTTAAGAGATTGGACTACAGCCCGAATGAAGCCGAAGGCGAAATGAGGGTGCATCAGATACCCCCCTTGAAATTTATCCATTTTAGGGGTAGAATTTGAATGTAACAATATTGTTACAATAAGAATACCAGGGGATAATTCGTAAAGACTTTAAGACAGAATTTGAAGTTTTTATGGAGATTCGCTGGTTTTTTTATTCAGGGGAAAATAAAAGAGAGATCAGTTTAAAAACCCCCTGCATGGCGGCATTACCGATGCCCCCGAACCCCATAGGGAACTCTCCCGTGGTTCCCCTCCGTCGAACAAAGTTCGACGGAGCCTCCCTTCCGCTGCGGGGGCTTACGGTAATACCGCCGCACAGGGGGTTTTTGAGTGATCTCAGGGAATGAATATGGAAAAAACTTTACATAAATTTTACATGCAGATACATTATAAAGCAGCTGCCATACGTATATACAGTAATACATATAATCGACGGGAATCATATTTCTGTCAATGCAGAGAAAATCACCAAAAATCAGGGATCAGGTTATTTCAAAAGACAGCAAAATTTTACAAAAATTTTACATAATCTTAATACGTATTTTACATTGATTTATTATACTTATAGTGAAGCAGAAAGATTTAAAAGGCAATTAGAACTTTGAAAATGTAGACCGAACCGCAAACCACAGGCAACTGTGGGACGCAAAACCTTGGCCCCGTTAATGATGCATAAGCGGGGAGCCCGGTTAACCGAAAACCAGCGATGAGCGATGTTGACAAACCGGGCTGGTTTTATTAAGTTCGGTTTTTTTACGTTTAATAAGGATACGATAATGAAAAGTATAAAAATAAAAAAATATATTTGGACACATCTTATATGCGGAGCAGTATGGTTTGCCCTAGTTGTCTCTGCATCTGCGTTAATGTTTGAAATTACTCCGCTTAAATCTACTCAATTTGCGGATACCACATTACAAGCTGACGATCCATTGATTAATGCGATAACGGTGAGTGCGGTTGATGTTTCTGGCGGCCCGGTTGATACATCCTATAGTGGGACAGCGGATTTAAGCATTATAGTGACCCAAGGTATGGATTCGATACCAGATACAGCAATTTTTGTTAATCCAAGTGCAATCCCGTCAACAGAAGTACCAAATAATCAAATTGTCATAGTAAATGGTGTATGGACCGGCCAAATATTAGTAACTAAAGCCCATTATAATCTTAAAATGAAAGTTAATGATTTTGCAAACAATATTAATGGGGAATCAAATGAATTTAATGTTCAAAAAGGTAATTTTAATAAAATCTGGTTTAAGCTTCCCGGTGAAGTATATACCGAAGGCCTGTATCCGGGGAATGATCCTAATTATCTTCCAGATGTATTTGTCGCCGGGCAGGTCATCTCTCAATCTGCAAATACATTTGTTATTTATGCGATCGATGATTCCTGGAACAATACGTCTGTTGGTAATGGAGAATTTCGAGTCGCTGCAGAAGCTGGAGGCATTCCTGCGGCAATTGAAAGGTCAATTGATCCATTCCTTATGGATCTTACCGGAGAAGCAGATATCTCTGGTGGACAAACAATCCGTTTACGGACAGCAGATCCCGAAATTCAATTCACAGCTTCAATGGTTCATTCTGCGCAAACGGGAGTGAGCTCAACGTTTACGGTTATCGCTGCAGCATACAACAAGATTGTAATAATTGCGCCGGATCAAGGATTAATCCCTGGCGGAAAATTCCGCGGGAGTGCGTGGGAACCAAAAACATTAGATCCAATTATTCCTCAGGAAGTGGGTGAAGAATTTCGAATAATGATATATAGTACTGATGATTATTTTAACCCGGTTGGTCAGAATGAGCCTCTTGCCTTATTATTAGATATTTATGTTGACGGCGTACTATTTGATACGGTAGTGCCTGATTCATCGGCGTATCCGTATGATATTACGTTTACCGATGATGGAGGAGATGGAACAAAAACAATTCTCGTGATAGATCGTTATACAAGTGCCCGTAATGATTCGGTAACCATACAAGTTAATCCAGGGACAGTCGATCATTTTGAAATTCTCGGGGTGCCTGAAAATGCATATGCAGGGGAAACATTTGAGATTACCATTATTGCGTATGACATGAATAACAGTGTGGTTGATGATTATTTTGGCACGGTTGATTTAAGATTATATGAACCGGATGGAGATGATCCTGATGATGAGCTTGACTGGGTAAGTTATAGCGGAGTTATTCAACCCATACAAGCAGTATTTGCAGATAATGGCCCGGGAACCGGCGGTGTAACAACGCAAATCGTAGAAGTGCGATATGCAGGCAGGTCTATGGGTAATGGCGATGATGGGCTTCAAATCAGAGTATCAGCAATTGTTGGAATGGAAAGAGTTGGTTTTAGCGATATATTTGATATTATTGAAAACAATGATATTTTTCAAGATATAGTCCTCATACTGCCCGGGCAGGATTATCAGCCTGGTGGTGATGTATGGAAATCTCCACCGACTGCATTACCTATGAATGCCGGCTTTTCATTTGGAACTGTTGTGTATGCGGTAGACAATTTCGGCAATCGAATTAATAGAAATGTAAACATTCATCTTTCTGTAAATAATAATGCAGTTGCAAATCTTAGCGGAGATTTCGCGCTTATAACCGGAAAACAAACACATTTTATCAGCATTAATACGGCTGGATTACAAACGGTTAATGCTGAAGTGGTAAATCAGGCAGATAAAAATGATTCATCCGATATTACCATTAATCACCGAAATTATACGGATGATTTTGGAAAAATTCTTTTATTGGCTGATGGTGAAACACATCTGCCCGGATCAGCACAAGGAAAATCCGGCAATCCAACCGATGTTTTTGCGCATACTCCCATGACGTTTACGGTGCTGGCTTGTGATCAATATTATAACCGGGATTACCAGTACCCTCCCGTTGGAGAGCTCAGTAACTCAATAAACCTTGGTTCATCTGATGGAGCAATTAATAGTCTTAATAATCTGTTTGCTAATGGGATACTGGAAATCTCTGATGTTGCCTTAAGAGATGTAGGGTTAACTACGGTTACGGCGTTGGATAATGATACTGCAAGGTCATCAACCTCAGAATTACAGGTTTTCCCGGGGCCGAATTTTGTTATAACACTTCTGGGACCCGATCAAATTACTGCCGGCGATACATTTTCAATACAGGTTGATGTGGTTGATGATATGGACAATGTGGTTGATGTTGATTATACGGTTACACTTGAGGCAGTTAAAGCTTCTAATCAAACACCGGCAACGGTTTTGTTAAGCGGTGTAACGCAACGAAGTCTTAACCATGGAACAAGAATCTTTGATGGTTTATCGTATGAACATGTTGAGCGAATACAGATAAAAGCTACTGATAATTACAGCAGAGAAGAATATTCTCTTCCAATTAAAGTTATGCCCACAGGCTTATATTATGTGGTTGATTGCCCTGACTCTGCCACAACTGATGATCTCTTCCCCATGAGTATTGCTCTGCATGATATTACGTATACAACACATATAATTACTGACCCCATGTTTGATCATTTCGCCATAGCAATCACTGTTGAAAATGATGATGGGGGTGATTATGATACTCATAGCGTTAATATGAACAATGGCATGACGTATTTTAATCAAAAGTATAAAATGAGTGAGGCTGATATCAGTTTTTGCGCAACTGGTGTATATGATATAGCAGGATGGGCGGTGTACAATATAACCGGAGCAGATAATATGGCTATCTATCCTGGGGAATATATTAAAGTACAGATCTTAGCACCCGGAGAGGTTCATCGTCCCGGACAACCTTCATTATTTCCTGACGGGAAGGATGATACCTTGAAAAAACCACAGGCAGCACAAGTGCCGTTTGAAGATAGCGTATTTGTCTATGCGGTTGATCACAATTGGAATATTGTTACCAGTATTAATGTAAGTGATGGTATACTGGCACGACTTACGGCAAGTGACGGATCCTTAAACAATCAGCCCACAAAAGCTTTTTCACAAGGCCAGGTTGAATTCATTGGCGTGACGGTTAATGTGCCTCCAATCGTTACCATAACAGCACATGATACCCGAGGGGACAATGTGATATTGTCTGATTCTGTAGATATTAATGTAACAGGTAAAAAATGGGAAATTATTGTTAAGCCGAATGATCCAGAAAATGATCCAAATGCCAATAGATTTGTTACCGGGAGAGATTTTACCATTATTGCATATCATAAAATTTATGATCCACAAGGGAATGGCACCGTTATCATGACCCCGCAGGCTTTTTATCTTATTCCGTTAAATCCAGGTCTTGATCCGTTAGAGCCCACACGCCTGCAGAATTTAAGCCCCATATATCCACCTAACCCAAATTTATTTACTACGAATCCAAGTAATCAAGATGACCCGGCAACCGGGGAAGATGAGAGTGATGGAAAAACAGTTATTAATAATGTCAAATACAGAATAGCAGAAAATGTAATCTTTAAAGCATACGATGATAATGGATGGGCCGGCTATAGTGAAAATTTTCTAACCGGTGATGAAATCATTCCATTTGAACCACAGAATGTGTATTATGAATTATCAGTCCCTGACAATGCTGTTGTTGGTCCTCCGGATACATTTATCATGACCATAACACCACGGGATATTGTTACCCATACGATTCCAATTAATTTTATTTCAGGAGTAGATATATTAGTTGATGATGTTTCAAATGATGGCACCTTATGGGTGACACATAAAGAAATTACTAATGGAGCAGTGTCATTTGCACAAGCGTTTACCCGCGCAGGTATTGTCACCTTTCGATTAAGAGATGTTAATGATAGTACAAGAACTGACGACCCTTATATCGCCCGTGATACAATCGAGAGACTAGTTGCAGGTCCCTTATACCGCTATGAAGACAATATTCCGGATTCAATTGAGGCCGGAGTGACCAGAGATATTATTCTTTCTTTATTTGACCGGTATGACAATCCTATTATAGGGATGCAGACCGTGCTTTCATTGGAAGATGACCGTTTTAATGTACAGCTTGCGGGACTAAGCAGTACCAGTATGCAGACCAATCAAGCCGGTTCTTCCATAGTGCAATTGACTACCAAAGGCGGATATAACGGCATGCTCTTTTTTAATATTACTGCCGGTTCACTCGTCATTAATAAAACAATAAAATTATTGGGTCCGCCTGAAACAAATTTAAGCATCGAAGGATTATCACACCAGACATTTAAAGGGTACAGCGTAAAACAGAATGATCCGATTATCTTATCAGCAGCATATGATTCAGAACTGGTATTAGACCGTATCATGTATTGTATAGATGGCGGGGAATGGCAGGTATATCAAGGGCCATTCACCATTGCTGAAGTTGGTATTCATGAAATTGAGTATTATGGGGTAACTGTTGGGGAGCTGGAGCATTTGGAAGAGACCAAGAAAAGCCTTAAGATATTTATTACTCAGGCAATCACCTCTGGTGATGGACTTATTAATTATCCAAATCCTTTTCGTGCTGGCAAAGAACCGACCTCTTTTGAATTTCATAATCTGCAGGATTCAAATGTAACCCTGTCAGTCTATGATCCATTCGGCCAGAAAGTATATGAACGGAATTTTACTGCCAGTGAGATCCAGCGGGACAATAACGGCATTAATAAAATTTTATGGGATGGCAGAAACAATGACGGTACGGTTATCGCTAACGGCGGATATATAGCAATACTTGAATTAAAAGATGCGGGCCGGGTTTTAAAAAGAAAAATAGCAGTCAGGAAATAAATTTTATGAAGAAACTGCAGAGCATATTATTAATACTAATTATCTTAACCGCACTGCCGGTTCTGGTTCGTGCAGAGAAAACATTCGGGTTACCGAATGATTATCTCCAGTACGGTGCCGGTGCACGGGCACTGGCGATGGGAAGTGCATTCACCGGGCTTTCCGATGATGCATCAGCGGGATATTGGAATCCGGCAGGGCTTGCTTTTATAGATGAGTATCAATTGCTTACCATGTATGCTCCCTATCGAATGGATATGCATTACAGTTTTGCATCCGTTGCCATTCCTTTTGGTCCCTACGGCGCGGTTGCGGTATCGGACGTAAACCTCTTATTTAATAATTTTCAGGAGCGTAATGATTTAAATCAGGTAACCGGAGAGAATAAATCGATTATGAAAAACACGGCTTATGCTTCATATGCATATAAATTTTACAACCTTATATCAGCAGCTATGCGCATTAAATTTTTACAGGAACGCGTTTTTTCAACTTCCGGCGATGCATTCGGATTAGATCTATCTTTGTACAGCAGGCCATTTTATGGATTAAGCTGCGGATTAACGCTTAATAATATCAATCGGCCGAAGATCACCTTAATTGAAGAGCCTGATGTGTATGGAAGAAATACCCGGTTTGGTGTTGCTTATCATGGGAAAAAAGATTTATTTATCGTAACAATCGATGGTAATAAACTGGAAGAACAAAAAGCGTTTTATACGGCCGGAATTGAAGTTAATCCGATTTCATTGTTAAGCTTAAGGGCGGGATATAACCAGCAGAATGCAGTAACTGCGGGACTCGGGATAAATTTCTGGCCGTTTAAATTTGATTATGCATTTTCAAATCATGAAGAGCTGGGTGATTTTAACAAGATTTCAGTAACGCTTAGATGGGGCAATATTTATGAAGCAACAGCTGTTCCATTAGGTAAAAATACTACGACTGAATCAATATTCATTCAAGGGCTGTATAATGAGATCCAGTTTGTTACATCAGTTCCTCATTTTAAAGTGAGTCACTGGTCACTCACTATTTGGGATAAACAGAAAAATGCGGTTAGAGAATTACAAGGAGATACCCGGCCGCCTGATAAGATCTTATGGGATTTAAAGGATAACGTGAACCAGCCGGTAAAAAGAAACACCTATATATATCAGTTCAGTGTTCAATATGCAGATGATAAAACCTGGGTATCAAAGGGGAGTTTTAAGCTTGATTTTAGTGAAGGCATAAAAAACAACGTTGACATTAAAATTAATGGCGACAAGATCTTCTCGGATGAAGGGAATTGGGAAGAAGCAGAGATTGAACAATAAAGGGATAAAACTATGAAGATGATTGATAGATTGCACAAATTAATAATAAAAAGCTTACTCGCAGCCTGTACTGTGGCTGCTCTGCAGGCTGTTGCATCTGCAAATTTATTTGATCATTATGAGTTAATCATTCCATCACAGCATCTTATGCAGGGAGGAGAATACACGTTTACCGTTAGAGCAATTGGTGATGACGGGTTCATATTTGAAGAAGCCCATTATATTGACATTATCCCGCCTACTGGAATTGAAATCTTAGAAGGTACTCATGTTATCTTTGATGGCGATCAAGAGTTTCACCTGTATGTTTCTGAAGATGCGGTTCCTAACAATCAGCCCAAACCTTTTAAAGTTGAGAATTTCGATGATGATAGTAACTTTATAATCGAATATGTTTTTGTAGATTATGTTATACGTGGTTTTGGTTTTAATATACAAGGAGGCGGTGTTCAGGAAGCAGGCACTGAGTTCGTCATAGAAGTTACTGCGCAGGATGCTCAGGGCGGTGTTGTCTCTGGATTTAATGGGAGTCTCTTTAATGCTAATGTTAATCTCGATCCATTAATCGGTGATCTTAATGTAACTGCCGGGGGGAATAATTTTCAAAAAATATTCGGCACAACGTTTGTTGATGGTATAGCAACCATTTCACTTAAAGTCTATGGTACCGATGGAGCAGAGAATACGATTAACTTTAAGACAGAAGATACATTTATTGATCAAAATGGAATCTCTGATTTTGGTGAGGCTGATCTTCAATTTTCTATTTTACCCAATGTCTTTAGTCATGTTCTTCTGTTATTTCCGGGTGAAACTCATATTCCGGGTACCGGCATAGGAAAAAATGGCACTCCAATGGAAGTATATGCCGGCCAGGAAGTTGGCGGCGATGAAGCCATGGCTGTTGATGTATATCTCGTTGATACATGGAATAATCCTATTCTAAACGGTGATGATGTTTTTATTCCTGGGCCAGTTACGGTACATTTTGACGATAATGAGTGGCAGGTTGGTGATCGAACTCCTGCAGATATAGAGTTTGATCATCTTAACTATTCCCATATTAATAACGATCCTTTTATTTTTACTAAAGAAAGCATAAGTCATGATATTATGGCAATGGATCATCTGGGTGAAAGTGTGGGGGAGACAGAAAACCATAGTATTGTTCCGGTTATCCATGGGGCAGCATCGCAGTTTAGAATCACTGAACTTGAAGCTGTGCAATCAGCGGTTGAAGTTTTAGATCCATTAGATCCATTAATAACTCAACTAAGTATTGAGGCTATTGATGCATGGGGTAATGTTGATACAGATTATAATGGCCAAACAGCGGTCTTGAGTATATTGGGAGGCGCTGTTCAAACGAATGCCATACATATAAATCCACCGGATTATTCGGGAGCTTTTCCTTACCTTAATGCTCCAAATAATATTATTCCTTTTGTCCTAGGTCAATGGACAGGAAATATATTAGTTACCAAAGCTGCTAATGCAATCAGTTTACGGGTTGTAGATGGAGCACGAG
>JBDRMW010000080.1:0-6584 GCA_043811735.1 bacterium
ACAAAGAAAGCTATAATTTAAATAATGAAAAAGAAACGGTATAAGAAAACCATATTCGCAAGCGAAGAATTAGAATGGCTTTATCTCACTCCTGCACAACGCATTCTTGAAACAACTAAGCTATGGAAACTATATCTTTCCCTCGGAGGTTCCCTTGAACCAGAACCCAATCCTCAAAGTCCTTTCTATTTTAAATAAATATAAAGTCTCGTATTTATTAATCGGCGGACAAGCGTGCATATTATACGGTGCTGCGGAATTCAGCAGAGATTCAGATGTGGTAATTTTAGCCACGCAGAATAATCTTTTTCTATTAAAAAAAGCTTTATGCAGTTTACAAGCTAAACGTATTTATGTTCCAGAATTTACGCTGCATTATCTTAACCGTGGCCACGCATGCCATTACCGATGTCATTTAAAATCTCTTCAAGGGCTCCGCATTGATATACTTGCTCAATTAAGAGGCTGTGATTCATTTAGAGAACTTTGGCAAAGAAGAAAAATAATTCGTCTAAAAAATAAGATCAAGATCAATATAATTCCCTTAAAGATCTCGTTCAAAGTAAAAAAACTCAACGGGACAAAGATTGGCTCATGCTTAAAAGGCTTGTTGATAATGATATTATTTATAATGATTTTACTGCAAAAGAAGATCAGATAAAATGGTGGTTTTTAGAATGCAGGGATGTTGATATTTTAATAAAACTTGCTAAAAAATATCCAACGATAGGGAAACAATGTATTCAAACAAGGCCTCTTCTTCAATATGTTTTCAATAAGAATATACATAGATTTCAATTATTACTTACCAAAGAGGAAAACAAAGAACGCATCAAAGATACTACCTATTGGAATCCGTTGAAAAAAGAATTAGAAAAGTTACGCCATAGTAAAGCGTAGGCCAAACTTATTTGACGAGTTCTATACTGCGGAGCACATCCTCAATCCGTGGATTATCAGGATCAAGCTTGAGGCATTTTGACCAGTGGTAATAGGCTTTGTTATGTTCTTTGATATGGTAGGTGTAAATCTGCGCAATATTAAAATGAAGATTAAAATCTTCAGGTGAAGATTTAAGCCCTAAGGTAAATGATTCCAACGCTGACGCAAAATTCTGCTTCATATAATATTCATTCCCCAGTTTCATATACTGCTGAGTTTTACTTGTTTGTTTCCAGCTGTTAGTATGAAATTTATCAACATATAAATTAAAAACCCATATTTGCCCGATGAAAATAAGGAAACATAATCCATACAACAGTTTACTGTATTTTGCAAGCCGTCCGGCGGCTGCTCCGTTCTGGTATTCATCTTGCTGCTGCGTGCCGAACAAATAACAAAATCCGGCAGGAATTAGTATCGGGAAAAGCGGCAAAACAAGCCGTGATTCCTGAAAAATCGTCAAACAAAAATGAAACAGTATAAAAAAAGGTGCAAATAACATTGATCTTCGGATAAATTTAGGTTTATCTGACCAGCCTTTTACCGACAAAATAAGAAAAGGACCGAAAAGCAGCATAAAATACAGATATGAATTAATTTGATTTAGGTTAAACATCAGTTGAAAAGATTCTCCGGTTGCTTCATTAGAGTTAAACATTAACCGTAATCCAACATACGGAATAAATATTGCTGCTAAAAATCCGAAGAAACGGGAGACTAACTGCAGTATCGGCAGCTCATCCCACCGATAAAAAAGCCATAACAGCGGAATCAGCACCGTGGTCTCGCGGTTAAACACCGAAATAAACAAAATGGGAAATAAATATGCATCTTTTCTTGATCGTATCATTAGAAATGCCCAAATATAGAAAAAAAGATTTAAGGCATCTGTTTCCTGCATAAAATAATTTATATAGGTAACCGGCAGACCTCCGAAAAGAAGCAATACTCCCATGAAACAATATCCTATGGGAAAGTAGCAGGCAAGAAATTTATGAAAAATAAATGCCGCAAGGAATGTGGTGATTCCTCTTAAGATGAGATAAGACGCGTTGAAACTAACTCCCATGCGCTGCAAACCCTCGGCCGCATAATGTATCATAATACGGAATTGAATATTTGCTGAAGCTTTATTTTCCAGCACGTCAGCATGAAGTTCCTGACGAGCATCTATATAGGTTTTTTGAGAATCAATCATGCGGTTATGAACCACCAGATTGATTCCGGTCAGGCAGATATAGACCAGAATACACCATTTGAAAGACAATCTTCCTTTGGGAATTGTGTCAAGAAATTTATGTTTCATATAAATAGAATTTTAAATAAAAATACAGTCAGAGTCAATTGAAATAAAAGCAATAAAATAAAGTATGCTATTGCAATGTTTTGAAATAATTTTTAGAGTATAAGAGCCATGGCTAGAGTACTATTCATTCAATCCTCATTTTATGAATTAAACAGTTTTCAGATCTTATCAGCGGTTCTTAAAAACCACGGGCATGAAACTAATGTTTTCAGCATTGCACTGGATACCCGTGCAAACTTACAGAATATTATTTCTTCCTGGAAACCGCACATGCTGGCTTTTACCATAACTTCTTTTGACTACCAGAGCATGCTTGCCTTTGCCGATGAAATAAAAAAAATATCCCGCAGGATATCCATTGTGTGTTCGGCGGTCCCCACGCGATTATCTCGCCTGATGAACTTATACAGCATCCCTGCGCAGATTCGGTCTGCATTTGTGAAGGAGAACAGGTATTAACCGAACTCAGCAATACGATTGATTCAGGAAAATCATTCCACGAAATTGAGGGACTCTGGACTAAACAAAATGGCGCCATAATAAAAAATCCTCCCCGAAAGCTTATCGAAGACCTCGGAAAATTGCCGCTTGATGATAAAGAGCTTTATTATAACAGGTATCCGCTTTTAAAAAATGCGCCGTTCAAAGTCTTTACGGTGAGCCGCGGATGTCCCTACCGGTGCAGCTATTGCTGTAATAGTTATCTCCGGGCATTATTAAAAGGCAAACACTTAAGATTCAGGCCGGTTGACCAGGTTATACATGAGATCATCAAGATTAGAAATAATTTCCCGCTTGAATACGTAATGTTCAGGTCCGACACGTTTACCGCAGATAAAACCTGGTGTATTAATCTGCTTAATGAGTATAAAAAAAATATAAATATGCCCTTTTATGCCCAAATTGTTGCCCGGGAACTTTCCGAGGAATTGATACAACATCTGGCTCACGCAGGCATGACCAATATCATCTTTGCCATCGAAAGCGGAAGCGAACGGATCAGAGAAGATATATTGCACCGGCCGCACATATCCAATGCCCGGATAGTGGAGTTATCCCGCATAATTAGAGAGCATGGCATTAAAATAACCTCGCAGGAAATGTTCGCCATCCCAACCGAGACACTCGATGAAGCCTTTATGACGGTCGACCTCAATGTAAAAATCCGTGCGCGGATGACTCCCACCATTCTGCATCCGTACCTACACACCGAAATAATGAAATATTACAACGCAGAAACCATCAGCAATACGGCAGGCAATCATCTTACCGGTTCAACACCTTTATACGGAAAAGAAACAAAAAGAATAGTTATCCTTCAACGCATATCAGGATGGATATCGCGATTACCCTGGAAGTTATACTCCCTCTTAAAACCTATATTCCGATTGATTACGTATATACCGGATAATCCGGGTTTTAAGTTTATCTCTAATCTTAATTTTTTTTATGTACAGAGAAGATTATCTAATTATGCAGGCAGTTTTTTATTTTATATAAGATTTGCCTGCCATGCCGCCAAAAATATTAACAGCAGACATTTCAGATATAAATAAACGAGGCGCCGCGGTTTTTTTTGGGGTTTTAAAAGACAAGAAGCCTGGCAATAAATCCAGCGAGTATCGCAATTATATAACTAACACATACATCAATCCAGGTGCGGTCATTCATATTCCTTAATTTTCTGTACAGAAAGTACGCTGTCCAAGCACCAACACCGATACCCCATTCCCATCCCTGCAGGAAGAAACACAAGAAAAGCATAATTCTTTCTGAGATTGCAAAATATTTCCCTTTAACTAACGTCACTGCATCACCGAAAATATCTTTCTCAAAATAATAAATCAAGATCGTTGCGCAATGGGTAACTATAACAAACAACGTCCCGATTTTAAGCCATTCAGCACTAATATAATAGGGAAGTGAAATACGTGGAGCTAAAAAGAAAATTACCATAATATGAATAAATTGATCCCAGAGAAGGAAAAATATATTATCAGGAAGTTTTTGCGTCTTTACGCACCAGGCGCGGAATTGATCTTCAGCTAAATGCAGCAGCGTGGCAGATATAACACACAGCCAGCCTGCACACGATACGGAACCAAACCTAAACCAGGTCTTGCCCAATGAAGGAAAAGTAATAATAATGGTTATTATAAGAAATATAAAAACATGAACCCACCTGCCCCGGATATTTTCTGCTCTCCATTTGGCGATATAATTGGTCTGAAACGTAAAATCAGCCAAAAAATGAGAAAAAATTAAACCCCAGAAGATTTCCATTTCTATATCCTTTTATCTATTTATTCTTAAACTCTCTCGTACCTTCATTATATGCAAGGGAACTTTCCTTGTCCCGCCACGTCGCCGCCTCAGCATTGCTTCGCCCGAGCACCTGAAATATTTTAATCGCTTTTGCTTTACCTGGAACTTTTACCCCGCCCAAGGAAAACGTATCCACTCCGTTGGTGATCCCTTGTTTGGTTGATTCTGAAATAATAATATGGCTCTGATATGCTTTATTTATTCCTTCCAATCGCGATGCTAAATTTACATTGTCCCCGATGACCGTATAATCCATTCGTTCCTGTGATCCCATGTTTCCCACCACGGCTTCACCTGTATTGATCCCGATTCCGATGTCTATCGCTAATTTTCCTTCTGCCTGCCATTTTTCTTTTAACTTGAGTAATGCGTCCATCATATCAATCGCACAAAGAACCGCTCGTTCCTCATGCCCCTCCCGCATGGTCGGTGCTCCCCAAAAAGCCATAACCGCATCACCGATAAATTTATCCAGCGTACCGCCATGTTTATATACCATTTCTGTCATTTTGGTTAGATATTCGTTTAATATTTCAACGACTTGTTCAGGAGTCATACCTTCAGAAAGCGCAGTAAATCCTCTTATATCAGAAAAAAGTATGGTTAAATTCCGGCGTTCTCCGCCTAATTTGGCAAGATTTGGATTTGACAAAATCTCATCTAAGACGGTCTTGCTTACATACTGGCCGAATGAGCGTTTTATCCTTCTTTTTTCTTTTTCTTCATCAAAAAACCGATAGAACAAGATTGACACATAACTAATAACCAATGTCATGAGCGGCGGGACAAGCTGCATATAGATTAATTTATGCTGAAAAAGCCATTGGGTACCGAACACATAAGCCAACACAATGCTTACCATTACCGTGGTTCCTACCAGCGGAGAAAACCGCGGAATAATAACTCCGCAGAATACACCCCCCAGCACAATAAGGATCAACACAAAAATCGGCGGAATACGCGTTATGAAATTTCCTTCGATAAGATTATTAATGATGGTTGCATGGAATTCCACTCCCGGATACATTTTGGCGAACGGAACCGGGTAATGATCAAACGCACCAACAATCTTTGACCCGATAAGCACGACTTTTCCTTCCACCCAGTTTTTTTTAAAACTTAAGGGAATCGCTTCGTTTAATAATTGATGGTATGAATATGACGGGAACGAATCTTCGGGTCCGTAAAAATTAACCATCAGCATTTTACGATACATTCCCGCATCCAGATCAATCGCTTTGTAGGTAGCCATCTCAGGAATGCTGCTTAAAATATCTTCGGGTTTTTTTCCCGTATAAAGAGATGCGGCCAGGAGATTAATCGGATAATATGTGGTATCATTGTATCTAATCTCTAAAGAACAATGGCGTAATACTCCGTCAGAATCCGGGTATGCATTGGTAAAACCGGTTTTCCAGGAAGAGTCTTTAAGCTGTTCAATCGGTTCATGGTAAAGCACCAGCGTCTCCAGGCCTTTTCCCGCAATCGCAACCTTTCTTGGCTCAAAAAAACTGCAGTGAATCACCCGCTTGGAAGCAGATGTTGCCATGGCGAGTTTCCAATCCCCTGCAGGATTCACATTATCAGGTTCAGATAAAATAATATCAAAAACAATTGCTTTTGCGCCTGCCTGGGTTAATACATCAACCAGCCGGGCATGATAATCCCTCGGCCAGGGGAACCGGCCGTACTGTTCAATAGATGCTTCATCAATTCCTACAACCACAACGCGCTCTTTTTCTTCGCCATCTTCTGTTGTTTCAAACGTCGGTATTTTTCCACGCCAGAGAAATCGTAAATCAAGGGCTTTATTCTCCAGATTAGTCCACATACCCAGCATGAACGTAACCAGCATAATACCGCTGACTGCGATACCTATTAAAATACCGATAATTTTAAGTTTTTTATCTTTCATGCTTTTTTTATCTGCCTTTTAAAAATTCTTTGAGCTCCGTATCATAAGGATCCAAATCAGATGCTTTCTGCCAGATGCTATATGCCTGTTTTTTAT
>JBDRMW010000081.1:0-5559 GCA_043811735.1 bacterium
TAAACCCTGCATAATAATGCGAAATGGGCATTTTGCATTATTCAGGGATCTTAAGGAACGGTATATGTTGGCGAGAATAAAATACAGCAAATATCTTGAATGCATTTTTTATATATTCCTGGCAGTTGTCTTGATAAAAAACCATTACTTATTTTTACGATATGCGGTTAATCTGCATGTATTAGCTGGGATCAATTTTGGCGAGCTCGTATTTAATGTGCTGTATACCCCGGTATTATTGCTGCTTTTTTTGCTCAGTTTCTGGGGTTATGGAAGAAAGATTGTAAACGTTTTTTGTAAAGATGCATTACTAACCGAATACGAGCATGTTATTTCAATCGCTCTGGGTATGGGAATATTTAATTTAATAATGCTTATTTTTGGATTTTTAAAGGCATTAATGCTGCCAGTTCTTTTAGCTGTTTTATTAACTGGAATCGGATTTTTTTTACACGAGATCATTTGTATAAAAAAATCTTTCTCTTTTAAACAATTTCGACTTCCTGATGCGTTGTATAAAAGAATATTCTTTACGATAATTGCGGCTGCATTGACATTCGGGATTATGGAAGCTTTATCACCCCCCATATCTAGAGATGCACTGTATTGTCATCTAAGTGTTGCATACAAATATGCGGTTTCTAAAGGGATTGTGCCTGATCCGACAATTAATCTTATGAGCTGCTTGGTAGGAATGGAGATGTTGACCGCCTCGGCATTGATGCTAAAAAATGATCTTCTGGCTCAGCTGCTGCCGCTGGCCTCAGAAGGAATTCTTTTACTCGCTGTTTTTATTTTCGCACGAAAAAGATATTCCATATTAGTTGCGTGGGCATCGGCAGCTTTTTTGTCTGTTATGCCAACGACGCTTTATCTAAGCGGCATTGTCAATAACGATATGTACAGCGTATGTTCCTCATTTCTTGCTGTCGTATTTTTTCTTGAGTTTATGAAAGGCAGACAACCAAAATATCTTATGCTTGTCGGGGCTTTTTGCGGTCTTTCATCCGGAGCAAAGATAACAGGCATTATAGCTTCAAGCTGGATCGGCTTAGTAATTGCGGTGCTTGTCATACAAAGAAAAAGTAAATTTGCGGTCTCTGATATTTCCTTGCATTATTTTCATAATTTTTACTTTGCAGCTGTATGGAAGGAATTTCTATCTGTCAGGTAATCCTGTTTTCCCGATGTTTCCGGCATTTTTTGGGGGTCAGCATATAGCAGATTCACTTCTGAACGCCTGGGCGGTATGGCACACGGCTGTTATAGGCGTGGAAGTCAATTTTAAAAATTTTATATTGCTTCCGTATCATTTTCTCATAACCCCTGAACGTTTTGAAATATCTTCCAGGTATATTGTGTTTTCATTTTTATTATTTATGATGACAGGTCTTTTTAACTTTAGAAAAGAAAGTATGCAAAATAAATTTATCCTGTCCTATATCCTATATTTTGCTGTGGTATGGTTTCTTTTGGGGCATCATACCTGGAGGTACTTGTTTCATATTTTCCCTTTTGTCTGTATGCTGGTTATCAGCTATTGGGAGCGGATGGGATCAAACTTGCTGAAGATTGTGCTTGGTGTTATTCTTGCGGTTAACGTAATCCCACTTTTTAAATCTGAGGTTAACAATAATTTATTTGCAGTTTTTGCCATGCCGTCAAAGATGAATCCGGGCCGGTCGTCACGGACAAGATTCCTTGAGCGGTCATTAACGCAATTTTTTATGTATGAATATATTAATACAAAGCTTTCACCACAAGTTAAAATACTTCTTTTTCGAGAGGTGCTTGGGTATTATCTTGAGAGAGAGTATGTCCAGGGAGATCCGTTTAGAAATAATATTATTTATGAAGATATTAAGAGTCCTGAGATGCTTTATAATGAAATTGACAAGTATGGTATTACACATATTCTGGTGAATACCAATAATTTTAAGAATGTAAGTTACATGTATTCATCCCATGTGTTCAGGCTCCTGGAGGACTTTTTAAGGATATATACTAAACGTATACATGAAGTTAACGGTGTCGAACTATATGAAATGAAGGCCGGAATTGGAATTCAGCAAAGAGGGTTTTAATGAGAATCTTGCTTATCAGCCCGCCTTTTTACAGGTTAATGGGGTTTTATAACAGATATTTTCCTTTTGGTATAACACTGCTTGGTACTATATTACGGGATAAAGGTTATAATGTAAAAGTGTATGATTCTGACATCTCAAATGATCCTTTGTATATTGATTATACGCTTTTACCGGAAAAGTATGGTGAATATACGCATGCTCTTAATGACCCAAATAATTCTGTATTCAAGGAAGTTCGCGATATTATCTCTGAATTTAAACCTGATCTTTTAGGGATCTCGTTCTTTACAACATTTACTGCAAGTGCATTTAAAACAGCGGCCATATCAAAAAAAATAAATCCCGGATGTCGGGTTGTAGCGGGTGGACCTCATGCCGCCGTAAAATATGAGGAGATACTCAAAATCTCACCGGATACTGATTTTGTTATACGAGGCGAAGCTGAAATTCCGCTGGTTGAATTGGTGGAGAATATCAAAACCGGAAATGAGGATTTTTCCGGCATAAAAGGGCTTTCGTATAGGATTGACGGTAAGATTCATCATAATCCTGAAACCCCTCCGGTAGATGATCTGGACGGATTTTCTTTTCCTGACAGAGAAATTCTCTTAAATAGAAGCAAGTATTCCCCGGAGGATATGGGGATGATTATGACCTCAAGAGGGTGTCCATATACGTGTTCGTACTGCATTTCCGGCAGAAAGGTGAGTTACCGGTCTATCCCAAATGTATTGGAAGAAATAAAAGCGGTAAGAGCTGGATACGGTACGCGGCAGTTCACGTTTAAAGATGATTCATTCACGATTGATAGAAAAAGAGTCGTGGAATTTTGTGAAGCTCTTTTGAGAAGTAACATAAAAATAAAATGGGAATGTAATACCAGAGTCAATCTTGTTGATCTAAACCTTTTAAAATTGATGAAAAAAGCAGGCTGTAATATTATAAAGCTTGGGATAGAAACCGGTTCCGAAGAAGTCATGAAAACAATACATAAGAACATAACTGCCGAACAGTGCATGAATGCAGCTCGTATGCTTAAAGAGGCTGGTATATACTGGGCTGGTTATTTTCTTATTGGTCTTCCTGATGAGACGAAGGAGGATGTCATTAAAACATTGGATTTTATGCGCATGCTTAATCCTGATATGGCTCTCTTGGGTGTGTATGAACCATTTCCGGGGACGCCTCTTTTTTATGATGCTATAAAAAAAGGAATGATAAAAAATGATATGACTCTGGATGATTTTTACCAAACAAATCCGAACGACTATTACAAGGCATACCCGAATACTCAGACGAATCTTATATCTCCTGATGAATTTAAATTGCTTAATACACAATTGAAACGGGCGTTTAAAAAGCATAACCTTAAGCCCGGTAAACTGATAAAAGCGGTTATTTCTAAATTTCGTATCTATCTGTTGGAACCTTCATGTTTAATAAACGACATGGGTAAATTTATTAGGTATACTTTTAACTGAAACATGAACGAAAAGAAAAATATTTATAATCTTTCTTATTTGCGTTATCAGCTCAATAGAAGCCCTTTAAGAAAATGGGTCAGGGGGTTTTATTTAAAGAATATTCTTAATAATGTACTGGGCCGGGCGGTTGATTTCGGATGCGGGGCAGGTGAACTTCTAGAGCTTTTAGGAGAGGGTTCGCTTGGGTTTGAGATTAATGAAGAAGCTGTAAGATACTGCAAAGAAGCGGGTTTTAATGTAATGTTGTGGGATAAGGGATCTCCGAACGATTTGTTTTCATCTTTTGAACAGGCTGTGTTTTCAACATTTATTTTAAACCATGTGCTTGAGCATATAGATGATCCCCACAAATTTATAATGTCCGTTTTTGAGGGATGCGCACAAAAAGGATTTAAGAGGATAATAATTATTGTGCCAGGAATGAAAGGTTTTAAAAATGATCCTTCGCATATGCATTTCATTGGACCTGAATTTTTCAAAAAATTATCAGCCGAACCAAATGCAGACTTCACGGTTAAAAAACAAAGATTTTTTCCTTTAAATGCTGTGTGGGCCGGCAACATTTTTACTCACAATGAGTCTGTAATAATATTTGATAGAAAGTAATATTGAAAAAATTATGAGCAACCATTCATTCGCGGTTGTGGCATACAAGGATTCACCGTATCTGGAAGAGTGTTTAAAATCCCTGCAAAGACAATCCTACCAGAGCAGTATTATGGTTTTTACATCAACGCCTTCAAGTTATATTGAAAGCATGTGCAATAATTTAAATGTTCGAATGGAAATAAATCCACACAGGGCTTCTATAGCGGAAGATTGGTCTTTTGCTTTTAACCGGTCTTCAACCAAATATGTTACGCTTGCTCATCAAGATGATATATATATGCCTGAATATGCACAAATTTGCATGAATTCAATGAATGAGTCAAAGAAGAAAGTGCTTCTTATATTTACGAATTACCGAGAAATCCTCGATAATAGTATGGTTAGAGCCTTAAGCCCTGCACTTTTTGTGAAAAGGATTTTACTGAATACGGCATCGATGTTTGGCTCCGGATTTAACAGTATCTTTACAAAAAAAATGCTTCTCTCCTTAGGGAATATGGTTTCATGTCCGACGGTTATGTATAATAAAGAATTGATAGGTGAGTTTAATTTTTCTTCTGCCTATTCATATAATTTGGATTGGGATGCCTGGTTGAGGTTTTCTGATATGGACGGTGCATACAGATATATAAAAAGACCTGTGGTCAGCCACCGGATACATTCATCATCAGAAACAAATGCACATATCATGTCTGAAAATAGAAGGAAAGAGGAGAAAGATATATTTAGAAGGATCTGGCCGTATCCGATAGCAGATATCATATCTTTTATGTATGCGTTCGGCAGCAGATCGAGCAAAGTTTAAAGATCTTATGGAAAAATACCGGATACTATTGATAAACGCGGTACATACAGACAGTGAGGTTGAAACACGCTATCCTAATCTGGGGCTTGCATATCTTGTTTCATCGGTACGAAAAAATATTAAAGATGTTGAATTTGAGTTTAGAATAATTGACAGCGATATAAAAAAAATAACTGACTCATTCAAACCTCATATAGCCGGCATTACTTCAGTCTCCCAAAATTATCATATTGCTCTATCGTATGCGCAGTATCTAACTGATATAAATATTCCCGTTATACTGGGCGGCATTCATGTTTCGTTTCTGCCAAACACAGTCCCTGAATATGTTGCTGCGGCATGTATAGGAGAAGGTGAGGCTTCGTTCAGTGAACTGATCAACGCATTTATAAAGAATGATTTTGATCATGCGACGAAAAACCGCATACAAGGTATTGTCTATTGGCATGAGGGACGGTTAATAACAACATCCCCTAGGCCGGTTGAGGCTAATTTGGACAAGATACCTTTGCCTGCACGGGAGTTATTGAAAATTAATCCTCATGCGTATATGTTTACTTCAAGAGGATGTCCC
>JBDRMW010000082.1:0-2320 GCA_043811735.1 bacterium
GGGCAATATCGAAAAGCATAAGGCGTGATGAGCGTGAGTTTTTAAAGCGTCTTATGAAGTGGGATCGTGCTATTAAATTTGAGGTTTAAATAAAAACCGATTATGAGGAGTCTGAAAAATGAAAAAAAAGCATAAAGTATTAGACGGCGATATTTTTTTGGCAGCGCATGATGGTTGCCGAATGGTTGCTACTGACAATAAACATTGGAGATTTAGATTAATGGCATATCGGGAAAACCCGGACACATATCCATATCCATTGCCGATTGGTCATTTATCTTTTTTAACGGTCAAGAGTACTGGTGAAAACATAGCATAACGGATTAACAGGAGCTTATAAAAAATGAAAAAAACATATCAATGTTATATTAAAGGTATTGATTCTCTTAAAAAAACGGTTACAGGCAAGCGTAAGGTTTGGCGTACTGATAATCTTGTTACTTATTGTTGTTCTCTTATGCCAGCATTTTTTATTTGGGAAAAGTCCACGAAACATAACGGCTATGATCCATATACCGGTTATGTTGCAACAAGGCATGTTGAAATTATCAAAGATACAATAACCGATTAACAGGAGATCATAAAATGATACCGAGAATGTTAACACGTGATATTGAGATATTAGAAAGAGATTATCCAGAAGCATGTAGACATATTCGGGCCGGTCAATTACGTTACGAATATTTTAGCATGAAGTGTCAAGAAAATAATAAGGTGATAAACGACTGGGGTAAAAACCGGCTGAAAGAATTGGAAGGCGTACCAGCAATTCAGGATCATGCTTTTCAGAGATCCCTAGAGAGATATCAGGCAATAAAGAAATAATAACCGATTATTATTTAAAACCTTAAAATGAGGAGTAAAGAAAAATGAGAACACAAAAAATTGAAATTTACAAGTTTAACGAACTGTCAGAAGATGCCAAAGAGACGGCGCGGGCATGGTATAGAGAGGGCGGTTTTGATTATCCCTGGTATGATTATGTTTATGAAGATGTGAATACCATTGCCGGACTTTTCGGACTGGAAATTAATACAAGGGATATTCCATTAGTCAGTGAAAAGACTATAAAAGAGCCATGTATTTATTTTCGTGGGTTTTCTTCACAAGGGGACGGCGCATGCTATGAAGGCCTTTACGAATATAAAAAGGGCGGTTTAAAAGCCGTTAAAGATTATGCTCCGGTAGATACTGAGTTGCATAGCATAGCTGCCGATTTACAGGCAATCCAGCGGCGGTATTTTTATGGCATAAAAGCCAGCACAAAACACAGTGGGATGTATTATCACGAATATTGCATGAATGTTGATGCTGATTTTTTTCATCCACAAGGTGGTTATGATTATTCTTTAGCGGTTGAAGATCATGATGCAATTACCGACGCCTTGCGGCGGTTTGCAAAGTGGATTTATAAGCAGCTTGAAAGCAGTTTTGACAGCATGAATACCGATGAAGCAAGTGATGAAATGTTGGAAATAAATGAATACGAATTTACGGCGGACGGAAACATATATTAAATAATAACCGATTATAGAGAGGAGAGAATAGGCAATGACAAATCAAGAGACCATGCAGCAATTGATTAAGGATGAACTTGACATATTTAGGCGGGCGGGCGGTATGGGAAGTTGGCCGTCAGAGTTTGATCAAGATATGAACGATATCACGATTGAAAAAATCAAGACATTTGCAGCATTAAATAATAACGAGTCAGGGAGTGGTTGTTACCTGGGAAAGATTAACCGATATTCAGAAGATGAAGGCAAGCCGTACATAGTTGCCTATGATGGGCAGCGGGTATTTAATTTTGAATATGGCTTTATGTTGCCGGTTTATGATGAAAAACTGGTTGAATTAATTCGGGACCGTGAGCATGCCGAATATACCGGGACCAAAGATGATTATCGGCGTGTTACTGAAATTATGGATCGAATTCAAGAGATGGGCGGCATTCATTTATTTTGGGTATAATACTATAACTGATTATATAATAAACAAGGGGGTGTAATTATGGCTTATTATGTAGATATTCCAAATCATTTAGATATATATGGATCGTGGGTAAATATAGGATCGTTTGACGCAGAAGAAGATGCTTTGAATTTTATAGAAAACGCCTTTGGTTCTCCAGATGGCCGCATTCAATTAATTTCAAATATAGACGATTCGGAAGAAGATGAAGAAGAAAACGAAATACCTACACACCCAACCACTAAACAGGAATTGAACCCGGTATCAATTTAAGGTTTAGAAAGTATGATTTTATATAATAACAGCTTAATAGAAAAGGAAGTTTGACAATGGGCCAAAAAACAAATAC
>JBDRMW010000083.1:0-42762 GCA_043811735.1 bacterium
GACTCCCGTTTGACCGGCGGAAAAAAGAAACAGCTTTTCTTATAGGTCAGCTTGCTAAGAGTTTAAGTGATTTTATCCCTGAACCAGATTCCCAAAGGTCATTTTTAAAAGGAGTTCTTAACCAGGTAAAACAAAGAATGAAAAAGAGTGTAACCGAACAGGAATATGATACAATACTTGCCATGATTAAGGAAGAAATCGAAGAACAATTCTCTCAAAACCAAATGCGCTATACTGCTGATTCTATGCCATCTGCCGGTGAACATGATAATTCAGGCCATGAAAGTTTAGCTGCCGAAGCCAATTAAAAGGTAAGTATGGAACTTAATAAACCTGGTGCCGTGATTATTGAGAAATGTCAGCTGTGGAAGAATTTTTTTTCAAATTACTTTATTGCAGAGATCACTTACAAATTCAAAATATTCCTTCACTTCTGAGCTCGTTATGAAAATAGATGAGCTGTAGAAATCAAGATTCCTATACTTTCTCATGTTGTTTCCTATTGATGCAATGTCTTCTGAATGAAGGAATGTGCTCAACGTCTCAATTATTATAATATGGTGGCCCGGGCGGCTTTTAATTCTATAACCATTTTTAGCAATGATATAAATCCCCAGCTTTATTAAAGCCATATATGTAAAATGAAAAATAACTTCAGGATCTTTATTTTTCTGAGCTATTGTTAGATCTCGTTTAATAGATTTAATATGGTTGTTTAATTCTTCTTTGGTAAATCCTTGTTTTATAAAGTAATTTTTGTCAATTTTCATAATAATTTTATCGTTTTTTTGTTAAAAACATCTTTAATAAATTGATCATTATTCTTTTTTTTTATTTTAAACTCATTGCTCCGTATGTTGATAATATTTATTTCACGCCCAATTACTTTTTGAACTTTATAAAGAACCTTCTGCGCTTCTAAACTGCGGTGTTCTCCGATTAGCAGTATATCTATATCGCTGTGAGAATCGTATCCTTTGTTTGCATATGAACCGAAGATGAATGCTTCTTTGAGCCCGTGGATATTAGTAACTTTATTTTTAAGAATTTCCTCAATCCCAATTGTTTTAAGAAATATATTCTTATATTCAGTATAAAGAGGATTCTTTTTATTAATAGAAAAATATCTTTCTTTTCCAATAAATTCACTTAGTAAAAGTCCGGACTCTTCTAAACGCAGCAATATTCTATAAACATTTTTGGGCTCTTCTTCAATAAGTTTTGCCAATGCGTTAATATACATCTTTTTCGATTCATTTAAAAAGAAGAAATTCAATATTTTATGAGATATTTTTGACCGCATGTTAAAAAACATAATTACCTCGCATCAGATTTACCATGATTATGGTATAATATTACCATAATAAGACATACAATTCAAGTGGAATAAAAGTTTACAAAGATTTTATATTTCGAAGAATTAACACCTGAAAAAAGAAAAATATATATACCGATTAAAAGAAATCAAAGGGATTCGCATTGCTTCCCTGCCGGATTGGCTTGATCAATTAACCTGCTGGATCCTCTAAACTCTGAAAAAATCTTTTGACAGGGTTGCTTGAGAATGTCTATAATATACGTTGATATTTAAATTTACCCCCTTTATAGGAAAAGGTTATTTTTTGTATTTATAAGGAAAAATCAATATGAAAATTAAAAAAGTTGTCTTGGCATATTCGGGCGGACTTGATACCTCAGTAATCATTAAATGGCTGATTGAAAACTACCGGTATGATGTTATTGCGGTGGTGGTAGATGTAGGCCAGAATGATAACATGAATGCATTGCATAAAAAAGCAATCTCGAGCGGCGCTAAAAAAGCATATATTATCGATGCAAAAAAAGAGTTTGTTGAAGATTATCTGTGGAAAGCAGTGCAGGCTCATGCAATATATGAAGGGAGATATCTTTTAGCAACATCTTTGGCGCGGCCGTTGATCGCAAAAAAGATTGTTGATGTAGCTGTTCGAGAAAAAGCAGATGCGGTCTGCCACGGCGCAACAGGGAAAGGCAATGATCAGGTGCGGTTTGAACTTACCTTTAAAGCATTGATGCCTGAGATTCAAATTATTGCACCGTGGAGAGAATGGGAGCTGCAGTCAAGAACCGATGAGATTGCCTATGCCCAAAAACACGGGATACCGATTCCGGTTACCAAGGACAAACCCTATTCATCGGATGCAAATATATGGCATATCAGTTATGAAGGCGGGATTTTGGAAGATCCGTGGAATAAACCGAGTGAAAACATGTTTGAACTTACCCAATCGCCGGAAAAAGCTCCATCCGCGGGTGTTGAATTAGAGATTTATTTTGAAAAAGGAATTCCTAAAAGAATAAACGGCAATACATTTGACGGGATAAGCCTCATTACGTATTTAAACCGGGTCGCAGGCAAACACGCTGTCGGGCGGGTAGATATGGTAGAAAACAGGCTCGTCGGCATGAAATCGCGAGGGGTCTATGAAAGCCCGGCTGCCACGGTGCTGTATGCAGCGCATCTCGATTTGGAATCCTTAGTGCTGGATAAAGATACCCAGCATTTAAAAACTAAACTTTCTCTAAGGTACAGCGAGCTTATTTATAATGGGCTTTGGTTCAGTCCTGAACGGGAAGCATTGGATAGTTTCTTTGCTAAAACGCAGGTTAACGTAACCGGGTCAGTTAAACTAAAACTATATAAAGGCAATGTGATTATTCTGGGAAGAAAATCTCCTCATTCATTGTATTGGGAAGAACTTGCCACGTTTGAAGAAGACGCATTATACAACCAAAAAGATGCTGAAGGATTTATTAATCTTTTTGGGCTGCCTTTAAAAGTCAAAGCGCTTAAGGAGAAACAATGAAGGCGGATACGTTTATGTCATCATTATCATTTGATATACGGCTGGCGCCCTATGATATTAAGGGAAGTATCGCGCATGCGAAAATGCTTGGCAAATGCGGGATTATTGAATCTGCGGAATCCGAAAAAATCATAAAGGGTCTGCAGGATATTTTAAAGACTATTAAAAAAGGCGGTGCATTACCCGACGAAGATGATGTCCATATGGCGGTTGAAAAAGAATTAATCAAACGGATCGGCGCTGTGGGCGGTAAACTGCATACTGCCCGAAGCAGGAATGATCAGATCGCGCTTGATTTAAGATTGTATGTTAAGGATGCATTGCTTCAGCTTGAAAAATTTCTGGTAAGTATTCAAAAAAATCTCATAGCTGCAGCTAAGAAATACAGCAGTCTTATTATGCCGGGCATGACGCATCTTCAGCACGGCCAGCCGGTTTTATGCAGTCATCATCTCTTAGCATATGCCTGGATGTTCCAGCGGGATAAGGAGCGGGCTGCTGATCTTTTTAAACGGGTTGATGTCTGCCCGTTGGGTTCAGCTGCACTGGCAGGCACCTCATTCCCGATTGATAGAGCGTATACGGCAAAACTGCTTGGTTTTGCGTCAATAACCGAAAACTCAATGGATGCGGTCAGCGACCGGGATTTTTTGCTTGAGTTTTTGTCTAATGCAAGCATTATGATGATGCATGTATCAAGACTTGCTGAAGAAATTATTGTATGGTCAAGCTCTGAGTTTGGTTTTGTTTCCTGCGGTGAAGCGTTTACCACCGGTTCATCGATTATGCCGCAAAAAAGAAATCCTGATTTTGCCGAGATTGTGCGGGGTAAAACAGGAAGAGTCTACGGCAGTTTAATGGGGATGTTAACACTGCTTAAAGGCCTGCCCTTAACCTATAACCGGGATCTGCAGGAAGACAAACCGCTTCTTTTTGATGCGGTTGATACGTTGAGGTCAGTGCTCGGATTAACCGGCGGGTTAATAGCATCGCTTGCATTTAACAGCAGCCGGATAGCTGGCGCAGTCAAATGCGGGTTTTTAGAAGCAACTGAACTGGCTGATTTTTTAAGCAAAAAAGGCCTGCCTTTTCGGACCGCGCACGGCATCGTCAAAAAAATCGTTGATTATTGCATTAAGAAGCATACCAGATTAGCTTCATTGCCGCTGGCTGATTTAAAGAAGTTTTCAAAACATTTTAATGAAGAGAGTTTAAAACTGCTTGATCTTAAAACCATTGTGCAGTCTAAAAAAAGTTACGGAGGGACATCTCCCGGATCGGTATCTCTGCAGATAAAGAAGCTTCAAAAATTAGTCTAAAAAATATCTATGAAACTATTCAAATATATTTTGATCGGTACAGTTATGTTCTGTATCTCGTCAGGTATTCAATCTGAACTTATCAAACCTGAACGGGAGTATGATCTTCAGACCAGTTTAACAGACGGGATTAATAACAGCAATACCCTGCTTTATTCAAAACAGGAGATCATGTTAAATGAGAGCAGGGTTAAGGAAGCCCGGGCAATTTTATATCCTCATTTTGGCATTAATGCAAATGTAAGTCAGTTCACTGCCCAGGATGTATATGCATTGTCGCCTGAGTTAGGATCCACCCTTCTTAAACCCACAGGTGAGCAAGGCGATGATTTTTATGCTGCCCGGATGTCATTAAAAAAATCGATTTATACCGGCGGCAGGGAACTTTCTACCTTAAGGCTTGCTAAAGCATCGTTGGAGCGGGCAAAATCTCATTATCAGGAAATAAAAAATAATATTGTTTTTGAAATTAATAAAGGTTTTTACGAGCTCTTGTATTACCAGCAGCTGGAGCGAATTTTTAAAGAGGTGCTGTCTCAATTTGAATCTGAAAAAGAAACTGATAAGAAAAAATATAATGAAACATTGTTTGAACTTAAACTTCAATCGGTGCGTGCTGAACTTAATGCACGGATTGCTGAATATCAACAGTTATCAGTTCAGGCGCGCCTTAAGTTTATAAAAACACTTAATATTGAACAGGGAACATATATCTCAGTTACCGGCAGTTTGAGTGAAAAATCTATGGATAATATCAGTTTAAGTAAATGTCTGTCCTGGTCGGACCAGTTTAGGCCTGAATTAAAGCAGACTCAGTTCCAGGAAGAAATTGATGCATTATCAGTTAATCTTTCCATGGCTGAACGCTACCCGACGGTTTTATTCGGCGCCAGTTATGAGTTTAACGGCAACGAATTTCCGTTGGATTCTGAAAACTGGAATGCAACGTTAAGCTTGAATTTTCCCATATTTGACGGCTGGGCCGGCTGGGCACGGGTACGCCAGAAACGGGCACAGCGTAATCAGGGAAGGTATAAACAGGCTCAGCTTACCGATGAAGTTCATATGGAAGTACGGCAGGCATATTCAAAATATGAATTCTGGAAGAACCAAACCGCACCACGGCAGAAAGAATATAATATAAGCAAAGGCCTGCTTTCGTCATTGCAGAAAATATACCGTAAAGGGAAAGTTGCTCCTGATGAATATCTGAACGCACTGGTAAAAACCGCTGAGATTGAAGGGCGGTATTTAGAAGCAGTCAAAGAAGAATTAGTCTCACTTGCACTCCTCGAAAAATCCATGGGTAAATTATTAAACGGACAATAAATATGCCGGTTAAGAAATATATACATATACTTTTAATATTCACGTTATGTTTCCACCTGTGCGCGGTATTATATGCACAGGAACAAGAAAAAGATCTGTTAACCAGATATATCTGGAACGATGTGGTTACCATGCCGGCCGGCAAACGTCCTAAGATTGCAGTAGTGTTAGGCGGCGGCGGTGCGCGGGGATTGTCGCATATCGGCGTGCTTAAAGTTTTGGAGGAAGAAGGGATTCCCATTGATTTAATTGTGGGAACGAGCGTAGGGGCGCTTATCGGTGCGTTGTACTGCAGCGGGCTGCCTATTGATGAGATCAGACGAATGGGTGAAGAAATCGGCTGGGATAAATTAACAAATGTCTCAAGCGCTGCCCTGGTGAAACTATTAGTTACCGAAAGTTTGTTGTCCAATGAAAAACTCGAAGAGTATCTTAACGCGCATTTGGGGGATAAAAAATTCTCAGACCTCGTGATCCCCTTCGTATCGATTGCAACTGATATTCAAACCGGCGAAAGAATTATTTTCCGGGATGGACCGGTGATTCAAGCAATTAGGGCCAGCTCAACCATCCCCGGAGTTTTTAAGCCCGTTGAATACCGGCACCGGTTTTTGGTTGACGGCGGATTAGTCGGCAATATTCCGACTGATATCGCTCAGATGATGGGGGCGGATTTAATTATTGCAGTATCGGTCAAGGCTGATTTTACCGATTACCGCACCGCAAATGTACTGCAGATATTAAACCAGTCTATTTATATTCAGGGCCAGCATATGGCTGAAGATTTGTTAAAAAATGCTGATTTTGTTATTTCTCCGCAGGTGGGAGATATGTCCGCAATTGAGTTGTGGCGTTCAAAACAATCTATTGAGGCAGGTATTTTAAGCGCGCGGCAGAGTATGCCTGATTTAAAGCAGTTGATTATGGACCGCACTTTTGAGCAGATATTGGAGATCAGTGAAAAATGATAAAAAAAATTATTTGTATAAGTATCTTAACCGGTGCTCCCTGGTTTTTGCATGCGCAGAATTTTGATGAGCTGCATGAAAAAATAACCCGGTTGGAAGCTGAGATTATAAATCTTGAACAAGACGGTAAACTGCGCTCATTGCGTAACGCATATTTCAGCCTGGGCGAGTTGTATATGGGCGATAATCTATATGATAAAGCAGCGCAAGTGTTTGAACAAGCTCTCGAACTTAAACCCGGTAAAAAACTATTAAAGCGGCTCTATCCCTTAATCGGCAGATCATATGAAGAATTAAAAGAATATGAAAAAGCAATTCCTTTTTATGAAAAAACCTGCGAACTTACGCCCAAGAGCAGCATCTGCCAGGTTGATCTTGCACGGACGTATCAATTAGTGGAATTGTATGATCAATCCCTGGCGCATTATTCATACGCCTTAGAGCGTGATAAAGAAAATGCCGAGGCTTATGAAGGTATCGGCATGATTTATCAAAAGCAGGGATTGTTCGATAAAGCGATTAAAAACTATGAGATTTCGTTAGAGTTTAATCCGGGTAATGATGCGGTTTTCATCAGTTTGTCAAAAATATATGAACGTTTAAACCAGCTTGATCTGGCCATAGATATGCAGAACAGCGCTATTAAGGTTCTTCCTTCGGTTGAGCGGTATGTGCGGCTTGGATTTTTGCATAGTTTACGCAAAGATTATGATTCCGCATTAACGTATTTTTCTCATGCTAAAGAGCTTGATCCTAATCAGGATGAGATTTATCTGCATATTGGTGTTACCGCATATAAAAAAGGTGCATTGGATACTGCAAAGCAAGCATTGGATAAGGCAGTCAGCCTAAATCCTCAGAATGCTCTTGGCTATTTTTACCAATCCTTGGTTGCGTATAAGTCAGGTGATATTACTGCAGCGATTAAAGCTGCTGATCAGGCACATGCCTGCGCTCAAACACAGATGCTTTCCCGCTATACCATGCAGCTCCTGGACAAGTTAAAAACGATTTCTACAAGATAAATAGGTATCAGTAAACTCTTTCTTCCTTATAAAACCCCCTGCATGGCGGCATTACCAATGCCCCCGAACCTCATAGGGAACCCTCCCGTGGTTTCCCTCCGTCGAGCTTCGCTCGCCGGAGCCTCCCTTCCGCTGCGGGGTCTTACGGTAATACCACCACACAGGAGGGGGGGGGTGAGTGATCTTTCTATTTTGTTGCTTGCAAGATTTTACAATTATTTTACAAAATCTTAATACATGCTTAACACAACCCCCTTATACTTAATAGTGAAAGAAGAAAAAGGGGATACCAAGATGAAGAATAAACTTGTAATAACATTGCTGACGGTCTGTTTGGGGAGTCTGCCCATTTGTGCCGGATCAAATCCAGCGGCATACCTTAAAGCAGGTGTGGGTGCACGGGCATTGGGCATGGGCGGTGCATTTACGTCTATTGCTGATGATCCGTCTGCGGCGTATTGGAATCCGGCTGGTTTAGGGACAATAAACCGGTTGGCTGTAAGCACCATGGTTCAAAATTTAGGTTCTGTTGATTATCCGTCACTTGAAGATGTTGCCCCTGATTACCAGTATGCAGCAGTTGTTATGCCTTTGCATAAAGCAGGACTTCTTAATTTAGGAACGGTTGGTGTAAGCTGGATCAGTAATTCATTGGACAATATTCCCTGGACCACGGTTGACGGATCAGGCCAGATCCAGCAGAGCAGTTTTAATGATTCAGAAAATGCCTATATTATCTCATACGGTCAATCATTTATTGACCGGGATTTTTATGCAGGTGTTAATCTTAAATATCTTAATCAAACATTCAGCAATATTAATGATGCATCTGCTGCCGGATATGGATTAGAAGGCGGCGTTTTATACCGATTAGATTCACGCCTCTCAATTGGCCTGGTGATCGACAGCGGCATAAAGATGAAATGGTCAAACGGACATCAGGATCAGGGAAGCATCCGAAATAAATGCGGAGCCTCCTGCAAGATAGTTAATCAAAACAGGCTCTCTGTGCTTGTTGCAGCTGATCTTATCCAAACCCGAAATCGTCCTCTTGATGCTCACTTAGGCAGTGAGTTTACCTATAAGCTGGCTCTGGGCAATGAAGCGGTTATGTTTAAAAAACTTTCCTTACGGCTCGGGGTGGACGGCCTTGCCTTAGAAAACAAATATAATAACCAGGGAATTATGAACGAAGATATTAAATGGACGATGGGAACCGGTTTTACTTTTGCAATTATGAATCAGGATTTAGGAATTGATTATTCATTCGGTTCATATAGAACAGGGGCATTACACCGGTTAAGTTTTGCATTTATGTTTTTATGAAATATTTAATTTTAACCCCTAGAACCGATATTGGATGTGGAATTCGACGAAAAATGCCTGCATTTTTTCTTCGAAAATGGTTCAACCGTACTTTATCCAAGTACGCTTTCACCATTTTCATCGAAAAAATATTGGCCTTTTTCGTCTCGGTTCTCACACCAATATCGGTTCTAGGGGTTGCCCTCTCTATTATGTTTGCTTGTTTTTGCAGCCTCTCAGCTGCAGTTACCTACAGCAGCGCTTCCCCTGACAGAGCTTCATTTAAAACAACTTCGATTACCTGTTCTATTGCTGCATTAAGCGTCCCCGCCGGCGGTGATTTTTATTTTTTTCATTCTGATACGCTCCTGTTTACCAGCAGCAGCGCCGTTAAGTTGACTTCCGGCACAGATTATTTCAGATCAGGAACCACTGCTGATATTTCATATACGTATGCAGATTTTACGGAAGGAAACAATAACTGGTATAAATGGGGATATATAAACGGTCCAGCCAATGATGAATCAGATCCATATAATGTCATTGTTGCCGCCAATGAAGCTCCGGAAATAACCGTGATCCAGCCTGATCATAACGGATTTGGCGGAACCAATGTATATGTTGAGATTCTCCTGACTGATGAAGGATTGGGTATAGATGAATCATCAATTTCTTTTTCTCTCGCCGATGCAGCAGGTTCAACTATTTTTTCATTTTCTGGAAACAGTCAGAATCTCTTTAATTTATCGACGGGCAAATTATCTTACTTCTGCCCGCAGGCGCTGTCTGCAGGCACAAACTATACGCTTACTGTTTCAGCGGCTGATGCAGGATATCGAGCACCCTATGCACATACTACAACCAAAACAGTTACATTTAATGTGCGCAATGATGCAATAGCTGATCTTATTCCCGTACCGAGCCCTTTCAATCCTAATATAGAAACCTGTGCGATTCACTATGTTCTAAATACCGCTGCACAGGATATTGAGATAAATGTATACGATATGAGCGGCAGCCTGGTGCAAAATCTTGTTCGCGGCGCATCCCGTTCTGCCGGAGAAAACACGGTTGATATGTGGGATGGCAGAGATTATTCAGGGAGTTCACTTGCTAACGGGGTGTATGTTATTGAGGTTGCCGCCGGTTCAGATAAAAGATACAGCTCGGTTATTTTGATGAGGAAATAATATAAGAGAAAAAGCTATAAGCTTTAAGTTATAAGTTAACGGCGGAGTCAAAGTCAGAGTCAGAGGCAAAAGGCAAAGGCTAAGGCGGAGGCTATGGCGGCGGTGAAGAGAAAAAAATGGGAATAATAAAACTTATTAATTCAACATTACGTCTTGAGCCGGTTTTCCGTAAGAGGAGACTGGCGCAGGTTAATTCTTCGGGAAAACATGCGCGCAAACATGATAATCCGCCGGGAAATGCATGGGATCGGTTTGTAAAAAATATTATTTGTTTATCTTTTATAGGTGCGCTTTCTTCCGCTGTTAGTAACGCTGGCATAAACTCAGCTGCATTTCTTAATGCAGGTGTGGGGGCACGGGCATTGGGTATGGGCGGCGCGTTTACCGCAATAGCTGATGATTCATCCGCGCCATGCTGGAACCCGGCTGGTTTGGGTAATATGAAGAAAATAAGTATCGGAAGCATGATTCAGCAGACCGGCAGTTTTGAGCATGAGACCCTGGAAGATGTTACCCCCAGGTATAATTTTTTTAACCTGATTCTTCCGTTTTCTAAAATAATGGTTCCTGATAAGGGTGTTGTTTCAGTCAGCATTATTAATACATCGCTTGATAAGATTCCGTATACCTGTCTTTCATCCGAAGGCCATGTGGTACGCAGGGAAGTTGCAGACAGTGAAAATGCATTTATTGTTTCGTATGGAAGGAAGATGCTGATTGACGGGCTCTCACTCGGCGCAGGATTAAGATATGTAACGCAGAGCATAAGTGATATTCCCGACGGCTCGGCTTCCGGGCAGGGTGTTGAACTGGGCGCCTATTACATTATGGATGAAAAATTTAGATTCGGATTTGTTACCCAAACAGGCATTGCCATGAAATGGGATAACGGACATACCGATTACGGTTCAATGCGCAACCGTGCGGGTGTTTCTTATAACGCATATGACTCAGGAGCAATTTCTGTATTAACTTCAGTTGATCTTCTGCAGGCTCAAAAAAGGCCGTTGGAAGCTCATTGTGGATCTGAACTGGCGGTCAATATAGAGAATGATGAAACAAATGTAAGCCTGTCAAAACTTAAACTTCGTGCAGGTGTTGACGGCATCGCCATTGAAGACCGATACCATATGCAGGGACGAATAAACGAAAATATTAAATTAACCGCAGGTTTAGGTTTGGATATGCGCATAGCGGTAAGCAAAGTTTCTTTGGATTATGCTATCGGAAGCACGTCATTAGGTGACCGGCACCGTATATCTTTCAGCCTGTATTTTTAAGAAAAAAATGCATTAAAAGGTGTTTTTAGATGAATATTTTACATAGATTTTACATAAACTTAATACATTCTTAATAGTATCAGGGATATACTTATATTGAGCATGACCATTGAAGTGAACCGGAGTAAAAACATATGAAATTTAAAACATACACACTTAAATTATTATTTTTAATAGCCATTATGCTAATCCCTTCAGCTGGTTTCTCTGAAGAAATCATGACATTATATGATTTTAATAATGGATACGGAGTTGATAAATGGGTGTCTGAAACCGGCGTCTTGGGCCTGCAGTTTTTCCCGCCTCCACTTAATCTGGAAACTGTTAATGGATCCATTGAGGATGTTACTTTAATACAGAATATTGATAATCTCAGAGAAGATACTGCTGATCCCGGACCCACTGATTATGCTGCCATGCAGTTTATTTTTACCATCACCAATTCTGATATTGTCAATATTACTCCATATTTTGAGGGATTTGCTGATACTTCATCATCGCTTGCACTCTATATCTGGAATTATACAACCAGTGCATTTGAACAAATAGATGTTAATACCGGCAGCACTGCAGATATTATTTTATCAGCTGATATTACAGCCAATATTTCCGATTATATTAATTCTCAAGATAATAAGTTAACGATTCTTGCTGCGGCTTTAAGTTCTTCGCAAAGACTGTATTGTGATTATGTCAAAGTTGAAGTCACCGGCAATGAAGATCCTCCCTCGGTTACCTTGACATCACCGGCTGGCGGTGAAGTTTGGGGAGGAACGCATCAAATTACCTGGACGTCGGATGGTTATTGGAATGAAGATTTTGTAACCATCAGCTATTCGGTTAATGGCGGCGGTAATTTCGCTGACATTATCTCAGGCACAGTAAATGACGGAAGTTTTCTATGGAATACGTGGGATATTAATGATACGCAGAGCTGTCTAATCAGGATTGAAAAAGCAAATGAACCAGGTATAAATGATACCAGCAATAATTTGATAGTGGACAATACCTCGCCGTCACCTGCTGAGATTATATCTGTTCAGGTTATATCGGCATCTCAGATAAATTGGACTGCAGGTACAGCCGCAGATCCTAACGGTGTAGAATATCAATTTAGTCGTCAACGATGGAATGGTACCGGTTGGATTAATGATGGGTCATCTAATTGGCAGGTTAGCAGGGAATATTCTCCATCCAATTTATTGGAAAATACACGGTATCGTCTTAAAGTAGATGTGCGGGACCAGGTTGATCCGCCCAATATTACATATGGAATGTATGACAATAGCTCTGCAAGATATACGTATTGTAATATACCGGCCAATGTTTCCGCGGCTCCTTTGACAAACAGCTCAATCCAATTAAATGTTGATTCCTTCCCGAATGATAATCAAGGATTATCAGGTTATGAGTGGACAGTCACTGAAAATCCCGGCGGCGGAAGCGGATCATCAAATCGTACTTACGTTGACAGCGGTCTCTTGCCAAACCGCAGATATACGTATGAAATATTATACATTAATGGAGATGGAGTTCCGACCAATAGTATTCCAATATCACGATATTCAGGCACCAATCAACCGAATAATTTAGCAGTTACCGGTGTTACCACTGATAGTATAACCATAAGCTGGAGTGCTAACGGCAATCCAGTACCGACGGCGTACCGGGCAGTCTGTAAGAATTATTCTACGGGAGTTATCGTTGAAGATACCGGATATATTGATAATATGTTAAACCATACGTTTACCAATCTGGCAGTTAATTATCCGTATCGGTTAGAAGTATGGAGTCAAAATGTTGATCAGACCTATTTCGCAGAACCATCACTGCTTGAGCCTTATTATACACTGGCAAATCCTCCTGCATTGGATGAAAACGGGACGTTTTCTGAAGTAACTAATGTGAGTATTCAGGTTAATTGGGGAGACAATAGTAATCCATCAGGGACAGAATATTTATGTGAAAATATTACTCATGGAACAAATTCAGGCTGGATAACAGATACCCACTGGGTTTCCGGCGGATTAGAGGTTGATAATGAATATTATTTTCAAGTCCGGGCACGTTCCGGGAATCCTCCACAGCAACAAACAATCATTGTCGATCTTGGGTCGGAAATTACTCAACTATATCCGAGTATTATTTTAAATCAACCGGCTGGCGGGGAATCCGTGAGCGGCGATTATCTTATTCGATGGCAAAGACGCGGATACTGGGATGTGAATCATCTTGGCGTAGATATTCTTTATAAAATTGGCAATGGCAGCTGGCAGCCATTAATTCAAAATCAAACTGAAGATGAATATACCTGGCACACTGATCAGTATAATGACAGTGATCAGTATTATATCCGTCTGGTGAAATCAGATGATCCTGCCATAAAAAAAGAAAGCAATGTATTTACTGTTGATAATTCACCGCCTGCACATGTAGGATGTCTTGAACCCGCGCCAAACGCGGAGAATGTTTCTATCACAACTGCACTAACCGCTGCAGTTGTTAATTTCGCTGTTGCAGGCCAGCATAGTGAAGGAGGATATCAGATCCAGATATCTCTCGATGAAACATTTCCGCTTGATGCCCTTACAGATTCCGGCTGGATATCACAGCCGGTATGGGTGCTTGATGAAAAATTAAAAGAAGAAACAACCTATTACTGGCGGGTACGAGCGCGTGATAAAGCAAATAATGAAACAGCTTGGATGGGTGAGATAGATTCACCGGGTTTCTGCAGATTTATTACCGGCCGCATCAGGGAAGTATATTTTACCTCTATGGGGCCGGGATCATCTGAACTGCTTAATTCAAATGCGGTTGATCTTTCGATTATCTTAAGTTTCGGGCATGAGGTTGATCTGCTTTTAGAACAGCAGCTTATGCGGTGTATGATCGGGTATAATCTTGAAGATATGCTTATTGATGTTTCTGATGCGCAGGATCCTCCTGCAGGCGGTATAGCTTCAGCTCCGCCTCCACCTAATGCGGATCTGCCGCTGGTGTATGTGCTTACCGCCAATCTCTTCGTAGAACATTCTGCAAAATCAGGAACGTTTACCTTGTCTAATCATTCAATGCTTAAAGAAGGCGGAGAAACATATATCCGCTGGGTATATGATAACAGTATTTATTCTGATATCTATACCGTCCGGGTAGCACCTAATAATCCACCGACTGTTGAAATCCTGCAGCCGGTCTCGAACAGCACTGTTGGTGCACAGCCGGTTATCAAGATTTCAGCTCATGATGATGGATTAGGTCTTCAGCCGGAGAGTATTTTTATAGAAGTGCTTGATATGCAGGGTAATCAAGTCTGGTCAACACGGGGGAATGAGGGCAGTATATATGATGAGAAAACCGGCAGTATAAACACGGTCTGTGACAGTAATAATCTTCAGGAAAATGTTCAATACAGGCTCCATGTTGAAGTCTCTGACCGGGGGTATACGGCAAGCCTTACGGCAGTTGATAATGCGATGTTTAAAATAGCAGGCGGATCAGTTGCTGAACTTATTCCGTACCCAAGCCCGTTTAATCCAAAGGAAGAAGCAATGACAATCAGATATTCCATTCGGGAAGAAGCAAGAGTAACTATTCATGTTTATGATATGGCGCATGATCTGGTTGATACCATTATCAAAAATGAATCACGTTCAGCAGGGTTGAACGTGGCTGATACCTGGGATGGCAAAGATTACGCCGGTTCATCACAGGCAAACGGCGTCTACTTTATCGAACTTATCGTCAAAGACAGCAGCGGCGAACACCGCGAATACAAACCCATCGCCATCCTCGCAAAATAAAAGATGAACTTTCAATTGGAAAAATATATATGACATTCTATACGAATTCGTATAGCATGTCATTGTAAACCTATCGCGATAATTGTATAAAGAAATTATAAAAAATTGCCGATTCCATAATATTAGATATAAATACTTCAATCTGGAAAATCTTTTATCAATGTCCCCTATTCCAACCCTAATCCTTTGAAAAATTATTTTACAAAGATTTTACATCTTCTTCATGGAAATTTTACATGGAGTTTGTAAAATATAAGCTTAAGATTATATTTTAATTAGAAAGCATATATAAACAATTATGAAATTTATTATTAATAGATACATTGCAGTGATTATATCATGTATTTTTATCATGCATGATATTTCTTATTCTTTAAGTCCGGTATCTCTCAGGGATACTGGTGATATGCTGGGGTTGACAGGTCATTCGGGCAGGGCTGGTTATAGTTTGGATGAGAGAGAACAGCAATTTCAGGTTACGGTAAAGAAGGATCTTTTAGACGATAATGGAAGGCCGTATTATTCAGATTTTACTCAAATTGGTGATAAACAATATGATAAAAACACAGCAAAAGATTTACTTGATCAACTTGCTAGAAAATCACAAAGAGTTAAAAACGGACAGACATTTACAGATGATAACAGCCAATCTTATTATGTAATCGAAGGAAGAAACGAATTTAAAAGGAAACGGGTTTTACTGCATCTTCCACTTTATTATCAATTACAAGAGATTTTTAACTGGCAGAGTGAAGAGGAGTTTGTTTCTTTTATTGCTGAAATGGTTGAAGAAAATAAAAAATTCAACAGTACAAAATTTAACAAGCTTTCTACTCAAGTTTTAGTCTTTTTTCAACTTGATGCTTCTCAGTTTCTTTTCGAAAATAATGCACATGATGGTTTTGTCGGTGTAAATAAAGTACTTTTTGAAAAATTTGCCGGCAGTGTAAATGTTAGAAAGAGAAAAAGAATTTTAAAAGTCATGCTTAAAGTTGGTTTTGCCCATATGCTTGCACTTAGGGATAAACAGATACTTGATGAATTGTATATGTCTGAACATGCACTGAATGGATTAATTATGTCAGCCGATGTAAGCTACACTAATCATCTTCGTAAAACGTTGAATTTGGATTATGATGATATAATTGATCCCCTTGAGGAGATTGCAGATACTTTTCCATATGCTGATAAATTAATTGAAAATTATCTTAAGTTTGCTTCAGTTATTGGTTCGGAAGTATTTGTATTAATAATTAATTTGTTAATGGATAGGTTTTATATTCCAGACGAAAAAATAGGCAAAGAAAAAATAAAATATTGTTTGTACCGGATTTCCCAGAATGATCCTAACAATACATCACGTGTTTTTAAAATTATAAAAGATATGTTAGTAAATCCTAAAATTACATCTGATAATGTCTGTGATATTTTTCAAGAGCTTGAAAATTTATCACGAGTTGCTGGCCCGATGACATGGCACTCATTTTCTGTATTTACTGAAATGCTTAGTCGGCCTGAGGTAAATGAAAATAATGTGCTTGAAGTTTTAAGGAGCCTTGCAGGGCCAATTGGAGAAATATGCTGGGTATCAGGAAAACGTGCAGATAATGATCTTTTCCATATTGAAGATATTGTACGGAGGACTGTAATTTCTTTTACTGATCTTAAAAATGTTTTGTGGAGACTTGCACATATATGTAAAAATGCCGCTAATGATTATGAGAAAAGCCAAATATATTATCTTCCCGCAATATTAAACAACCTTAAAACATGCTTCCTAGAAGATTATAACTATGTGATGACTGTATTAGAAGATATCTCTTTGTTTGCTCAAACAAATACGAATGGTGCGTATAGAGAGATGACGCGTATATTAGAAAATCCAGCAGTAACAGAAAGTAATGTTAAGCATGTGTTAAGTGAATTAGGGCTTATTGCCCAGGAAACGGGTGAAAATTCATATGCAGCATTTTTAATTTTATTAACAATTCTTAACAAAAAATCTATTAACGATAGAAATATTATTCAATTGATTCCAAAAATTAGGGAATCATTGATAAAAATATACGATACCCTAGAAGACAGTGAGCGGGAGGATGCATTTTCAAACTTGAATTTTATTATTGCTAATCCAAGAGTGACGGATGAAAATATTATTGAAGTTTTAGATCGATTATATGAAATATCCTCTGCTTCCTGCTTTATCCCTCATGAAGCATTTACGCTGGCGTATGCTATTTTAAATAAAACTGATATGTATCAAAAGGATGTTGAGAAAGTATTGCCCCGGCTTGTTGAGCCCTTTAGAAAAATCGCGGTAGCAGCAGGTAAGTCAAGTCCAGATGCGTTTATGGCAGTTTTTCAAATTATTTCTAATGTAAATATTACTCATGAAAAAGCAATACAGATGCTTCCTGATTTTGCCGAGCCGTTTAAAATAATTACTCAAATGTCTGGTCCTCAAAGCAAACACGCATTTAAGTTTATGAGAAAACTATTTAAAGCAAAGAATGTTCCTCTGAAACAAATATCTGAAGTCGTTGCAAATCTTGCAAAACCATTAGGAATATTTGCTCTGAAAACAGGCAAGCATGCTGAAACAGCATTTGATGTTGCACAATTTATGATTGATAAAAATATTGCGACTCATGAAAATATTGAACGTTTATTAACAAATATTGCAGGGCCCCTGGGAGAACTGTGCAAGGCTGCCGGTAAAGATGCCCGAGGTCTGTTTGAAAAAATAAAATCTTTATTTGAAACAAAAAATGTTACGAGTATAAATGCCGGGGATATGTTAACGGCTTTTATTGAGCCTGTAAGAGTAATTTCAAATGCAACAGGATCATATTCGATAAATGCGTATGAGCAAATGAAACAAATCATTACCCATCCACAAGTTAATCTTGAAAATATGGACAGAGTATTGGGATTGTTATCCAGAATTGCTCATGCTTCAGGCAGATCGGCTCCCGATGTATATATGAGAATTATTAAGTTTCTTAGCGGAATGAATTATTATCATATTAAAGAGCAAGATAATATGCTGAAGGTATTGACCGCATTAACTGTGATAGCAGAGTCTGCCGGGCCGGCTGCTAAAGAGGCTATCAGGTTTACAGAAGATTATGGCGGCGTAATGTTTTCTTTAGATGATAGATCTGATCAACATAGAGATATCCCTGATATTTTAACCGACCTTATTGAGCCTGTAGCTGAAATTCGGAGGATTGCAGGTAAATTTGAGCCATACGCATTTCAATTTGCCAGTCAATTAAATGACTCATCTGGTGAATATCCTAAAGAAAAATTACGGCCGCTCATTGGCGATCTTGCTCTATTTTATGATGAATTAAATTCAGCAACTGAAAATACTTCTGAATCAGTCTCTATGCTGGTATGCAATATATTATATGAGAAAATGATTCTATGTCATGAGAAAGGACAAAAAAGAAATGAAATTATTCAACAACATATACACTTATTAAGAGAAAAAGGATATAAAGAAATATTAAAGCAGGCTTCCGGGCTTAAATCTATTGATTTTAAAAATAATGGACGCGCAGTCAATAATTCGCATGTTACAGCAGAAAGACTCTTAGAAAATATTACACCTCTTAATTTAATCCGGGATAGCAGTCTTCAGGATGTTTCTAAAGAACCAGAAGTAAGGGGAAGCTGTAGTTTAAGAGAATTAGGAGAAAATGCAAATATGCAGGGAAATCTTTTACTCAGTGAAAGACTACTAGGGAGAAAAATTGTGTTTACTGATGAAAAAGGAGATAAACTTGTTATTAAATTTCGAAAACAGGGTGAACCGATCTCAGTATTTAATCGAGAACCGAATATGTTTGCATCATCTGATCAGGAACCCGAGCCGATTAAAATTGGGGATGGGTATCTTTTTAAATTTGACATGGACTCACTTGAAAATACAATGCAGAAGAAAATAAAAAAACTGCTTTGGCAATCTATGCAGGAGGCAGGAAAAAAGACGCATATGTTTTATATCGATCCACAGTATAGTGCCTTTGCATATAAAATTCCTCGAGATTCAGGGTATGATAATTATCTATGGGAAAATGAGGAAAAAGAAGATGTCAAATCTGCAGTACTTACGGCTGCTTCAAGATTAGGGGAAATGGCTGATAAAAATATGGTGCACACTGCATTAATAGATATATTTCATAATATTAGTGTTGAGGATAGAAGATATATATGGTCTGTTGATTTATCTGAAATCCAAGGAGGTGCGGGATGCCTTACCTCGTGGAGGCTTGCCTGTAAATGGCCGAATATTGGTAAAAATGGGGAAATACGTGATTGGGCGGAGGTAGTGCATATGAATGAGGTCATAGAAAATCCCGAAATGTTTTTAGGAAAAGATGGCGAATTTTTAGTCAGAAAGTATAAACAAATGGCGCCAAATATTCTGATGCTTCATTTTCTGGGAGAGTATGCTATGGCATTAACTCATATGTACGGGGACTGGCTTCTGGAGCATGAACAGATGCCTGACTGGGATAATGATGATATGCGTAAAGAATTAACCGCTTTTATGAAAGATATTTATTTTACGCTTATAAGTTCATATCTTGATAAGGATAGAAGAGAGTTTGAGGAAGATTTTTCTTTACTGGTTAACTGGGATCATCTTTCACGGCAGATCCCGTTTTTTATGGGAGCTGATTATATTCCGTTTGTTGACCCAAAAAAGTATCGGAGAGAAAATAATTTTCCATCAAATATCTATAGCAATAATGTAAAGGTGCGTTTTGGCAATTACTTTTCAGATGAAGTGGATACGTTTGATGAGATAGTTGGTTTTGTGGGTAATGGAAAGGGAAGCAGTGTGCTTATTAGGGATATGCCTGGATTAGGACCGTTAAACGGTCCGTATCCGATTCAGGAGCTTATTACGGCAAATTATTATTTATTTGCTCTAGCTGTCGCAGAAAAAAGTATAATTGAAAGAAATGCTGAATCAACAATTGCCGAAACTAAAGCTCAAGCACAATCGCGGTCAATTGCGAAAAAAGGTTCTGCGGCGGTACAAGCATCAAAATGATATATGATAACGAGCAATAATTAATCTAATAGTAGATTATGATAAAATTACATATTAAATTTATGAATATTAAAAAAATTATTTGTTTACTATTAACGGGCAGTCTGTTGTTTGCCGGTATTCCTGCTTTTCCTATTGAAAACTTTTATCTGGCGCCGCCTTCTGGACCTGCGATTCTTGATATGCATGCAGGATATACGTTTACCCAACCACCCGATGAAGTAACTTTTCGGTTGATACAGGAATGGATATGTGAAGATGTACGTGAAAAAATACTGGATATGGTTTACCAAGCACAAAGCGGGCATTTAGGCGGTGCGGCATCAATGGTTGAACTGCTGGTAAGTTTATTCTTTGGCGGGCTTATGCAGTATAATCCGGATGATCCTGAATGGGAATTGCGCGACCGGCTTATTCTATCTAAAGGACATGGCAGTGCTGGTCTGTATGCAATTCTTGCAGAAGCTGGATTCTTTGCACATTTAATAGGACCTGACAAAGAATTTAAAACTATTGATGAATTTTTAGCTTCTTTTAGAAAGTTCGGCAGTCCTCTGCAGGGGCATCCTGAAAGAGTTTTTCGCGGAAATCCTGTTCCGGGTGTTGAGTTGAGTACGGGCAGATTAGGGCAGGGATTATCTGCTGCTGCAGGTATTGCCGCTGCCATGAAACTTAAAAATTTAATTTCTAAAGTTTATTGTGTTTTAGGTGATGGTGAGATCCAGGAAGGTCAGATATATGAAGCAATGATAGATATCCCCAAGCGTAATTTAGATAATGTCGTCGCAGTTCTGGATTATAATCATTATCAGATAGATACCAAAGTTGAGGATGTGAATGTTGGATTAAAACGAATAAAACAAATGTGGCAAAGCAGTGGTTGGGAAGTTATTGAAGTTGAAAATGGAAATAAAATTGATGAAGTATTACAAGGCCTGCATGCAGCGAAAGCGAATAATGAAAAACCAGTTTTAGTTATTCTTAATACTGAAAAAGGGTATGGCATGGGTTCAAAAATAAGTGAGAATCCTTTATCGTATCATGGATCGGCACCCGATGAACCAATATATAATGAAGCAAAAGGAGTTATTCTTTCGTCGAAAAAACAAAGAATAGGAGCTTTACAATCGAAAATAAAATCTGAAATTGACATGAGAGATATTGCTGATGCATATATTCAAAAGATTATTCAAGACGGCATTAGTGACAGGAAAGAAAGATATGAGGCTGATAGAGGACGGGAAGCTCTGCATCTATTTAATGATGCTCAAATAAAGGCAGGTACATTGCAAAGAGAACCGGCAGGTCTAATAGCTGATATGCCTGAGGCATTATGGTTGAATCAGACAGGTTTTCAAAATAGAAGACAGCACATGGTTAGTTTTGCTACCGGGCTCTCACGGGGAGGAAAAATACCATTTGTTGATTTTCAAGGATATTCAATGGACCGCGTCATAAGCCAGATTGAGATGTGTGCGCTTTCACACTTAGGAATGGTTCTTTTGGATTCATCCGGCAGAGAATCAACCTCACGGTTTATGCGGTTTATTCCAGGAGTTGAGATAATAAATTGGAAAGAAAAAACTGAAATACATAAAGACGATCTTCAAAAACTTAGTGCATCAGCACAGCAGGGAAAAATCATGTATGTTGAGCTTCCCGCTGAAGAAGAAATCCCCGCAGAAGATAATATCTTTAAATTAGGCATAGCAGGCGGTATATGCATGGGATTACAAAATAATAGGAGCCTTATGAAAAGTATACATATTAGAAATAATCCTATTGTTACGACACTTGATTTTAATGATATGCAGGATGGGTTAACTCAAGAAGCCATGTCTCATATAGGTATTTCAAAACTAAGAAGAGTCAATGTAGTTCTTCGCGTAAGCCCGGAGATACCCCGCGACGATGTAGTGCAATTTGAAAATATTGCGCAAGCATATGGATGGGTAGTAATTGAAGCAAAAAACGCAGAAGAATTAGCAGATAAAATAAAAATACACGGAAATCAGCCATGTTTAATTGTATTAAAAACTGATGATGCCCGGTCCATAGAATTACCTGAAGGTATATTTGATATAGATACCGTGATTAAAAGACTTCGTTCAATGAAAAAAACTTTTAATCAAGGCATATTGGAAGAAAGTATATTGGCAGATGCCCCAGCATCAGATGATGATAAAGCAGAAGAAGCAACGCGGAAAGCATTTGCTGATGCTCTTGCACAGATTGCTCAAGCTAATAAGGATAGTCTTTGGACAGGCAGTGCTGATCTCTTAGGGTCTGTAAAGTTAAATATTTGGAAGTCTTCAACGGAAAAGAGAAAAGCCAGATTAACTAATTTTGGCATACGTGAGCGGTATATGTTTTTATGTGCGGCGGGCATGTTTTTAACGAATAGAATTCCGATTATCGGTACATTTGATGTCTTCACGTCAATGACGCTTGATGAGATGCAAAAAGTAGAGGCATTACAGATTGGTGTGGTAATGGTTGGTTCACATGGCGGGACACGGACCGCGCTGGATGGTGCATCGCATGAATCAGTCGGTACGCCCGGCTACATGCAATCAGTTGAAGGAATTGAAACGCTTGAACCGTGTGATGCGATTACGGCTCAAAGATTAGCAATAAAAGCTTGTGAATTAGCTGATCAGGGCAATCTAGTACATGTCAGGCTTCATCGGCCTAAACTTCCGGTGTTAAAACATCCCGAAGATTATAATGATTATGCGTATAGTATCTATGATAATCGCCAACAACCGGATGAATCATTGGATCTCACAATAGTAGCATCAGGTGTTACCGTTGCTGAAGCGATTAATGCAGCTCAGAAGCTGAGTAAAGAAGGTAAAAAAGTCAAAGTGATTAATATCCTGCGAAGGTCACCAGGATTAATCGAACCTCTAGCTGATTTGATTGAAGGAGATTTTTACGGCGGGACAATAATAACCGTGTTTGATGGACATTGGCGCGTTTTACGTGATCTGGTAGAGCAGGCGGTTAGTTTTAAGGAAAGACGGGGATATTTTCATATACAATCATTAGGCATGCATACATTCGGTGAGTCAGGAAGCCCAGAAGAACTTGCACGGCATTTTGAACTGGATGCCCATGCGATTTTTGATGAGGCTCATGAAATTGAAGAGTTTTTAATAAGCCCTGAGAGACCTTCCTATACCGGAGCACTTCGTGCAGATGTTGAAAGTGCACTAGAAAGGCAAATTACCCGGGATGAAGAGATGAAGTTTTTAGAAGAAAATCTACATCATTCCCAGATTGCACCTGCATTGTTGCCTTTTGTTAAATATATAAATCAAAAAGGGATTGATTTAGTTGTTTCTTGTTCTAAGGATGCCGATCCTGTTGGTACAGGATTAGAATCTTTACTGGCAGAACTTCAAAAGAATGGTTTATACAAAGGGAAAATTCCTGAATTTCAGAATTGGGTAATTAGTAATGCACGTGCCTTTTCTTTGGGGGAACACATCTGGGCATTACTTACCGCACAGGAAAGAGAGACTAATATTAAGGAAGAAGCCATTATCAAATCTGAAAAAGTTCTTAACACTCAATTTACTGAAACTGAAAGAGGAGAAATTCTAAATAATTGTATATATGACATTAGTACCCTTAGCGACATTTTCAATAAGCCATTAGGAGAAGCAGTTTTAGCTTTATGTACATCGCGAAAAGGGCGAATTTCAGAGAACGTTAGCAAGAAAATACCTCTTGTTTTAAAACCTTTACTTGAACATACTGAAGTGGCTAAATACCTTAGCGCTTATTCAGAAATCATGGTGCTTGATGATGATTTATTAAATGGCGGAAGCATTGCTCAAGCAAAACTTCTTTTTGAATCTTTTGGAGTGAACTATTCTCATTTACATCAATCAGTACTTACCAGAAATTCAGATTTAGAACCTATAGAAGTTATGGAAGAAGTGGTTGTTCAAGTAGTTTCTGATAAAAATCTAAGAAGAAATGGCATAAACGTACGTACTTTTGGAAGAGGAACAGGCGGGAGAACTATGCATAAATGGGTTCATGATAGTGGTATAAGACTTTCTGAATGGAGGCCAGAAGGAGTAACCCGTTATGATCCATTAGTACTTTCATCTCTTTCTTATGTTCCGGATGGGCTGGGATTAAGCCGTTCTAAGATTGGATTACTGCTTAAAGAACAGATTGAAAAACATATATCAAAAGAAGTGGTAAAGGATATTGATCGGGATGTACTGGGCAGGGCAATATTTTATGTATTAGCGCATGAATTAAATCAACAGGGGTTCTGGAGCAAACATTTACTTCCCTGGAAAGTTGCTGAAGATAAAAAATATCTGAGTGATAATCTTATTGAAACCAAAAGAGATGAATTACTGGGTGCAATACGTATGGCTTTTCAAACCTTCCTCGAAGATATTGATCGCAGTGGCCCTGAAGATATAGATACGAATCGGAGAAGAGTTTATTATGATGTAGGAATTATTCTTTTTAAAAGCAGAAAATTATTCCAGGAAGTAAGAGAAGGTGTTGAATTGTTGCTATCAGAACCAGCGCTTCTTGCTATGACACAAGCATGCCTTGCAATGCCTCTTGAAGACAGAAGCACGGTTCGCGGATTAAAAAAAGAAGCATTTCAGCTTTCGACTTTTATCGTTCTTGCCCATCATTTGTTATGGCAAAAAACACATCCCCACATAGCTTCAGGCGAGCCTGCTGCATCTCCGGCAGAATTAACATCAGCGACAGCAGGCCAATCGCCGGCTCGAAGCCCATAATGGTTACTCCCCTGTCATAAAAACTGCATTTCAAATTTTAAAATTTTAAAAATAATTTTACAAAAACTTTACAAATATTTTACATGGATTTCATATTCATTTACTATTATATAAGAGTGTAAATTATTTATATATGCGAATTTATACTTATCCTTCCTTAAAAATTAAAAGTCGATGTTATATTTATTAAAATTACGCGCACGAGCGCGTATTAATATGAACACATTAAAAAAATTAATCAATCTTATCATATCTAGCAGTCTCATTCTAACCAGTATTCCATGGGATCTGTATGCACAGAGCTGTCTTACTCCGCCCGGGTTGAATCTGCTCGCTGCTATTGATATGCCTGAAGATCTTTCTGTTGGAAAACTCGACAGTAAGAATCTGAATTATGATGCGATAGTAACTTTTAAAGGTGATAAAGTGGTTCAAGGATTTGATGAGATCGAACAAAACTTTCTTGGTCAGACAGTCGATTGTGAGGTTGACATTCTTCTTCCGATTCCGATTATACTGCGTATTCCTCAGCAGTATATTGACGAAATGACTGACGTTGGCTGGGATGTTAGTTCGATTAAAGAGATCATTCAAAAGGGTATTGAATCACGGATTCTGCGGGGAAATAATGAATTAATCGAAAAACTTTTTAATCTTAAAGGGCAAACAATCTTTTTTGCACTTGTGAATAGATCACCGAATCTTTGGGAAGTTGATATTGATCATAACCGAATCTTCATGAACCGTGTATTGTTCGATAGACTGCTTGAAGCGGTTCGGGCAAAAGACACACAGACTGCCATTCAAGATAGTTCGATATTTGGAGCACATGTAATAGCAGGTTTTACCCACAAACTCTGCAGTATTGCGCAGAGAAAAATTGATGCTGATGCAGAAAAAAGGCTTAACGAGGAAGATCACGCGCTTATTGCTGAATATTTAATGGGATCCGGGACGGATTCGCATACGTATGAACATGCGGTTGCTGAGGTGTTTGAAGAACAATGTGTGCGTATTATCCAGATGGAGATTGCCGGCAGAACAGGGGATGGCGCCGGTATGCTTAACTGTTTTTGTGCAATGCCTGCTGATTGGATGCTTAAAAAAATTATGACGTTTTATAATTTATATCTCCACGAGCACATGCTGGGAGATTTAATAGCCCGTGCTATCAGCAGTTCAAACATGGCGCCGCATGAAATCAGGCAGCTGCATGATGCGCTTGAATCATACCAGCACAAGCCCGATGCAATACGTGAAGGTCCAATGTTTAAAATAACCGCTTCATTGCTTTATAACGCAATTGATGAAAGCTTATTCAGTGATTTACCGGATTATGCGGATAAACTGATGGAATGGCTTGAAAAAGTATTTCAATTATTTATGGCTTTTCCCTCAAAAGCAGGACAGGCGGTTTTTGCTGATAAACTTGATCGAATGGACACAAAAACATTCGGCAGTTTTATGAACCATATAGAAAGATTTAATGATGAACCGGCCCGAAGATTGTGGCGCAATTTAGCGAGCTTGGTAGTTTTTAGGGAGTCTCAAGATCTTATCACAATTGCCCGGAGACTTATGGAACAACGTGTTTTACAAATAAAAGAAAAGTCTCCACATTTTATCGAACATGATGATTTAAAAGATTTACATACAATTTTTGAAACCGCAAAAAATTCACCGGACTTCTTACCAGTAAATCTCTTTGAATTTTATCCTGAATTCCTGGCTAGACAGCAAGAGTCGCCAAGGCAGGATATTAGGCAACAAGCTCAGGCAGCACGATTGAGCCTTACTGGAAATGCGGCTGCAAGCCATGATACGGAGAGCAGTACATGAGGATATATAAAAATATTAAAAAATTATTCGCTGTAACCATATCAATCAGTATTTTTATTTCAAGCATTCCTGAAATATCAAATACTATGAATTTCCTGGCTCCTCCCGGCGGCATTGGGGTGTTTGTATTAAAAACTGGCACGGTTTTAGATATTCCCGACGATATTGGAGAGAAGGATTTTATGGCTATTGTAAATGCACTTCATAATCTTCCTTCAGGGATAATTAGTATCTCAGAGTTTCGTGAGGAATTACAGCCCCGGCTTTCAGGTGTTTGTTCAGATGCAGTAATGATATCTGCAGTGAATTCAGCAATAAGCTGCAATGTCCCTATTAGATGGCATGATGAAACTTCAATTGCCCGGTGTGAAAAAGAAATTCCACGGAAAGAACAGGTTTGGAGGAATCATGAATGGGGAGGAAATGAAATACGCAGAAGGCTTCGCTGTATACTGGGCATTGGGCTGGGTGTAGAATGGATTGAAGATTTTGTCAACAGATATGAACGATTAGGGCCGGATGGGATACTAAATTTAGAAGAAATTGAAGAACTGTGCACCATGGCTTATCGGTTAAGGAAAATCCATTTTGTTGCGGCTCGTTTGCACTTCGCAACATTAGAAAGGTCAGGTTATGCCGGTTCTTTTGAAGATGCAATGATTAAAGCTTTTCCAAAACTGGGTTTGAAGAAAACAAATTTTATTATGGAAAGGAAGGCTTCCGTGAAAATGTATTTTGACGGCAGTGAATCATCTGCTCGGATTGCTATGCAGAGATTAAAAGAGTATTCGGGGGTGTCCTGGATATCTGATTTTATTGATGATTATAATGCTTTGGAACGTGAAAAAATTAACATAAAAGATTCTGCTGAACTTAGAAAACTAGACAGGCTTAAAAAAACAGCCTGTGTAATACAGGAAGAACATTTACTCATCGCGGGGCTGGAAAATCCAATTAAAGAAAAATATAATAATGATTACCGGCGGTTTATTATGTCTGTATTCCCTTTGCTGGGCCTTAAAAAAAGTGATTTTAAGAAAATCATCAAAGAAAGAGCCTATCCTGATCCATACCGGATGATCTATCGTATTCTTCCGGATAAATCTCTTGAACTGGTTCAGATAGATATTGACACGATATTCTGGCATTTTTTAAAACAAAAAGGGCCTTTTCTCGTCAGGACCTTTATTAATGATGCCGGAAAAGTTCCAGTTTTAAAAAATATGAGTTTAGGCCCTTTTAAGTATACTGAAGAAAATTCCAAATGGAGGGCGGATGCGGATTTGATTGGAAGAGCAGTTGATATATCATACGATGAAAACAATCTCCCGCGGAAAATAGAAATTTTTAAAACAGACAAAAGAGATGAAATGTACCTGGGCCCGTTGGAAGTATATCCGGTTTTTAGCCGTCAGCCGGGCGGTAAAAGAGCAATTTTTGATGTATATGTAAATTTTCCCGATGATAATAACCTAAATAGATATTCATATACTGCAAAAAGAAGAAAACGATTGAACTCCCATCAAGCTGAGGGGCGGTTAAACAATAAAAGACCGAGTATTTTATGTGGTATTCCTCTTGAAACAATATTCAGCTGGGCATATTCTGGAGATGGCGGCGCTGTTACTGAAGAATCTTCGGTTGATGCTCTATGGGAATCCTATTTATATGACGAGTATCCGTTATGGGTGTCTGCGTTCAGAAAAGGTAATGCCGGAAAAAAGGAATTAGTTGATTGTTTTGTGCTTAATAGAATATTCAGCGAATCAGGAATGAAGTTGATTCATGCTATGCCATTTCAGAGATCAATGCAGTTCTGGGAAAGAATATTAGATGAAAATAACGGAGCATTAATTGTTGAAGGAAATTATAAGAGAAATGATCGAGGTGATATCAAGATTGCAGGTAGAAGGAATTGTTCAACAAAGTCAAAAAATAAACCTGTTACGGTTAAAATTAAACGAAATAAAGACAATGGCGAGATAGATATTGATGTTACGCCATTAGTAGTGACTGAGGGTGACACTGATTTGTGGGATTTAGATCTTTTTAAAGAGCAGGTTGAAACAGCGGTGATAAACTCTTCGTATGCTGAACTGGAACAGGAGTTGCAGCTTCCGCCGGGCATGCCTGAAGCAATGCGTTCAATATATAAAGATGTATATAGTCGCACTTGTTTAACTGAAAAAGGCAAAGAAGAATTATACCGGAATATTATTAATCCTGGTGAAATCGCTTTTGAGGATTTGTTTAAGGATATTGATGAAAATATATTAAACCAAAGTATTCATGCAAATGGAGTAATTAATAGAGGAATGACTGTCCGAGAAGTTCTCTATAGAACTATTTGTAATGGATTTACTTTAATTGATGTGAATACAGTTGGAAGCAATGTTATGAATCTAATCGGCAAAGACATTAATTTAACCGATCGATCAAGGATCGGTTTTATCCCGCTTATTCTTCGGGGTAAAGCAGGGAAAGATTATATTTTACAATCAGGAAAACGCAGAAATATTATGCTTGAATCAAGATCTGATTTAATCCTTATGCGTACTTCTGAAATCCCTTTGCTTGAAGGAAAAGCATGGAGCAGTTCAGAAAGATGGAATAATTCATATTTTAAAGGTATTGTTGAAGATTTTGTTGAAGATAAGATGTATCCTCCTAGCAGAGAAAAAAGAATTTCATTGCCATTTAAAATGGATGATGACAATAAAAAACGTTATGCAGGATATTATTACGACAAAGATCGTTTAAAACAGGAAGGAATTAATAGATTATATGAATATTGTATCCACCCGGGAGATGCGGCGTTTGAAGCGATTTTCAAATCTCTGGGCCCGGATGTTTTAGATTGGAATATGGCTAAAGATAGAAATATAAAGGGAAGGCCATTGGATCTGACCATTCGGGAGATTCTTCGGAATGCAATTAGAAGGGGTGTCACCAAAATTAATAGTGACACAGTCGGTGAAGATGTTATGAAGCATATTGGCGATAATATAAACTTAACCACGACGCTGATCGGAAATCTTATTCCGCTTATGTTACTCGGCGAGTCAGCAAAAAATCTTATATGGGAAAGACATTTATATCTCATTGTAGATTTTCTTAGTAAAAAATATCATGGAGAAATCAGTGTTGATGTTTTTGAAGAATTATTTCAAAGAGGTAGTAATGAGGGATTGCGGAGAGCTGTCCGCCTCTTTACCAAAGGCAGAAATTTTAATAGTTATGCAAAAGTATGTATTGAGGGTGAATTAAAGGAAGAAACCCTTGAATTTGCGCTGTCAAAAGCAACTGCAAGGAAACTCAGGAATAGATATGCTTCTGATGAAAAAGATATTCCACTTTATGGCACTGAACCCGATGGAACAAGTTTTAATAATGAGGATGCTTTAAAAGCACCAGAAAAAGATGTTGATAAAAAACGGTTAAGCTCTGATCCGAACGAAGCTTTTAAGCAGTATAAGCCGTTATTTATTAAAGTAAATAAATTATTGAGTGATCATAATATTAGAATGTTGTGGTTTAATATATTTATGGATGTAAAATACGATGAGTTGGAAGAAACTCTCGGAGTTTCTGCAGGTATTTCGGCATCAATGTTTTTTAGGATTAAGAAAAGCTTTAAATCCAAATTAATGTCCCAGCCGGAAATATTATGCAGATTTTTTGAATTATTGGGTTTTGATGTTGATATTGATAGAGTTAAGTCTTTAGCGGAAAAATGGTTAGTGACAATGAATGGTAATAATGGGAGTAATGATAATAAAGACAGCAGTAAACCGAATAGTGCATGTAAGGAACATATTAATAGATCTGAGGGGGGAATAGATAAAGCAAACTAATTGCATTGCGGCATTGCTTTAGAATATTATGATCAGATTTTGTTTTTTTGCTTATACCGAATGTATACATTATGAAAAAAATATGAATAGACTAAATAAATCAGTTAAGCCCTTTAAAAAAATTATTGTATTTGGCATATCAACTTCTTTGATATTACCCGGTCTGTATGCGTTCTCTTATGCGCAAGGATTATTGTCGCCGCCGAGTCAGTATGATGTTTCAGACAGGGCATTGGCAGAGGCCGTGTTGACTGATCGGCTAGCCTTGATGATCGCACCGCATGAGCTGGGAGAGAAAAGCTATTCAGAGATTTTTGGGGCTGAAGTTTATCCCATTATTAGGGGAACTGCTGATTATGCGCGGTGGGGCCATATCCCTGCGGGGTTTGAGTTTTATGTGCATGCATCTGAGAATATTGTATATGCGCATGAGTTTGCGCGGCGAAAAAGAGGAAAACGAGAGAGAAGAAGGTATGTGTATATGCCGAAAAAAAAATATTTTATATTTGATTTTGAAAAGGGAATTTTCTACAACAATGGCCATGAGAATAAACCGGTAAGCTCAATACCGCCGGCGGTATATTCAATGATTGAACAACTTGACAAGATTACTGCAAAAAGACAAGTAGCATTACGGTCTTCAAAAGGAATTTTGTATGAAGCATTAAATGCGATACGCATTCGATGGTGGAAGCCCGAACTACATTATTTTTGGACACATTATAATAATGAGTCAACTGAAGTTGAGTTTTATTCATTGCTTCAAAAACCCGGGCAGGAAGAAGAAATGATATCTATTGAGACGCCGTTTAATGAAGGGATTACGATCGCAGATATCGCAGCATTTAATGATGACTGGGAACTTTCCTTGATCGGTGAAAGCGGGATAAATCATACTGTCGATGAGCTTGTTGAAAAACTTTATAACACGTATGTTATGGGCTTGGACGTTGCTAAAGAAAAAAGAGCTGAGCAGCATTTAGGAAGCCTTGATCGTCATACAGCAGATACGCTGGTTATATATTTTGATGGTGTTGACCAAGCCGGGTACGGGGATGTTAATAAAGAAGAATTAGCGCGGATAATTATTGATAAACTTTCTGAAGAGCTTGATGATAACGGAATAGAACTTCCCAAAGCAATAATATATGAAGACCGTATAAATGGGATAATGGGCACGGTATGGCTTGATAAAGATAAAGACAGTAAGCCACACGTTTCAAGGCTGCAAAAGAAAGAACCAGATACGATTGGCGGGTTTTTATATCAACTGGAGCTTAAATTGGATCGCCTTAAAGAAAAAAAACCCAGAGATCAAGCTGCGTCTACAGAATATATTAATAGATCATCGGGAGAAATAGATAACGCAGATTAATTATACTTTAAGGATGAATAATGAAAATAATTGTGAATAATTTAAAAAAAGTGATTTTAATTAGTATATGCTGCTGCCTGGTTTTTGCCGGTATGACTGCAGATGCTTCGGAAGAGAGCTTTCTTGCTCCTCCCGGAGTTGAAGGGGTTTTTGTTGAAACTGATTTTCCCGGTAGAGCTGCGGAAGGTAATATCAAGGAAATTAACATTGAATTTGTGTCAGGCTTACATATTATGTTGCATATCCCAGCGGCAGACTGGGATGAATTAACTGCTGCCGGATGGAAAAAAGCGGAGATCCAAATGCTTATCAAGGCGGGGCTAAAAAACCGTCTTGCCGGAATAAAAAATCGAGGCAAAAGAAATTCATTTTTTGAAGAAATTGCCGGAAAAACCATATTGCTTTCAATTGTTGATACTTTCCCTGCCCTCTGGTCTGCTCGTCCGGCTGAACATACAATATGCATGAAACGTTCACTGCTTACACTTAAAAAAAATGCACAAAAACAAACCGATCGTTTAGCATCATTGGCAGCTGATGCGCATTTTGCTGCAGGTTTCACCAATAAACTTGTTTATATGGGTGTGGTAGTGGATGCCGGCATTGAACATGAATTAGCTCGTCAGGATAGTATGTTCATTGCTGATTATTTATTAACTTCAAATGGTGAAGTTGGCCTGAAAGAATATGAAAAAATCGCTGCTGGTATTGTTGATAATGAATATATTGTTCTGGTTAAGATAAGCATTGCCTTGCTTGAAAAGAACGGTGAATATCTTATGCATGAGTTTCTTCATATGCCAACCAGCAGGGCGGCTCTGGAGAAACTATTGGAAGCATTCTCAGGAAATGTTGATCAGAAAATCCTTGAGGGATTAATAAAAGTATTGAGAAGTGAAGCGTGTACTTCACAAGAAGTTCAACTCTTGCATGATATGCTCAAAGCATATTTAGAGGATTCAGATGCAGATTTTATAAGAGAAGCCCGAACAGTATACAGTAATTTGAAGAATCGCGGATGCTTTGCCGGAGAGAAAGATAAAAAGCTTGTTGTTAAAGCAAGCGGTAATAAACTGTGCGATAAAGCTCATTAATTCCGGGGACACAATACGTAATTATGAAATATATGAATAAATATGTTAAAAAAATTATTGTTTTAATTATATCAATCTGTCTGGTTGCGACCGGTATGCCTGATTCCTGTACGGCGGAAAGCCTTCTGGCGCCGCCGGCAGCGGCAGACGGCTTTATTACAATACCTTCGGTCTGGCACCATGCGGTTGTGATGAGGAGAATCAATCCTGAGCTGGCTGAAAATGGTTTGAAAGCTGTCAGGGACTGTTTTGATCAGGAATATGCTGACGGCATTGAACAAGAAATTCCGGAAGGTTATCCTTATTTTAAACATGAAATGACTGATGATAATTCAGCATGTTTTGGACAAGCATTAAAACGTCTGAATGAAGTTGTTAATTATGAATTTGATGCAGAATCATTCGAAGAAGAGGTTAAGAACTGGAATTTGATACTGCTTAAAGGAAGTAAGATATCTTCAGGTTTACAAATGTATTCGCCAAAAAAAGCTGAACAGTTTACTGAGCAGATTACATACATTTTTTCTGAAGAAGCTGATAAGCTTGTGCACAATGATCCGCTCAGGTTTGCCGCTAAAGTATTTATTGATATGGTTAAACTTCAGGCATTTAATTACGGGAATCACCGCACCGCAGCATTAGTGTTGAATTATATTCTGCTTAAACTTGGCTACACTCCGTTCATTATCGTGCGTGAGAATATCAAAGATTACTTGCGCTCCGCTTATCCATTAAGGGAAATGATGGAAATAGAACAATTCAAGGCATTTCTTAAACAGCATGTTTTCCCGGTGCATATGATTGATGATGGATCTGAAGCTCAGGCAGATGATGCATCTTTTTTAGTTGGCCGGAAAGCGCGGGGAATTTCGGTTTTCCATTTTAAAGGGATACCTTCGAACATTTTTTATGATAATGGAAGATTAAATATGAATTTATTCGAAGAACTTATTAGAGAAGCCGCTTTCCGGGCAGGAGAAATGTTCAAGAATGTTAATCCTGCGCAATATCGGATGGATATTCCTGTTGAAGGATGTATCGTGGGCAGTGAGCGGTACCTGAGAAGACAAGAGAGAGATCACAAGATTACTGATAATGATATTGATATTATTCTAAGGCCAATGACCGATGAGAGTTTATCTGAAGATGTGAGAGATTTGCTTATGATTTTATTCGTTAAAGAATTAGACAAGTTAGTGAATAATCTATACAGGGATTTTCATGTTAGACCTGCCATAATAAGCAATATGGCAAATCCTGATTGGCCTTCTTTAACCATGAAAATCGCAGGTGGAGAAGAAAAGATTATCGGAAAACTTGAAATATTTGCATCTCTATCCAGAGATGAAGATGTACGTGCACGGGCAGGAGGAATCAAAGAATTATTAGATGGGACACAAATTGAGAAACATCTTAAAGCATACTTAGCTGGTGAATATTATTTTGGCGATGAAATAATCTGGCGGGAAATGCGTAATCGTTTCCTTGCATCTAATACGGTTGAAGAAATGCAAAGTTTATTGGATGATGAAAGACGAGCGGCGAGGGAACAGATCCTGCGTGAACAGCTTAACAATCCAAGTGATGAGATGTTTGAGCATATCAATGCGCGATTGAAAGAGCCTATATATCACTTTAATCCAGAATATGATATTAAAGAACTGCTTGGGGACAATCTGTTGAAAAAAGCTCTGGGATTGATCTCAGAATGTAATATCCGCGGGAAGGAAGCTTTAGCTGCAAAACTTACACAAATTATTGAAGATGGTCAGGTGCACTTTGCGGATCATCTGCCCGGCACATCCCGTGCTCAGCGGATGCCTGACATGAGCTTTCGGATTCTTATAGATAGAGACTTGAACTGGCTTTTTAACAGATATAATGAATCATCAATAATTGAAAACGATAACGAAAAGAGTGTAATCGCATTGTTAGCTGCCAAACTTCTTCATGCAACCGCTGAAATCATCATGGAATCTGATAATAAGATTAACTGGGATCTAGGCGAGCTCGATCCTGAGATTACAAATACTGAATCTGCGGCATATTTAACTGAACTGGATTTTCTTGCGCAAGTTCCTGATTTTCTTGAGAACTTTGAGCAATTGGTTCAAGGGAATCCGCCTTTGCTCGCCTTATACCGGGAAGTTCTGGGCAAGAAAGACAGCAATGAATTTATATCAGTTACTGAATTTCTTGAAAAGCTCGGCTTTGATATTGATAATTATTCACCACGCGAAGTGTTTCGATTGGAAGAATATATTGCAGGATATACGGATGATGAAACACAAACTTCTGAATTTGAACTTCCCGGCCATTATAGAGACAGGCTCTATGTGCTTGATATGAGATCTGAAAAACCACAAATGACCAGCCTGCGGTTTGCAGCTGCTAAAGAATTATCTTATGCGGAGCGATTGCGTGCAGTTGAAAGTTTGAAAAAATGGGAAAAACGCTGCGGAGGAATTAAATATAGAATGAATATGGGAACTTTTATTCAAGGATTAATTGGAGAACCAAGGGATATCTATCTGAATAATGTTTATTTTGCCTTATCACAGGATGGTGATGTTGAAGGATATGTTATTCTTAATAACATGGTTGAAATACATCCTGATAATCGCAATTATACCAGATATAAGGGGGTTGGTTCGGAGCTTTATGCTGCGGTAGTACAAAAAAAATTGGAATTATTTAAATCACAAAAGAGCAAAGAGCCCGGTATGGATGAGTATGTTTATTTGTTTGAAGTAGCTCGATATTTATCACAGAAAATTGATCGGATGCGTGAAGGTTTGGGTGAATGTTTGCCAGCAAGAGAAGCAGCCCCATCAACATTACAAGCATATAATTTTAAATTTTCATTATCAGATGCAGTTAAATTTATTGAGCTTCAGCGGAATCGAGTAATGAAACTGATTGCTCAGCATGGTCTAAAACCGGCTGGCCGCGATGGGAACAGGGGGCTTATTTCAGCTGGAAGACGGCGTGTCTCGGGAAGCAGAGAGGCATTAGAGAGTTTATAATTCTATATATAATTCGGGGACACAATACTTAATTATGAAATATATGAATAAATATTTTAAAAGAATTATTGTTTTAATTATAGCTGTCTGTATGGTTGCTTCCGGTATGCCTGATATCCGGGGACACGATTCCCCGCACTTTCTGGCTCCGCCGGGAATAGGAGGAAGTGGGAGTATAGTAAATACTGAGGCAGTTTATATTTCTGGATGGAGTATGATAAGTGATACTTTTGAAATTCTTTCTGGGATAGATCAGCCGTGCGCTAAGTCAAAAATAGCTAAAGAACTGAGAATGCATGGTAAAGAAGTTAATAAGCATGTTATGGAATCTGCATTGGATGAATTGTGTTGGCTGAGATTATTGGAAAAATCAAATAAAAAAATCCGGGGGAAAGTTATTGTTCAATACAAATCAAAAAAAATTGCAAAAAAAGAAGTGGAAGGCATAATAGACAATTTTAAGAGTTTTTACGGTGCTTCCCGCATCAGTATTGTGGATAGACGGACTGTTTTTTTTCGGATTCAGAGGATTCGATTTAAAACTAATTCATTAACAGTAGAAGATCTGGAATGCCCTTTTGAGGATGTTCTTCCTACGCCGCATATGGTTAAATGGTCAGTTCTTTCTATGAGGCGTGAAATTAATGATTTTTTCCCTGCCCTTACTTCATGGTATAAGGAACAGCCTGCACATCATCGTGCTGCATCAGAAGATGATAGAATAGCAGTCCTTGAAATGCTTACTGATCCTGAAAGAATAGAAAATCATGATCCGCATAAAATTGCACGGGAACGCGGTATGGATAAGAAACGGGTTGCCCGGCTTTTTCAGGAACATTTTTTTGAGGTTTTACCGAGATATGATGAGGTTGGGCAATCTGTTAGAAATTTTCAATCAATTAAAAACCGCATTATGGCCAGCAGTAATAAAGATCGTGTCTATACAACCGGTGAATATGCGGAGCTTATGTGGGTATTGTATGATTTCTGCCGTAAACAGCCGGCAGTATTCGGGCGGATATTAAAATTATATCCGATTGTATGTGAATATCGTGATCAGGATGATGATAAACTCGCAGAACGGCAACAAATAATACGGGATATTGGTCTTGGTGTTCTGTATGATAAGCTTATTGATGGTCATGGAAGAAGAAAAAAAAGGATAACTCAGGCTCTGAGGGAAATTGCATTGTTCCCGGAGATTGAAGAAGCATGGAATGAGTACCGCGGTATTAGAAAACTTGGGGAGAGATGGGAAGGGAAAGGAAAGGATGATGTCCGTGCTGCATATACTCGGCAAGTATTGCAGGGCATGGAAGATCCAATATTCGATTTAATAAAAAAAGATTATAAATACCTGCCAGCAGTTCAATTATTTGGACGTAAAATCTCTCAGGCGACCATAAGTGATGATATCCGTATTCTGGTAATCTGCCGAACAGCGGAAGAAGATAGTTTATTAAAGGCTTGTCGAGCTCAGGGATTTACCGATAAACAGGTTATACGTGCAGTTTCAGCGATGCGGACCCATCCTTTATTTATCTTATTACTTGAAAAAAAGACCAAAGGCCTGCCGTTAAAAATTGAGTATCCAGAGATACATAAAGTCACTGACAAACAGCTCGATGAAGTACGCATAACAGACACCGCAATTCAGAAAATAACAGAAAAGAAGCGAGTACCAATAAGAGAAACTATGACAAGTGAATAAAAAAAGGATTGATTTTTTACTAAATTCCAGGGTCATGATGATCGTTATGAATACCTATTATAGAAAATGTATAGCTCTGATAGTAACAATGTGCCTTATTACTACCAGTCTGCCGGTGCATACATTGGCACAGAGTTTCCTGGCGCCGCCGGGCGGGATTAGTCAGGCTGCTCTTAATGGGGAAGGAGATATTTTTTCTGCTGTTCCTTATGAGCCGGCATGGCTTAATAAAGAATGTAAAAGAAGAATTCTTGAAATTTTCCCATCCCTGAAAAAACTTTTTGAGTCTGCCGTGGATTCAAAATATGTTGTCAGGCAGGATAAACCATTAAGACTGTTTCATGCTGTTTTGATGAAGCCAGAAGAATCAGGCGATAGAGATGATTCTTATGAAATTGCACTACGTATTATTGAAAATGGATTTGATTGGGATACATTTCAACTTTATCCTGATGAATGTCCGGGGATTGGTATCTGGACTGCATATATGAAAACTAGCGATGGTGTATTTCCTGAATTTACAAAAAATCGTGAGTCATTCGATCCGGATGAAGACCCTGTTTTTACGATGATATTTGCGGGATCAATATTGTCGTTTTTCAATAGTAATATAATTCAGTTTGACATTAATAGGTTTGCTGAAAAACATTTTCAAGATATCGAGCATATAGTAGATGCTGCATCTCTTGGGCATTATTTATTTGATCTTATCGCTGCGCATAAAAAAATTGATGCGATAGAAATTAACTCTAGCTATAATTGGCTTTTAGTAAAAAATCCAAATTCAGTTAAAGATATACAGTTATTTCCAAATGAAGGTTTTAACCTTTATCAATTAGAACAAGAAAAAAAAAGAAATAAAGTGCTGTCTAGAATGCCTGATTTTATAAAACGTTTTATTGGGTTTCCATTTGCTGTATGTGCTGTAATTATAGCGGAAATAACCGGATACAGTGATGTTTCAATGTTCTTCTGGGCCGGCCTTATTATTTATACTGTGGACCAGCTTTCAAAATGGATAATCCAAAAAATATTTCATCGTGAAAGGAAGTTTACAAGAAAAGAATCATTAAATTATATTTTAAAGATTGTACAGTTAAAAAAATATGCTGGTATTCTGTACATATCAAAATTTAAATCGAAAAACAGCATAAAAGTAAATCCGCTTAACCTAATATTAGTGCCTGTATTTACGTTTTTATTGTGTGGTTTTCCCCCTGTTGTCATAATTTCAGCAGGGTTATTATGGGGTTCAATGTATTCGACTATTCAGGATGTTTTTGTATCCGGGAAAGTAATTAATTGGATTTATTACCGTTCAGGAAACGCACAAATTAATATCACAAATATAGCAAATATAGTTTCGCGGATAACCACGGTGTTTTTAGCAGCATTTTTTATTTTCGAGATTCTTAAAACAGCATTTTTATCAATCACAGGCAAAATATTCTCTATGTATATGCCATTTGTTGTATATGTGCCCGGAAAAGAATCCTTGTCTAAACCTTTAACTGGATTTGAGACAGGCAATAGAAATTTATTGCAGAGTCAATAGAGCTTTGAATAAGAGCTTAACATGAAACATATTATGAACATATATAAAAAATATATTGTTTTAATCATATCAATCTGCATGGTTGCGGGCGGTATGCCTGATATACGCGGAGACGATTCCCCGCATTGTCTGGCGCCGCCGGGGGTGTTGGGAATTGCTGAAGAATATAAGCATGTTCAAGGACAGCATAGAAACCTGCTGCCGGAGTATCGCGTCAGCCAGAAAACACCGGCATTTTATGCTGAAACTGCCTGGGCAGTATATTGTTTCAACCAGCGCAATCCATTGAGAATGAATGAACTGCTTAATAATTTTACGGCTGAATTTGCAGGTTTCTCACTGTATTCAGACGAATATACTGCTGAATGTGAAAATATACTGCGTGAAATATCTCGAGGTACAGCTCTTCATCAAATCATATCCCGGGATCCTGCGTTATCACAAGAAACTCAGGAACAAGCATATCAGGCACTTGATTGGGCGGTCAGATTTATTGAAATTCATAACTCATTAAAGCATTATTATCAGCTTGAGTCAGCACATGCTCAATATATGGGCAGTACTCAAAATGAATATGAATTACAGAAAATTATCCGTTCTTTATCACAGGCTGATTTTATTAAACTTATTAACGAATACCCATTGCTTCCTCACGTGAGTCCCGAAGGCAGACGCGGTCTTGAAACTATTGATAAAGAAATACAAGCCCTTCAATTCATCAGGCGTTATGCCGATGACGGTAAATTATCTAAAAAATTGTCTGAAGAACAGATAGAGGCTAACCAGGTGGAAGCAGCGCTTAAACATGCCGGGCTTCATCCGCTGGTTTTCCCCTGCTTTTCTAAAGCTGTCCAGGCACATAAGTTGAGATTATCGTCTCCTCCTTTTGATTATATTCAGCAATTACTCAGCAATGCTGCACGTAAGGGCAGTAAAGATCAGCTTGTCAATGATGTCAGCCGTCAAATGGATTTGTTCAGCAGATCGTATCCTCATGGTTTTGCGTGGATACGGAGCTCTGAACGTATTGAAGCCCGTACATATGATGCAAAGCTTCTTAAACATCTTTTGAACAACGAATCAGCAGATGGATTGAAGCTGTATTTAGAGGGGAAAAAACTTTCTGATGATCAGGTGAATCTTCAACGGGCAGAGTTACTGCAGGCATATATGTTTCATCCCGCGGTCTTAGGGGAATTTTTTGCAGAGTTGATACAGCGTGGATCACCGGAAAAATGGGCTGGATCAAAACAAATCAGCCAGTTTATTGAACGGCTTGCGGGTATGATTGATATGCTGCCGGAGGAATGGGGGACTGCGGTCAATGAAATATCGCGGAAACGTGCCGTATACAAAACTAATCATGCTTTGGATGCATCGCTGGATATACCGGTGCCGGAGATAACTGAAAAAACATATGATGAGTTCCTGCGCAAAGATATTATGAAGATATTATGGTTTCTTAATGCATGCCCAAAAGAAGCTTATACTGTATCTGATCTTTTATTACAGTTAGGCAATAACTTGCAAGTTGTTACCGCACATGAAACTCTTATGCATATAATAAATAACGCTGTTAGGGCAGGAGCTCCGGTTGAATGGACTTCTCAGAGAGAGCAATTTACAAAAATTGATGCTCCCTGGATATATACAGGTGTGCCTTTGAGCGGAGTTTTTAAGGAAGCCTTTGATGCCGGTATTATGCCGCTGTTATTTCCCGGCCCCATAGCAGATTCATTTAACAATGATTGTTTTAAGGAAGAAGATTTTAATAATGCAAGAATTGAAACATACTGTATGCAGATTATCTGGGCAGTATATACGCTTTGTCAGGAATATCCTTCAGTATGGAGATATATCATTGATGCGTATCCTGAGACACTGGGAAAATCTGATCTGAACAAACTGTCTGCTGATCAGCGCCTTGAGATCCTCAATAATATTGCACAGCGCACTTCATATCTAAAACTGGTTTCACTTCCCGGCTCAAAAGAGATGAATCAGGATCAAAAAAGGAAGCTTTATATTACACTTCTGCATATTGCCGGATTTCCTGAGATTCAAAGAATTCTCACGCAGTATAATCATTTATCGCAGGCATCTGAGAGCTGGACGAAAGAAGAACAAAGGAAAGCTGAGCGGGATTTAATGCTTGAAGCTCTGCGTTCATTAACAAAAAAAGAGCTTGCCTGTCTCCGGAGATCGTATTATATGCTGCCGGCATTTTCTGAGAGATTGCGCCGTAATTCACCGATATTCCGCGGCGAGGTTTCCATAATCGAACTGCTGTATGCTTCAAAGGGGAAGTCTCTTGAGCATGTCACTGCCGATAGTGATCTGGACGAGTCAGCAGTGCATGCAGTCATCAAATGTTTACTGACGCATCCCATGATTATTAATAAGCTGGATAGTTTAGTAAGACGGCATCGTCTCCGGCTTGCACATCCTATTCGTATGGAGATGCCCAAAAGACTGCTTCGTCTTCTTGAGGAGTATAATTATCTGTCTAAGTTTGTCTATGATTTTGATATTACGGTATCAGCTTTTGCCCGGGCATATCCTTCATGTATGCTCAATGTGCATAAGAAAAAAGTGAGCTTTGGAAAGGATGATTTTATTATTTTTAAGCGATTTGTTGAAAGTAAATCTGTGGAACCAGAAGATTTAATCGAAGTCGGACTGCTGCCTCTTAAAAAAGAAGATATTCATTTGCGTTTGTACCTGATTTTTCATGCGTTTATGTTTCATCCTGATATGTTGAATGCGTATTTTGAAGATATGCCTGATGAAACTCAAACGCATCATTGGCTTGATCTTGGTGCTATGTATACGCAATGGCTTGAACGGCTTCACTGGATGGATGAGCTTCTGCCGCCAGCGTATCAAAATAAAATACATGATGCCTGGTTTCGATTAACTGCCTGGCGGTTGAAAGCATTAGGTATATTAACTATCGAGCAGGCGCATGCACAAAAAGAATCCTGGGAAATGATAAAAAGAAGATTACAGATAACCGAACATAATGAATTCCTCACTATTGCAGGCCTTTTAAAAACCCGCAAATCTGGTATAGTTGACCTGCAGGAGCTTCTTCATGCGCAGGCCGGCAAATTTCTGGTGGTAACCGGTATGGAAGGCATTCAGCATGTTATTAATAGATTGATTTTGCTGCGCGCACCGATTCACTGGATTGACCAGCAGCATATTGAAGTTTTAAAGCTTCCCTGGCCTGAAGATATTCCGCTGCCCGATACATCTAAGCCGGTTTTTGAGCCGGTGGCTGAAACCGCATACAGCGTTGAAGATATATTTGCCGAATGGGATAGTCTTATGGGGTTAGGCAAAAAATCAGGAGATGCGGTAATACTAAAAAAGCTTGTCATTATTATAG
>JBDRMW010000084.1:0-8922 GCA_043811735.1 bacterium
ATTCACCCCCACACCAAATGAGTGTAAAATTTTTATCAAAAGTTATAATCTATACCTCAGGGGTTAGGAGTTTAACATTTTGGAAAGAATAAATGACCCATGTGGTGTGGGGGTAAAATTTCTTGTTGATTGTATGTTGGGACGATTAGCAACCTGGCTGCGGATTTTAGGGTTCGATGCTTCATATTATCCTGAACCGTATTCTAGAAAAATCTGTTATACAAGTATTATAGAAAAACGGATTATCCTTACACGCAATAAACGCGTAAGTCCTAAACGGTCTTTTAAGGTAATGCATATCAATTATGATCTGATCCAGGATCAAATTAAACAAGTGGTATCTGAGTATAAATTAACCCTATATAAAAATAGGCTGTTTTCGCGATGTTCATACTGCAATCAACAGGTGCAGGAAACTTCCAAATCAAAACTCATTGATATAATACCTGAATATGTATATAATACAAACGATAGATTTTCTCAGTGCCCGGCATGCAAGAAAATCTATTGGCCTGGTACCCATGAAAAATTATTATGTGCGCATTTAGCTAACCTGGGCATACACTTACAAGTTTAGTTTTTTAAAAATAAATTGTATTATATGTATATGCACAGAATAATATAATTTAAATTTAATCTGTCGGAGGATGCTTTACTGATGAAAAATGCGGCTTTTATATCATTATGCCTGGTAGGCGTAATCTGGCTTGCAGGAATGTTCTCCGGATTAATAAAACCTTTCTCATCAAGCATCTTCGGGCTTGTTGCGATATGCGGTATTGGATATTTATATCTTAGATTAACAACACAAAAACAACAATCTGTACAAAAACCAGAGATCAAAGAATAAACCTGCATTGAAAACAAAGATTAAGGCAAAAAAAACAGCTTACGAATACGGTATATATTTGTTAAAATTCTGCAATCGCAGTGAAGCTGAGATTATCAAACGCCTTCAGGAAAAATCTTATTCTCGCAGGGATATTACTCAGGCTCTCTTTAAATTAAAAAAATATAAACTGCTTGACGAGGAAACGGCGGTGCAGCTGATAATTTCATCCCGCATCCATAAGAATTTAAGCAACCAGGCAGTCCGTGCTGAACTATTGCACAAAGGATATCCGATTGATATAATAGAAAAACATATTAATGTCAGCCTGGAAGAAACGTTTCCTGAAACTTCCCGGGCGCTGAATCTCGCTGAACATATGTTATTAAAATTGCCCGCATGTTCCGATGAGAAGAAATTGTATTCATTGCAGAGGTTGTTGCTGCGAAAAGGTTTTACGTACGAGATTGTTGAAGAAATTAAGTCAAAACTAAAAAAAAGGAATGGGGACACACCTCTTCGAGGAATGTCTAAATAAGGAATGGGGACACACCTCTTCGAGGAATGTCCCCGCTATTAAGGAGAATATAATGAAGATTAACCGCGTATTGATCAGTGTGTCAGATAAAAAAGGAATTGTGGAGTTTGCTCATGAATTAACCGAACTGGGCATCGAAATATATTCAACCGGAGGAACCGCTAAAACACTTAAACAGGCAGAGGTTGGAGTTCATGAAGTTGCCGAGCTTACCGGATTCCCGGAAATATTAGAAGGAAGAGTTAAAACGCTTCATCCAAAAATATTCGGCGCATTGCTTGCAAAACCTGATAATTTACAGCATCAACATCAGCTCAGACAGCATGATATTGAGCCTTTAGAGATGATTGTGGTTAATTTATATCCGTTTGACCGTGTATTGGAAGAATCTGATCTAAGTGAGGAAGAAATGGTTGAATATATTGATATTGGCGGTGTTGCTCTGATTCGTGCGGCAGCAAAAAATTTTAAACATGTAACGGTGATCTGCGACCCGGCTGATTACGGGAGGATCTTGCGCCAGATAAAGGATGCCGGTGAAACAGACTTGAAATTGAGGAGAAGTCTGGCTGCAAAAGCATTCAACCATACGGCATTTTATGATTCGGTTATTTCAAATTATTTTGCCGATAAAAAGAAATCATTTCCTAATGAACTTGCATTGGGATTAAAGAAAATAAAAACGCTGCGGTACGGAGAAAATCCTCATCAGGAAGCTGCACTATACAGTGAAATAACTGCCCGTTCCTGGGGAATAGTTAAATCACAGCAGCTTCATGGGAAAGAATTGTCCTTTAATAATTATCTGGATCTTGAGGCAGCCTGGGAGACCGTTAATGATTTTAATGAAACAGCCTGTGTCATTATTAAACATACTAATCCGTGCGGTGTGGCGGCAGCTGATAAGCAGATAGATGCATTTAAACATGCATTTGCATGCGATACACAGAGTGCATTCGGCGGGATAGTCGGCTTAAATAGAGAAGTAACGCTTGAGCTTGCTGAAGAAATTGCCAAAATTTTTATTGAATGCATAATCGCTCCTGGATATACTGCAGATGCATTGGCGATGTTAAAAAAGAAGAAAAACTTACGGATCCTGCAGCCGCCTTCAACACTTATTTCACCTAATGAAATTGAATGCCGGCAGATTTCAGGAGGACTTCTTATTCAGCAGAAGGATAATGAATTATTTGCTCATGAGATGACCGCGGTGACCAGCAAAAAGCCTGATACCATGCTTATGAAAGCGCTTGAGTTTAACTGGGTTGTCTGCAAACATGTTAAATCAAATGCGATCATTTTAGGCTCCTTGAATAGAACCTTAGGCGTAGGCGCCGGACAGATGTCGCGCATTGATTCGGTAAAAATAGCATATTCAAAAATGAAACAGATGTTCCCCATACTGACCGGCACCGAGTCTCAGATGCCGCTCGTGCTGGCTTCAGATGCGTTTTTTCCGTTCAGAGATGTCGTTGATGAAGCATCTAAAATAGGGGTATCAGCCATTATTCAACCAGGCGGATCTGTCCGCGATCAGGATTCAATTGATGCGGCTAATGAACACGGCATCGCCATGGTATTTACCGGGATGAGGCATTTCCGTCATTAAATATATATGAACTCAACCGAAATACGAAAAAGTTTTTTATCTTACTTTGAACATAAAGATCATCGGATTATCCAATCTGACAGTTTGATCCCGTCTTCTGATCCGACCCTGCTTTTTACCTCGGCCGGCATGGTTCAGTTTAAAAAGCATTTTTTGGGTGAACTCAAGAGTGATTATTCTCGTGCGGTCTCATGCCAGAAATGTTTCAGAACATCTGATATCGATCAAATCGGGATGACTGCCCGTCATTTAACATTTTTTGAGATGCTTGGAAATTTCTCATTCGGTGATTATTTTAAAAGCAATGCGATTTCCTGGGGATGGGAATATTTAACCGAAGTCCTTAAACTTGACAAAAAAAATCTCTATGCATCTGTCTTTTTTGAGGATGATGAATCGTATGAGATATGGAAAAAGATTTTACCCGCAAAACAGATTATAAAGCTTGGCGAAGAATCTAACTTTTGGAATATGGGGCCGACCGGTCCGTGCGGGCCTTGTTCGGAGATTTTGTATGATACGGGAAAGAATATCGGATGCAAAAAAGATACATGCTGGCCAGGATGTGATTGTGACCGTTATTTAGAAGTCTGGAATCTGGTCTTTACCCAGTTTGACCGCTTGGCAAATAATGCCTTAAAACCATTACCGAAAAAAAATATTGATACCGGCATGGGCTTTGAACGGCTGGTCTCAGTTGTACAGGGAGTATCTTCGCCTTTTGATACGGATCTTTTTAAACCAATTTTTGAAGAAATATCCTCCAAAACCGGCATTTCAAGTTCTGATAAAAATTATCTGCCGCGTTTCAGGCTGATTGCTGATCATCTTCGTGCCATTACTTTTTTAATTTCAGACGGTATACTGCCTTCAAATGAAGGACGGGGCTATGTGCTGCGCCGTATTATGCGCAGAGCAGTTCGGGCAGGTAAACAGCTTAATCTTAACATCCCATTTTTATATTCATTAACACCGGTTGTCTCATCGATTATGAAAAATAATTATCCTGAATTATTTGAACGGCGCGAAAATATATCATCAATTGTTAAGCTCGAAGAGGAGAAGTTTCATGAGACTTTGGAAACCGGGATGCATCACTTTAATGATTTTTTGAGCGCGCATACCGGCATTATTCCGGGGACGGAAGTATTTAAACTTTATGATACCTTTGGCTTCCCCATAGAGTTAACCAGAGAAATCGCGGCTGAATCAAAAAGATCAATAGATGAAGACGGGTTTCATAAAGCCATGAAGAAAGCACAGGAAATTTCAAGAAAAAACTGGAAAGGATCAGGTGAAGAAGATCTTAAGTTTTTAACATCCATGCATAAAAAATATGGCGATACGGTATTCATCGGCTATGAGCACCTTACCGGTACCGGCAAAATTATTGCATTAATCAAAGATCAGTCAGACTGCCAATCATTACACCAGGATGATGAGGCATTGGTAATCCTTGATCAAACTCCCTGTTATGGTGAATCAGGCGGGCAGGCAGGTGATACCGGCATCATGTATGATGAAAAAACGAGCACAAGAGTTATTATTGAACATACGATCAAACCGATCAGCGGGTTTATTGTTCACCACATTAAGATAGAAAAAGGGGACATTCATGTAGGCGATACGGTTTCTGTTGAAGTTGATAAAGATAAGAGATTAGCAATAATGCGTCATCACACAACCACCCATCTTTTGCATAAAGCGCTTAGACAGGTATTGGGCAAGCATGTGGTGCAGTCAGGATCATTAGTCTCAGCTGAACGATTCAGGTTTGATTATACGCATCCCGGAACACCAAAAAAAGATGAGATAAGCCGCATTGAAGAAATTGTAAATGATTCTATTTTAATGAACTTATCAGTTAATACTTCAGAAATTACCTTAAATGAAGCGCGGAAGCTTGGAGTGACCGCAATCTTTGGTGAAAAATATGGTTCAAACGTGCGGTGTGTGTATGTAGGGGATTCGATAAAAAATGCATTCAGCGCCGAACTATGCGGCGGCACACATATGTCTAATACCGGAGGAATCGGCTTCTTTAAAATAATATCAGATACATCAATAGCCTCAGGAGTACGCAGGATTGAAGCAGTATCCGGTAAAAAAGCATTTGAATACATTAAACAAACTGAAAATCTGATTGCTTCATTAACCGATAAACTCAAAGTTAATCAAAAAGATATCCTTCTGCGCATTGATAAGCTTATACAAAATCAGAAAACCATGGAAAAAGAGATTTCCTCGCTTAAGAATAAAATCTTAACCAAACCTTCTGATGCTTATGCAAAGAACATGCAGACGATTGACAATTTAAAGGTATTATTGATAAAAGAAAACGATTTAGCCAAGAATGAACTTAGAAGCAAAATTGATTTTATTAAAGACACCGTGCATCCAGACATCGCTCTTTTGTCTTCAGGAGTATCGTATGTAATTATTTCATCAAAGCAAGCCCAGGATAAGCAATTTGATGCACCCAGCATAATAAAGAAATTCAATTCTTATGTCGGCGGTTCAGGCGGAGGAAGAAAAGATTTTGCCCAGGGAGGCTGCAAAGACCCGTCTCTAATCGATCAAGGGATACAAAAACTGCAAGATTTCATTAAGGAAACTCAATAATTATTAATTGCCGTTATGCCCCCGTAGCTCAGTGGATAGAGCATTGGCCTCCGAAGCCAGGTGCGCAGGTTCGATTCCTGCTGGGGGCAAAAAAATCAATTACTATTAGATGATTATATTCCGAATATTAATTTTGCGGAGATAGCGTTTTGCTTTTTTTAGATTAATCTCTTCAATATTTAACGTTGACAGTTTATGCTTTCTATTCTTATTTGTGCTTAAGTATAGGTAATCAACAAATGCTTTTTCCTTTTCAGCAATTAAATAGTTGTTTTTTCTAAAAAAACCCCAAAAAAATCTTCCCTTTATTTGCCGATACTCTATTGTTCCGAAGCTGGTTTTAAATGTGCGGGGAAGCTGCGTCGTGATGCAGGTAAGTGTTTGGGGAATTTGACTTAAGATTCCATATGAGGAAAGGGCAGATTCCAATGAGATATAGCTTGGCTGGTAAATCTGGCATGAGATTTCTTCCAAAGTGGGCAGGTTAAAAGGATTTGCATAGAAACCCCTGCAGATTCTTTTGACGGAATTGTTCTTGCTCAATCTTGAGAGAGAAACCCGCAAAGAATGATCATTTAATGAAGTAAGCAATTTTAGATGATTGATATGAAAAATATTAATATCAATATGTTTTTTAAAAATTTGCAGCCAGTCTTGAATAGTCATTTTTCCAGTTTTTTCAGCAGTTTATTAAAAACGGTTAATTCAGCAGTGCAAATATCAGGATATTGAACACTAAAGGTTTTACGATAAGGTGCAGGTAAAAATCTGTCCATTTCTTCATGCAAAATACGGGTTCCTTCGCTTTTCAGCACTTCTGTTTTTATCTTGCATGACGTTACGAATTCATTTTTGGCAATGTTATAATCTGTAATTTTCTTTTTTACCATATTGATGATTTCTTCGTTAAGGGAAACGTGCAGGGTATTCATAATAAAATAGATATCCCAAATGTCCCTTCCTTTAATGTAATCTCTTGCACAAAAAGCAAGCAGTTTATCGCTTAAGATTTCTTCGGGAGTTTCAACGTTAACAGCAGGTGCTAAAGAAAGATCAGGATAATGGATGATTAATGTCTGAAATTTATGCGAAGGGATATTTGCAATTTCAATATTCGTTTTATCTTTTACGTTTAAAAAGTCTGCTTCTAAGATCAAACAATATCTCCTGAAAGAACGAGTTTCTTTTTGAACTTTGAGCTGTGCAGAAGTCACAAAAGGGATTAATTTCTTAATCTGTGAAGTTAACGGTTGAAGTTCTGAGTACATATGTTCAAAGCAGGGAAGATCCTTATTTTGCAGTACAAAATCCAGATCTTCAGAATATCTCATCCCATGATATGCTAAACGTAATGCGGTCCCTCCTTGAAATACCAACTGGGAAAAGAGACCTTTTCTGAAGAGGTATTCTAAAATGATAAGATGGACGTGCTCCTTAAATACAAGAGAAGCGCTTACTTTATCATTTTCGGCTTTTTGTTTGATTTCAGCCACATTAATCATACTTTAGATAGTATACTAAATTGTATATTATGTCAAGTGAAAAATAGGGCTCAAGGTCTTGGCTTGATCCCTTAATTAAACCGGTACTCAAGGCGTATTCCTCCGTCTGCGTTAAAGCCGAAACTGGGGGAGAGGCGGTACATGGGTGAGATTTCTATAGAGATAGAGAGGGGTAATTTGAATATGGTTACATCTTTTGCTAAACCTAGAGGGACTACAAATCCAACGCGGTCACCTTTTCCGTTTTTTACTGCGCCGCCTGCACCAATATAATAATAATCCATAAATTTCTGGTATTCTTGCAATGATTTATGAAATTCTGTGAATTTCCAGAGGTGCGATAGGCTTATTAACCGATCATCCATTATCCCCATATGTGCAGATAATCCACGATTATCTGTCATCCAATAAGTGCCTGAAATACCGATGGGGGATCCTGCTATAATACCGATCTGGCACTCACCGGAATACCCAATTGTCGGTATACTCCATATGAGTATAATTAACATATATTTTATATGTTTAATCATGTCATACCTCTTTCACCCTCACCCTGCATCGTTTCCCTCTGATAGAGAGGAGAGCCTTACTTTGTTGCGGGTACTATGCCCTGACCTTCGATGGTTTCAATGAAAGCAGGATCGATTCCCGAACTGCGGCCGCGTGCCATATCAAGCAGATCCTGCTCATCGATGCCGTATAAAAGCAAATCCTGTCTCATTTGATATAGTTTTTGGTCAAAATACCGGGATTCGACATACTCAACCCGCAATTTATTAAGTATATATTGTGCGTCGTGTAAACTGTTTTGTTGTGCAGAAGTTGCAATATCTTCTTCAGCAAACTGTCCAATGAGCAGATCAAGCTGTTCATATATATGCGTAAGAATATCATATTCTCCGTATATACGCAGCATTTCCTGGAAGCTGTATGCTAATACGCGTGACTGATGAGGCAGGCTTGGCCGGCCGGTTAATGGGGAGGAGGCATCGCCTGCATCAAATGAAGGGATATCACCTAAAAGAATTCCCCGGTGAAAATAATCATAATTGATTTGTGCATCTTTTGCTAAGATATCAATCTTCCATTGCAGAAGATCCACTTCCCGGCGCAGTAATTGTATCTCGCCGCCTGCGTGAGACAATATCTCAAATTCAAGTGAGATCTCTTTCTCATATTCAGATATTTCATTAAGGGGATCACGCATCTTTTTCATAAGCTTCCGGGCAGAACCCGGATCTCCCGGAGCAAGAACAGTTTCAATTTTATTAATTGATTGAGCATGCAGTTTTTCAGCGCCGGTTTTAATTGAATAAAAATCTTCTTTTATCTCATGCAGTTTGGGAGATAAGATAAGCTGTTCGGTTAATTCCAATTCGCGGTATTTCGTTCCTAACGTCATGAAATCATCACGCAGCAGCATCGCTTTATTGCGGTATTCTTCCATGGCCAGGGTGTGCGAATCAATTATTTCGGAAAATTCAACGGCTGTATCTCTAATTTCTCCTTTTATCGCGTCTAGTTTATCACGGAATTTATGAACAGTTTTTATCTCGTCATGCATGACTTTTTCGTAATAGACGAGAAGTCTTCGTATATTACGGTCATATGTTTTAAATGCAGGGTCTTTTAAAATAACTTCAAGCACATCTTTTTCATAGGCAATTGCGGTCTGTGCAATGGGGGAAAACCCTTTTGAATCAGGCACGGTAATGTAATTATTTTTCATGCTTTCAACGATTACCGATATCGTAGTTTCAGAGGCATTCTTCATGGTTGGACTGCTGTTAATAAACTGTATACGCGCAATCCTAAAGGC
>JBDRMW010000085.1:0-6579 GCA_043811735.1 bacterium
CGGTGAAGTAATGGGTATTGCATCATCATTTGGACTGGCTTTTTACAAAGCAGAAGAAGCAACCGGAATGAAACTCCCGACTGAAGGGAACTGTCTAATCTCAGTTGCCCATAGAGATAAAAAAAATATCATTGATATCGCTAAGAATTTGCACAACCTCGGCTTCAACATTCTGGCGACCAAGGGCACCAAAGAGTATCTTTTTGCTCAGGGCATACAGACAGATCTGGCAGTTAAACTGCATGAAGGACGTCCCAACATAGCTGATGATATTCATAACGGAAAAATACAGATTATTATCAATACACCCATAGGGATTGCGGGCAAACATGATGATGGATATATGCGTAAAGCAGCAGTTCTTCGCAAAATTCCGTATATAACAACCATTGCTGCCGCACAGGCATCAGTTGAAGGAATCAAAGCAGCACAATCAGGAAATATAGAACTTAAATCAATTCAGGAATATCACGCACAGATACACGCAGCAGTTAAATCAACAAAGCGTGAAAAATTAAAAATATAACTTTACTATTTTATACGCATGAAAAAAAACTGTCAATTTTTGAACGTTATTTAACGATCTGGGTATTACTATGCATCGCCATGGGAATCGCTTTAGGAAAACTCTCTCCCGGCATAGCTGTCGTCTTAGATTCATTTTCAATTTATCATGTTTCCATTCCGATTGCTATCTGCTTATTCTTCATGATGTATCCGATCATGGTTAAGATAGATTTTTCTGAAGTTATTAAAGCCGCAAAGACACCAAAACCTGTTTTGCTCACTCTCGTAATAAATTGGGCAATAAAACCATTTACCATGTATATTATAGCCTATTTTTTCTTAAGTGTTCTATTCAGGGATTTTTTACCCGGCACAGAAATCATCAAATCAGGCCAGGAAGTTGAGTTGTGGCGAAGTTATATTTCAGGAGCAATTCTTCTCGGTATTGCTCCATGCACTGCCATGGTTTTAATGTGGGGATATCTTGCAAAAGGCAATGACGGACTAACCCTTGTTATGGTTGCCATCAACTCACTTACCATGCTTGTATTGTATGCACCGCTCGGAGGACTTCTGCTCGGGATCAATGCCATGCCTATCCCCTGGCAGACCATGGTTTTTTCAGTATTAATTTATGTTGCATTACCTTTAACTGCAGGATATTTGACCAGAAAATGGATTATAAAAGCAAAAGGAATAGACTGGTTTAATACAAAGTTTTTGCATATGTTTACCCCCGTAAGTATTTCAGCATTGCTTATAACATTAATTTTATTATTTTCTTTTAAAGGCAATATAATATTATCAAACCCTTTGACCATATTGTGGATCGCCATCCCGCTTTTTGTGCAGACCATATTAATATTTTGTATTGGTTATTTTATTTTTGCCCGTCTCTTTAAATTATCATATCATGACGCCGCACCATCTGCCATGATCGGCGCATCCAATCATTTTGAAGTTGCCATTGCAACTTCAGTCATGCTGTTCGGTTTATCCTCAGGCGCTTCACTTGCAACCGTGGTGGGGGTTCTTATTGAAGTTCCCGTCATGCTTATGCTTGTCTCAATCTGCAAACGAACATGCTATTTATTTGATAATTGTGATTTAGAGAGCAGATGGTGCAGCCTGCAAAAGTAATACGCAAATCTCACTTTACGTATTTATTTACTTTATTTAAATTGTTTTGTTTTCTCTTTCTAAAATTAGTATAATTTTTTATGAAATTTTATATTAAAACATTCGGCTGCCAGATGAACCTGGCTGATTCTAAACTAATGAGAAATTATTTCGAAAACAAGCTAAGGAATCAATCAAAAAAGCTACTACAAGAAATATCTAAACAGGAGTGAAACAAATGCTAACTCTTGAACAACTTTCTAAAAAACTTGAAAAAATCCCGGCTATTACAGCTTGGTACACGGCAGACCTTGCTGAAGCTCGAGGAAAGCAGGAGCTTTTTACCAAACAGTCTCCGCAAAAACTCAAGGCTCTTAAAGAGCATGCAATTATTGAAAGTGCTGTATCATCTAATCGAATTGAAGGTATAAACGTAAATCAAAAAAGATTAAAAATTATAGTTTTTGGAAAACAGCATTTACAAGATCGTGATGAAGAAGAGGTTAGAGGGTATCAAGACGCACTTAAGCTTATACATGAGAAACACAAAGAACTTATTATATCAGATAAAATAATAAAAAAACTTCACAACATCTCACGTGCAGGCATAGGTGATGCCGGGTTATTCAAACAAAGAAACAGCGATATTATCGAAAAATATCCAGACGGTTCTCATCGTATTAGATTCAAAACAGTAAATGCAAAAAAGACTCCGGAGTTTATATCTGAATTAGTTAATTACTGGGAATACTGCCTTTCAGAAAAATGGGTACACCCGCTTATAGCACTTGCTGCATTTAATTTGGATTTTTTGTGTATTCATCCGTTCAGAGATGGTAACGGAAGAGTATCAAGATTATTATTGCTCCTTCAATGCTACCATCTTGGTTTTGAAGTAGGGCGTTATATCAGCCTTGAACGGTTAATTGAACAAAATAAGGAACGATATTACGAAACTCTCAAACAAAGTTCTGAAAACTGGCATGAAGGAAAACATGATTATTGGCCGTACATCAATTATATATTGTATATTCTCAAATCTGGATATAAAGAATTTGAGAGTAGATTAGGAAGCGTTAAAACAGCACGCGGAGCTAAAACAGAAATAATTGAAACGGCTGTTTCTTCATCCTCTGAAAATTTTATACTTGCTGATTTAGAAAAGGCATGTCCAGGTGTAAGCCATGATATGATTCGTAGAGTCTTGCGTGATTTACAAAAAACTGGAAAAGTAGAATGCCTTGGACGTGGTCCTGGAGCTAAATGGAGGAAAAAGGATAATACCCTTAAAAAGGGGTAATAAAAAGGGTAACTAATCGGGGGACACATCTAATCGAGGGATTGTGTCCCCCGATTATACTATAATTGTTTCGTTTTCTCCTTCTAAAATTAGTATAATTTTTTATGAAATTTTATATTAAAACATTCGGCTGCCAGATGAACCTGGCTGATTCTGACCTGGTTCAGGAGATTTTAGAAACAAAAGGCTATACGCCTTTGTACAATCCCGATGCAGCTGACCTGATGGTCGTCAATACCTGTACCGTCAGAGAACATGCTGAAAACAGGGCATTATCGTACATCGGCAGATGCGCATCCTGGAAAAACGCCAAAACCGGCAGAAAGCTCGTGGTGATGGGATGCGTGGCAGAACGCCTGCAGAAAACCCTGAAACACAAAAATCCGTTTATTGATCTGCTAATAAGTTCAAAAGATATTGAAAAACTTCCCACTTTGTTGGATCAATTTGGTATAATACATACCAGACAATCATCCCGCACATCGCAGTGGATTACGATCATGCGCGGGTGCAACAATTATTGCACCTACTGTATTGTCCCTTATGTGCGGGGCAGGGAACGAAGCATTCCAGCAGATGAAATTATCAGAACGGTGCAGCAGCGTGTCGCATCAGGTATTCATGAAATAATCCTTCTCGGCCAGAATGTTAATTCATACGTAAGTAACAAGACCAATTTTGCCCGGCTTCTTGCATGCATAGCCGGCATTAACGGCATAGATAAGGTTTCATGTATGACCAGCCATCCGAAAGATTTTAATGATGAGATTATCAATACAATTAATGCTCATCCGAATATCAGCAGGGATATTCATCTCCCGGTTCAATCCGGTTCAAACAAAATATTAAAGCTGATGAACCGCGGGTATACTAAAGAAGAATATCTAACAAAAATAACGCGTGCGAAAAATAAGATTTCAGGGGCACGCATTACTACTGACATCATTGTCGGCTTCCCGGGAGAAGAAGAAACTGATTTTAATGAAACAGTTGAACTTATTGAAACTGCTGGATTTTCTTCAGCATATGTTTTTAAATATTCTGAGCGCGCGGGAACTAAAGCAGCAGATTATACTGATTCGATCCCGCGTGAGGTTAAAGAAAGGCGGCATGCGGTAATTTTAAACACGTTTAAAAAAGGAGCATCAATTCGTGCGGCGTAACGTACTCTATATTACATCTGGATTATGCATACTGGCGGTTTTACTCTATACCGGATGGTTATGGGCAGTATTGCGCCCGGTAATCCATAAAGATATTATTAATAAATACGCGGGAGAATATAAACTTGATCCGCTGCTCATTATGGCGATAGTTAAAACAGAATCAAATTTTGCACGCAAAGCACGTTCTCATAAAGGAGCTGTCGGACTCATGCAGCTTCTTCCCTCAACCGCACAGGAAATGGCTGATGAGCTTCAGATGAATGAACTTGAAATCAAAGATTTGGAGAAACCTGAAGTAAACATACGCTTGGGCAATCACTATCTGTCAAAATTAAAACAAGAAACCAATGGGGATTATGTGCAGATGCTCGCCGCATATAATGCCGGATTTCAAAATATGATTTCGTGGAGAAATAAAGACGGCATGCTGCCCATTGAAAATATAGAATTTATTGAAACGCGCGCATACGTCAGGCGTGTATTAAAAACACACCGCATTCTTAAAAGATTTCAAAAAATAAAACAATTGATTGAACATTAGGAAAGTTATGAATTATAAGGCAAGGAATTTCATAATTTATAACTCATAATTAAAAAATAACTATGATAATAAAAGATAAAATAACCCCCTTAATGCAGCAATATTATAAAATAAAAGAACAACATAAAGACCATATCCTCTTTTTTAGACTGGGTGATTTTTACGAAATGTTCGGCGATGATGCGCAGAAAGCTGCCCCCATTCTTGAAGTAGCCCTCACCAAACGGCATCACACACCCATGTGTGGGATTCCGCACCAGGCGGCAAATCAATATATTGCTAAACTTATTAAAAAAGGATTATGCGTTGCCGTCTGCGAACAGATTGCCGGAGAAAATGCAGCTTCACATAAAAATCTTTTTGCCCGGAAAGTAGTCCATACGATTACGCCCGGCACAATAGTAGAAGAAAATCTGCTTAACTCGCGGACAAATAATTATCTGGCATCATTATACGCAGAAACTTCTAAGGATAACGCCGGCCGTCCGTATACCATCGGTATCGCTTTTTCTGACATATCAACCGGTGAGTTTATATGTGCTGAGTTTTCTGATTCTAAAGGATTGCCGAATCTATCAACTCAATTATCAATCCGCCGGCCGAGAGAAATAATAGTTCCTGAACATTTAAAGAGTTTTTTAAATATAATCGATCTCCTTAAAAACCATAATATGCTTGTACATTTTGTGCATACCGCTAAAGATAATACCTCTGCTGAGATTCCTGAACGCATCATTTCACCTGATATTGAAGATGCACACCTGGCAAAAACCTGCTGTGCTATGCTGATTGCCTATATTACCAAAACCCGTCCGCAGGCTGTTGACGGCCTTCAACCAATACGATTAATGAAGGCGGAAGTTTTTTTACAAATGGATGAAACAGCTGTTAGGAACCTGGAACTTCTTGAAGGCCTCTCATCGCGTTCACGCGAAGGATCCCTGCTCCACGTACTTGATTACACCGCTACTTCAATGGGAGCACGCAATCTTAAAAACTGGATACTTCATCCGTTAGTTAATACAGAAGAAATCATTAAAAGACAGCAAATGACGGCTTATTTTCTTGATCAGCCGATGATACGCGCTGATATACGGGATAATTTAAAAAAAATCTGTGATCTGGAGCGGACACTCAACCGCCTTATAACCGGCAGTGCCAATGCCCGTGATTGTAATGCGATAAAAGACTCGCTCTTTTCGTATGCACGGATCAGTTCAATTCTGCAGAGCAATACAAACACATCTCTTACTGCCTGGTTTAACGCAATGGATGCGGTTCCTGAAGCAGCCGAGCAGATCCAATCAACGATCGTTGATTCGCCGCCCATTTCAATTAAAGAAGGCGGGATCATCAGACCGTTGTTTAATGCTGAACTCGATGAACTGCATGATGCCGTATCTCACGGCAAAGATTGGCTTTCAGCGCTTGAAGCTCATGAGCGGGAAAAAACAGGCATTCCTAATCTAAAAATCGGATATACCTCGGTCTTTGGATATTACCTTGAAGCAACCAAATCGCACCTGAGTAAGATTCCGCCTGAATATCATCGAAAACAGACGCTGACTAATGCAGAACGTTTTATCACCCCTGAACTTAAAATCATGGAAGATAAAATATTAGGATCCGAAAGCAAATCAAACCAGTTAGAATACCGTATTTTTGGTGAGCTCCGCAGTAATCTATTATCGTTTACTGCTCGTATACACCGGTGCGCTGAAACAATTGCAATCCTTGATACCTTTATATCTCTTGCTGAAGCAGCCGCGCATAACGATTATAATTTCCCTGACATTACCGATGAACCAGGGATCGAGATTGTTGACGGCCGTCATCCGGTTATTGAAAAATCTGTTCGTGAAGAAGGTGGATTTATCCCGAATGATTGTTCCTTACATGAATCAAGCTCACTATGGATAATCACCGGCCCCAACATGTCAGGTAAA
>JBDRMW010000086.1:0-25106 GCA_043811735.1 bacterium
GCTAAAATAGCCGGTATGGATGTTGCCGCAGAACTATGGCATGATTTTTCAGGCTATTTTTTTCATATTGTTTCACTCTCGTTAATGTTTTCATTTTGGGCGGTAGTGTATAAAAAACATAACGAGAACTTTATGTTAAGGAGACTTATACTGCGATGATAAGGAATCATATTTTTCATGGTATGCTGCTCATCGGCGCTTTGCTTATCTCTCGAAACTTAAGCGAAGCGGTGATGTATACATTTACCTCTGATACCGGCTACTATTTTGCATCTTCTCATGAAGGTAAAATGAATACCGCAGCTGATTTTATGGAAAAGGAGCATATTGAAAATATCCCCTATTCCTTAGGGTCATGGCAGGGGTATGATTTAGACCATACTGATGAAAACATTGTTTTTTTTAGGGCATACAATTATAAAGAAGATGAGGACGCAAAAATATATTTTATAGCTGTGCATGGAACGGTTGAAAGCCGTTTTCATACGGCGGAAGTCTGTTATATCAATGATAGCTGGGTGATTAATAAAAGAGGTTTTATTGAAATTCCTTCAGGTGATAAAAAATTTGAGGCAAAATACTTTACTGCACAAAAAGGGGGCTGGCAGCATCTGTTGGTATACTGGTTTTTATGGAAAGATTCACGCCGGATTATGAATGATGGATGTGTTATGTTTCGTATTGGGGTACGGATGACTGATATTAGTGAGGAAAAAGCGCGCAGCTATGCATTTGATTTTATTAATAATCTTTCATTGTACTCTCCGGGAGGGAACATATTAACACCTACGGTAATACCTCCTGAAATTAAAGATTCCGCATTAATCCTGCACAACCCTGGAAGTCCCTATTATGAAGTGAGAACAAAGTCCATTGAATGGATTACTAATCAGGTAGTTCCTAACAAGATAGTACCATCACCTTCGCCCGGCAGGCGTAATTTGATCTTAAGTTATGAATTGAGTAAAAATGCGGATGCGTACAAATATATATACAGCAAATCCTCGCTGTATGATAATGGGGTAGCAATAATTGCGCTCTGTATTGAACGGCAGTTTGAGCAAGCCAGCAAAATAATCGATGCAATTATGCGCATGGGAGGGACCGAGGGAGATTTATTTTTTACATTTAATACGCATAATACCTGGCCGAACAAAGATGATAAATGGGGAGCGATCATCAGATCAGGGGCATCAGCCTGGGCAGGGCAGGCAATCGTATTTTATGTAAAAGCGCGGGTTTTGGATGATCCTGAAATACTCAAAAATAATTCTGAAATGAACTCATATATAACCTATGCAAAGACCATAGCTGATACGATGCTTAAACGCATGGTTCTTGACACGAGCGATGCACGGTACGGACTGATAACCGGAGGTAACGGAACATACGTGCTGGAACTTAATAAGGAAGTTAATAAAGTTGAAGAAACATTTAAACCCGGAGAAGTATCCTGGTGCAGTATCGAGCATAATATTGATATGTATTTTTTCTTGCAAGATTTAGGCGAGGTGTCAGGTGAATTAAAATATACTCAAGCAGCGGAACTGCTGGGAACACGTATAATTACTCAATGCTGGAATGAACCAGAGGGGCAGTTTAACCGCGGGCAAAGCGCAGCGATAAAAGATACGGTTATGGCATTAGATTGTGCTTCCTGGGGATCTCTGCTTTTATCTTCCCGGAAAGATATGAAAAAAGCGCATACAGCAGCACTTTCTTCAGAAAATTATTCATGTCCGATGCCTGAAGGCAGAGGATATAAACCATACCGAAAAAAATTAATTTTTGAACGCTATAATGTTGGTAAGTATTATTATCCCGGAAAACCTAAAAAATCATGGGATGATGTTAATATGATGTGGACTGAAGGAGCTTTAGGGGCTGCCCTGGCGTATTTGCGGATGGGAGATCAAGTAAAAGGGAAACAAATCATTAATGATGTTATACGATACCAGGTATCAAGCGGCGGTATACGGTATTCCACTTTATATGTACCTCATGAGTTTGCTGAATCACCCGCCGCAGCGCCTACCGGATGGCTGATTATTGCTATCGGGGTATTGGAAGACAATCCTATAGCTCAGCTTTTTTGGAAATAATCTCAATTTAAATATCTTTTAATTTAATATTTGAAGAAGAGTTTTGAAATGTATCGCTGCAATCCTGTAAAAGCAAAGCGATTTTCTGTGATGTATGATAATGTGACGCGGGGATATCAGCCCGGCGGTATTGTTCAACCGCATCAAGTACCGAGGCGATGGTAATATTATTAATATCAACACTTGGCTGAAAACTCCGCAGATTATTTTTATTGATTGTTTCAGCAATTATTCCAACATATAACAGCTCATATAAAATCTGCCGTACCAATCGAACAGGAATTTCCAGTTTTTGGGAAATAGCTATGTCGGACAATGATTGTTCACCTGACGAGAAATTTATTACCAAAAGATGCATTATTTTAAGGGCCAGTAATTTTTTTGAAGAAAAGCTGATTAACGAAAAGTCTGGTTCAAACCCAAATGTTTCCGCATTTTCACTGGCAAAAGATATTTCTGCCCCCAAGAGAACGATCATCCAGCTTACATACACCCATATTAAAAAAAGCGGGAACGCGGCAAAACCGCCGTATATTGCTCCGTAAATCACCGCGCCCGTTTGAAATTTAATATACAGCCATTGGACAATAAGAAAAAGAGTCCCGCCGATAATACCGCCGGTTAAACCCGATTTAATTTTTACCTCAGTATTCGGCATAATAATATAGATAAACGCGAATAATATCCACACCGCGATATACCGAATTTGCATAAATATAAAGAGCATCAAAGAGCCGAAGGGATTTAACAGACTGTTGTTCTGCACAAAAAAACTTAATTGACTAAACATCGCGACCATTAAGCTGCTGTACGCGATTAAAAAAATAGTGCCGATAAGCACTGCCGAAAAATAATCAGTAATTTTTCTTAATGTTGTGCGCGGTTTCCTGACACCCCAGATTTTATTAAAGGTATGTTCGATATTGCCTAAGACAGATATGACGGTAAATAAAAGAACTAATATTCCGAAGCCGGCGATAATCCCTCCTTTTGTGTTGTCAAGCAGCCGGCGTGAAAAATCAATGAGCATTTCTACAATCTTGATTTGTCCGTTAAAGATCGTCGTGATTTCTTTTTCAAGAATTGCATCAAGACCGAATCCTTTAGCAATACCGAATGCAATAGCAAGCACGGGGACAATCGAAAGCAATAAATGAAAGGTTAAAAAAGAAGCTCGATACACACAGTTGTCAACCTGGAACTCACGGACGGCTAACGTAATAATCCGCATATACGTCATAATAAATAACTTTATGCCGGAAAAATATTTGAGCGGATTTTTCCAAAGGCCCGATCTAAAAAATTTAGTTATTCTTTTTATCAAAATCTGCAGTCTTTTCCGCATATTCTGTTATTATAACACAAAAGAACCCGACAAAACAAACCGCAAACCTTACATAACGGAGTTTTTAAAAGATATGCAATAGGCTGATTTTGACGCCAAATATTTTCTTGGGTTTTATAGATCAAAGATGTATAATGATATAATTATTTTTCCCAAACCATCTTATTCCAAGAATCTAAGGTTTTAAAAAGGCTGTTATGATATGGTTAATATTTTAGATATTATTGCATCTCGTATTTCTTTTTTCCATTTGAATATACTTTTTCTTATCGGATTTGCCTTATTTGGGGGAACCATAGGAGGGAGGGTTTTCCAGAAATTAAAAATTCCCCAGGTTGTGGGGTATATGCTTATTGGGTTAATTATCGGGCAGACGGGATTTAATATTGTTGATAAAGACCTTATACGCATAATGGAACCATTTAACTATTTTGCTCTCGGGCTTATTGGTTTTATGATTGGCGGAGAGCTTAAAAAAGATGTATTTACCAAATATGGAAAACAATTGATACATATACTTCTTTTTGAAGGTTTAACCGCATTTTTCATTGTATTTTTATTGGTTGGATTAGTAGGAAGTTTATTTTTTGATAATATGCGGGTTGTGTGGGCGATTGCCTCAGTATTGGGAGCTATTTCGTCTGCCACCGCCCCTGCAGCGACAACCGATGTCTTATGGGAGTACAAAACGAGGGGCCCCCTTACCACTACGGTAATAGGAATCGTTGCGCTTGATGATGCCTTAGCGCTTGCCTTATTTGCGGTTGCGTCGAGCATTGCTGCCCGGTTAATCGGTAATTCTGACGGCAATATGCTCCGAACCATTTTCCACCCTTTTTATGAGATTGGGGGGTCGATTATTATTGGCAGTATTTCGGGCTTTGTGCTCACCCGCATATTAAAAGTTTATAATGAGTCAGAAAAAATCCTTGCTTTCTCTATTGGTGCTGTGCTTCTGGTGCTTGGTCTTTCTTTGGCATTAAATTTGAATATGCTTTTATCAGCAATGATCTTAGGAGTTGTTATTGTTAATTTTAGTCCGCGTATGAGCAAAGATGTATTTAATTTGGTTAAAGGTTTTTCCCCGCCTATTTACGTGCTGTTTTTTGTTATGGTAGGTGCTAGTTTAAATTTTTATCGCATAACGCCTGCTATTTTAGCTATTGCAACGACTTATTTAGTAGGCATGGCAGCAGGTAAAATGCTCGGTTCATATCTCGGGGCCATAATATCAAAAGCACCTATCACGGTGCGTAAATATCTTCCCTTTTGTCTATTCAGCCAGGCAGGTGTTGCTATCGGTTTATCGATTGTGGCGTATCATATTTTCCCGGAAGAGATCGGCCATGCGATCATCATTATTATCACGTTAAACACGTTCCTTGTTCAATTATTCGGGCCGTATTTGACTAAACTGGCTGTCACAAAAGCAGGCGAAGCCGGATTAAATATAACGGAAGATGATTTAATCAAACGGACACGGGTTAAAGATCTTATGGATAAAAATTTTCCGCTTATTTCAGAAAATATGCCCCTGGCAACGGTCTTAAAAATATTTGCAGCTGACAATAATTTATATTATCCGGTTATTGATAACGATAAAAAATTAGTCGGTATTATCAGTGTAGACAGCATTAAACAGACGTTTATGGAGACTGATATCGGCCAATTTCTGCTTGCCTTTGACCTTATGGAAAAGATTGCTTTTACGATAGGACAAGATGCTTTTGTTTCCGAAGCCAAAGAAATATTTAATAAATACGATCTTGATTATTTGCCGGTTGTTAAAGAAGATAACATTATTGTCGGCTTAATTGAAGAACGGATGCTCAATAAGCTGATATCAACCAAAATGATGGAACTTAAGAAAAAAATAGAACAGTTAGGATAATCACCCCCAATTTTTTTGGATGGAAAAATATGCTGTTATTATATATACTCTTATATATAAATCGCATGAAAGAAACTGCGCATGAATTCAAAATATTGGTTTATAAAAACTGCAAACGTTTTGATGATGGTCAGTTGTCTTAGTATCCCTTACCTTTCTGCAGGCCAGCCTGCAAAAATCAGCAAGAAGAAAATCCGCAAATCCGTAGAATATTATATCCATAATAAAATGGAAAAAAATAACGGACATTACCTTTTTGAAGATAAAAAACAAAAAAAAACATATATATTAAAATTTAAAGAAGTAACGCGTGAAATTCTCGCATTATCCGATAACAAATATTCAGTATGCGCCTGTTTTTACACAGTCGAAGATGATCCTATCCCTGTTGTCTTGGATTTTTTAGTGCAGGAAAGAGAAGGCAGGATTGTACTCAAAAGAGTGAAAATACAAACATATGACGGAAAGGTAAAATATACATATAAGAAAAAACCCGGTAAGCGCATAATTGCTGAGAACGACAAAGATGATGAGGATGACCAGAATGTCGAAAAAAACCCGGATCAGGATATCGTAAATGATATTATGATGCAAACGTACGAATGGGAATCAGAATTGGATAAAACGGGGATTCAGGCGACGGAGAATATTGAATTAGGCGGTGCTGCTGCCTGCCCGACTTGAAAATAAATTAAACCTTACGTGGTAAGGTATGTTATGAAAGAAAAAAGATATTTTATTTATTGTTTGCTGGGATTGATATGTTTGTGCCTGCTCGGGTGTAAACAATTTCCCACATGACAGAGCATGCTGCCTTAAAGTTTTAAGGCATATAACGCATGAAAAAATACATTGTACTGCTGTCTTTGGCTTTTTTTTATTTTTCTCAACCCTGTTTTGCTGATTCTACTGAGGAAGAGTTTCTTTCAAGTTCTATTCAGCTCCATTATCTCCATTCCGATTATGATATCACTGATGATGAGGATAAAGTATTTATTAGGGTATCACGGGAAATCATTCCTCTCATAAATCTGCAGCTTCAATATTCGCATTTGCCGGCTGATGTATATGCCGCAAATTTAGTTTACAAATCCAATGCAAATATGCTTTTTTTTACCAGTTATAGCTTGATGATATCATCAGCCTCAGCCATCCCCGATACGCCTTCATACTCGTTAGGTTCTGTATTCCGGTTTTCTCCAAAAACAACGTGCAATATTACCCTGCAGTATACCGATGTTCCCGATATAACACCCGATGTTGAAACCAGAGATGATTTTGATGCATTAGCGGTATATCTAAAAATAGAGCGCGTTCTTACCCCCAAAACTATCGGCCAGGTCAGGTATTATGTTTCTATGCAGGATAATGACGAAGATCAAGAAATTAGACTGCGGATTAATCAATATATATTTCCACGCACTGCTCTGCATACATATTATATACATAATGTAACAGCTGATGATTATCGTGTTAATGCATTTGTGGGGAACATATTGATAAAGATTTTGCCTAAAACAGTTCTTAAACTGGGGAATACCTATCAGAAAGATTCTGAAGATTTAAGATCAAACTCACCAAAAGTTCAGGTGAGCTTTCAATTTAATCCAACATTAGGCATGTATGTTAGTTACCGGTACTATACAGATTCAGCAGATATAACAAACAATAATTACGGAACCGGCGTACATATTAAATTCTAACTATGGAAGACACCTCTTTTTCTAAACGGGTCATAATTGGAACATCCGGCCATGTGGATCACGGTAAATCTAAGTTAGTACAGGCATTAACGGGAACAGATCCGGATCGTCTCAAAGTTGAAAAAGAACGTGAGATGACGACTGATTTGGGATTTGCATTTTTAAAGCTTACCTCTAACCAAACCATTCCCATTATTGATGTCCCCGGACATGAGCGGTTTGTTAAAACCATGGTTGCCGGTGCGGCGGGTATAGACCTGGTATTATTTATTGTCGCATCTAATGAGGGAATTGCGCAGCAAACCAGAGAACATCTGGATATTCTAAAGCTGTTGCACATACAAAAAGGGATACTCGTTCTTACTAAAATTGATCTGGTTACCGATGAACAGATTGCATCAATAGAACACAACATAAAAGATTTTGTTAACGGTAGTTTTCTTGAAAAAGCTCCTATAGTGAAGGTTTCTGCGGTTACTCAGCAGGGTATTCCAGCGCTTATTAAGGAAATCGGAAAATTAGCAGAAGTTATTCAATCTAAAGAAACAGCAGGTATTTTTAGGCAGCCAATTGACCGGGCATTTATTATACAGGGATTTGGCACGGTAATAACCGGCACGGTGCTTTCAGGGATTATACGCGTGGGGGATGAAATCGAAATACTGCCCCAGCAAAAACAGGTGCGTGTGCGGGGTTTACAGGTCTGCGAAAAATCAGTGGAACATGCATGTGCCGGCCAGCGGGCTGCGGTAAATCTCTCCGGTATAGAAAAATCCGAGATTGAGCGGGGGAATGTATTGTGTACACCGGGTTTTTTTTCAATTACCCGCCGCATCGATGCCCAGCTTACCGTGCTTCCATCAGCGAAAAAAACTCTTACCACTAATACCGCTGTTTTTCTGCATCACGGTGCGAGTGAAATAGCTGCCCGTTTGGTATTGCTTAAAGAACAAAGATTAAAAGAATCCGATTCAACCCCGGTTCAGTTTATTCTGGAAAAACCGTTGATTGCGGCATATGGCGATAGATTTATAATGAGAAGTTATTCTCCGGCTCATACGATCGGCGGAGGGAAAATTCTTAAAGTCCATGCCCGGCGGCATACAAAGAAATTTTATGCGGATGATATAGCTGAACTGGAATTTTTAGAAACAGCGCCGATTCTTAAAAGGGTTCACCGTTATATCTCAAAAAATCATTTAAAAATTGAATTGGTTTCTGCGATTGCAAAACATTTGAGTATTGCTCCTTTGGAACTATCTGCCCTGCTTGCCGATTTAGCCGGTCAACAACTTATTGTATTAATCGGTGAAAAAGATAAAACAGTATGTATTGATATGCGGGAATATCAAAAGCTGCAGCAACACCTGCTTGATGTTTTGGCATCTTTTCATAAGCAATCCCCGTTTCTTGCCGGGATTACCCCGGATAAATTAAAAAGCATGCTCCACAAAACATTGCATATTGATGATTTCAGGTATGTATTAAAAGATTTGGAAAAACAAAATAAAATAAAACTAAGAGAAGGGGCATACAGTCTTTTTGCAGCCAAAACTGCGCTGACGCAAGAACAAAGCAGATTACGGCAGGAGATCGAACACGAAATTAAAAAAAATCCTTTTTTACCGCCCAATCCCGATCAATTGCTAGAGAAGCTAAAGGGGAAGAAGGAGGATGTGTATACCATATATCATTTGCTGCTTAAAGAAGGAATACTGCTGAAAATTGCGGGGAAAGCCGTTTTTCATAAAGATGCGGTCAAGCAAGCCGAGAAGATGCTGGTAGATTATATAAAGCTTCATAAACAAATGACCGCGGCTGTGTTCAGGGATATCTTAAAATCAAATAGAAAATATGCGGTTACATTACTTGAATATTTTGATAAAATAAATGTCACCCGGCGTTCAGGGGATGCGCATTTATTAAAACGGGAGTGAATAGGGTCCTGGTGGCCCTTCCGGACTTCAAATCCGGCATAGGACTCTGTTGAGAGCACCTAGGTGGGTTCGATTCCCATACACTCCCGAAAATTTTACGAAGTAAAATTTTCCCTTACTACTTACTTCTTACTACTAGTTTTTGACTTTGACTTAAGAAGATTAAAATAGGGTGTTCAAGGACTTCGTAAAATTTTCGAAGTAGTAAGTAATAAGTAGTAAGAAATAAAAGACAAAAAGGCAAATCATGTATTCAGATTTTCAGAATAAAGACATTTATAAAAAAGCCAAAGAATTATATTCATTAGTTAATAGCTGTTTAAATGAAAAAGTACCTTATACCTTAAGAGATCAAATTTTAAGATCATCCATTTCAATTATATTGAATTTTTCTGAAGGATATGGTAGATTTCAAAAAAATGATAAAAAGCATTTTTATATTACTGCCAGAGCTTCTTTAAATGAGTTAATTGCGTGTTTTGATCTGCTGTGCTTGCATATAAGAGTATCAAATAATGATTTAAATTTATTTAAAAAGATTACGAATGAACTTTCAAAAATGCTTTCTGGACTAATAAATTCACAAAAAATTGAAAAAACAGGTCAATATCTATGAACAAACAAATAAAGCTGCGCAGCATTCCTTCGGTTGATGTTTTGCTGAACAAACCGTATATCGAAAAACTAGTATCTGTTTACTCGAGGAAGATGGTGCTGTACTGCATCAGGAACGTATTAACACAGATGCGTAGCGAGATTCAAAAGAAAAAAGATTTATCAGATATCTGCTTAAGTGAATCAATCGAACAACGTATTAGAAAATCTCTGCATGCACAGGCTCAAGTGGGAATTCGTAAAATTGTCAACGGAACGGGAATTATATTAAGCACTAATTTAGGCAGGGCAGTGCTTGCGAAACAAGCGGTTGAAGCGTTATCGCAATTAAGTGAATATTCCAGCCTTGAAGTTGATTTAGCAACCGGCGGGAGAGGCCGCCGCTGGCTGCAAATAGAAAATCTATTGCAGGTTATTACCGGTGCCCAGGCAGCTGCATTAGTAAACAATAATGCGGCAGCTACCATGCTTATTCTTAATACCTTCGCTAAAGGAAAAGAAGTAATTGTATCCCGGGGTCAGCTCGTTGAGATCGGCGGCTCGTTCAGGCTGCCGGATGTTATGGCACAAAGCGGATGCATATTGATTGAAGTTGGGGCAACGAACAGAACTCATCTTCGTGATTATGAAAGAGCAATAAATGATAATACAGCACTTTTATTCCGTGTGCATACCAGTAATTATAAAATTAAAGGATTTACTTCTGAAGTATCTCTGAAAGAATTGGTTGCACTGGGAAAGAAGAAAAAAATACCGGTGGTTGATGATATAGGCTCAGGAGCGCTTACTGATCTTGCACGCTTTGGATTTAAGGAAGAACCTCAGGTTCAATCAAGTATCAAACATGGGGCTGATTTGGTCTGTTTCAGCGCCGATAAGCTTCTGGGCGGATCACAGGGAGGGATCATCCTGGGGAAACGTAAGTATATTGATAAAATCAGGAAAAATCCATTATCACGAGCGCTCCGTTTAGGGAAACTTTCTTTAACTGTTCTGGAAGCCGCATTGCGGTTATATTTGCATGAGGATACGATTGATCAGCATATCCCTGTTTTAAAAATGCTTAAAGTCCCGGTTGAAGAACTGGCACAACGTGCTGATGCACTTGCCCATGCCCTGCCGCAGCTCTGCAGCGGAATATCAGTACAGGTGAAAGATGGTTTTTCGCAAGTCGGAGGCGGCTCGTTATCCGAAGAAAATATTCCAACCAAAGTCTTACGCATACAGGTTAAAGGATTGTCAGCAGCAGAATGTGCGCAGCGGCTGCGATCGCATACCATACCAGTTTTAACTCGAATTAAAAATAATCATGTGATCATTGATATGCGCACAATTCTGGAAAATGATACAATTATTAAAGAAGCATTCAATAGTTTATTATCATGATCAGCATAATTAAAAAAAGGAAATTATTACAGTGCGGGTTATTTTATGCGTGAAATAATATGCAGTGATGTCCGTGCGGCATCGATGTTACTGAATATAACAGAACTCATAAGACAGGTTGATTTTTAACACCCGTCTTTATTATTTATTGAGAAAAATATATTGTAAAAAAAATATATTTATGTATTATGATAAATAAATATGAATAATAATTTAACCAAAGAGTTATTTGCTTATTTTGAACAAATGATCCCTCATTGTTATGAATATGCTGAAAAAAACAAAGCAGAAGGCAAAGGATTGGTAAGTATTTTTTGTGAATATACACCGCGCGAACTTATTATGGCGGCAGATGCGGTGCCGGTTTGTGTCTGTGCCGGAACCGAAGAGACTATTCCTTCTGCTGAAGAGGACCTCCCCTCAAATTTATGCCCGCTGATTAAAAGTTCATACGGATATGCGAAGCTGAAAACAAACCCATTTTTAGAAATGGCTGATTTAGTTGTCGGTGAAACCACCTGTGATGGAAAGAAAAAAATGTATGAGCTTCTTAAAAAAACAAAAGATGTATATGTCATTGAGTTGTCTCAGCGGTCGGATTCGTCGGACGCATTGAATCTCTGGAAAGCCGAACTGGTTAAATTTAAACAATATCTTGAGAAGAAATTTCACACTGCGGTAACTGATGACAAACTGCGTGCTGCGATTAAACTGATGAACAGGGAAAGATATTTACGCAGAAAAATCGCTGAATATGCACAATTACATCCTCCGGCTTTAACCGGAGCGCAAGTACTTACGGCTAAAAGCTCAATATCCTGCATGCCGGATGATTTTAAGATGTATGAAAATATTATTGCAGCAAACATTAAAGCTCAACCTCAGTATATGCGTGCACCGCGCATCTTAATGACGGGCGTTCCTATGCCGTATATGGCTGAAAAACTGCTGGAGATAATTGAAAAATCAGGCGGGATCGTGGTTGCCCAAGAATCATGCACCGGTCTTAAACCAATATATGAAGATGTAATTGAAGATAAAGATCCGATAACCGCATTAGCGGAAAAATATTTTCATCTGCCCTGTTCGGTGATGACCCCGAATAATGAACGGTTTAGACTGCTTGATATGATTATTGCAGATTACAAACCGGAAGCTGTTGTTGAACTTATCTGGCGGGCATGCCATACCTATAATATTGAATCAATATTGGTTCAAAAACACGTTGAAGAAAAACATAACCTTCCCTATTTAAAACTTGAAACAGACTATTCCCCGTCAGATTCTGCACAGTTGAAAGTCCGCATTCAGACACTATTAGAAATTGTTAAATCCCGGAGGAGCCGATGATCGGATGCGGGATAGATATTGGATCACGTGCTACAAAAATTGTCTTATTTGATGCTGATCAGAAGAAAATAAGATCCCGCGTCATCGCTGATACGCAATTGCATAATGATACCCTTATTAATGAACTTATGGATAAATCTCTTCTTAAGGCACAATGTGCTCAAAATGATATTACCAGAGTTATTGCCACTGGTTATGGACGGGAGCTCGTTTCATCGGTCACCGATACGGTTACGGAGATCACGTGTCATGCACGAGGAGTACAATACTTTTATCCTGAGGTGCGCACCGTCATTGAAATCGGCGGCCAGGACAGCAAAATAACCAAACTAAATGATGATAGGAAGATTAAAGATTTTGCCATGAATGACCGTTGTGCTGCAGGAACCGGAAGATTTTTAGAAGTAGCCATACAATTGTTAGATATTGATATTGCAGATGTAAAAGAATTAATTGCGCAGTCAACGCCTGCGGCTATTAGCAGTACCTGTGTAGTTTTTGCTGAATCAGAAATTATAGGGCTTCTTTCGCAGAAAGTTAACCGCGGGGATATTATAGCAGGTGTTCAAAAAGCGATTGCTTCACGGGTAATGGGATTGTCAGGAAGAAAATTAGTTGATCCGGTGGTCTTTACCGGCGGGGTTGCATTAATACCGGGGATGGATGACGCACTGGCAAAAGAATGCAGTTGTTCGATTCGTGTATCAGAATTTCCTCAGTATACCGGTGCATTGGGCGCTGCCATTATTGCAACGGAAGATTGATTTAATTCTTTGATAATTATAGTATAATAGTTACCTGTATAACGGGGAGGTTCTCCATGGGTAAAAAATTTCTTTGTGTATTAACGCTTGCTGTGATTAGTTGTTTGCTCATCTGCTATGGGGAAGATAAATTAATAAAGACCGGCCGTGAGGCAGGCGATTTTGCCGCAGATTTTACGGTTGAAGATATTAACGGTGAAGCGTTCACGCTGTCGGAGCATAAAGACACAGTTAAATATTTGTTTTTTTGGTCGCTTGGTTGAAGCTCATGCGAACGGGTGGAGTTGCCATCCATACAGAAAAATATATACGATGTTTTTGATTCATCAGATGTTATTATTGTTTCATTCGCACAAAGAGGTTCAGCCAATAAAATAAAAAATATCGCTGCCAACCGCGGATTGCAGTTTCGCCTGGTTACTGATGCTTATGACCTGTTTAAGCAGTTTAACGTTAAAGGAGTTCCGTTAACAATCATTATTGACCGGCAAGGAGTAATACGGTATAAACAAAATAAATATCTGGATGAAAAAACAGTTGGTTTAGTAAAAAATCTGATTAATGAAAATAAAAATAATAGCACGAATAAAACAAGGAAAAAAGTAAATAAAAATATAAAAAAAAAGAAATCAACCAGCCGAATAAAGGAAAAGAATGAATAACAACTGTATAAAACTTACCGGCCGGCGTTTAGTATTTGTCATTGTTTTATCGGGATTGTTTATTTTTATGCTGGTATATGGGGTGCGGTTACATCAATTATATGAGACCCAGATAAACGGCGGCACCCTTTGACTGGAGTGCATCGGTATTGGAGTCGGGAACTCCAAATGATTGTGCCCAAACATTATGACCGATACTAATCCTTCCGATAAAGCCTCTTTGCAGCATTTCCGCAGGCATAACTTACGCATAGGCGAATTACTGCTCTTAGTTAAGTATCAGGTTCTTCAGCGGCAGCATATCAAAATAATCTTAGCTGAACAAAAAATATCGAACAAGAAGGTGGGAGAGATACTTGTAGAAAAGAAATTAATCTCTTCGGAAGATCTTAAAACAGCTCTTGCGGTGCAGCATACCGCCAATGGCCGCCTTCAAAAAATTATTCAACTATGCTCCGCGATTATTTCGAACAGTTATATCCCCGTGTTTTTTAGTAAAACTATTTATCAGGGTGCGGGTAAAGGCTGGTGCGTGCCTTTTCTTCATTGTTATGCATGTCCCTTGGCAGTTGGTTCGTGTCCCATAGGGACATTGCAGCATTTTGCTGCCATTAAAATGATCCCCTATTATGTTCTTGGCTATATCGGATTGATTGGAATCACGATAGGAAGATGGGTCTGCGGGTGGTTATGCCCGTTTGGATATCTGCAGGATCTTATGTATAATATAAAATCAAAAAAGTTTAAAATTCCCGTTAAATTAACCTATTTAAAATATATATTTTTAGCTGTATTAGTATTTATACTGCCCTATTTTACCGGAATAAAATGGTTTTCAGCATTATGCCCGAACGGCGCTTTAATTGCGGGGATTCCCTGGGTTGGCTGGAATCCGATCAATCCGTTAACCGGATTACCGACCATTGCTCAGGGCATGGTTAACTGGTTTTATTGGTTAAAAATAGGTATTTTAGTTTTTTTTCTTATGTGGTTCATTCTTGCTAAACGGCCATTCTGCCGGACAGCCTGTCCGTTCGGGGCAGTATTAGCACCGTTTAATCATATAAGCATGTTACGGTTACATATTGATAAAATTAATTGTAACGAATGTAATGTCTGCAAAGAAATATGTCCGGTTGATATATCAGTTTTTAAAGATCCAAATGCAGCTGAGTGTATTCGTTGCATGCGGTGTACCGCATGCCCCTCAGTGAGAATGAAATATCCTTTACAGAAGGGAGGAGATTATTAAAAGAAAGGATTTTAAATTAACGCAGTATACTCATTGTCTCGGTTGAGCAAGTAAAATGTCCCTTGAGGACATGACGCACGTGATGCGTCAATTACCTGCGTTAACTAATGACCGTGTGATCATTGGAACAAACAGCATGGATGATGCCGGTGTATACCGGATACGGGATGATTTTGCGTTAATCTGCACCGTTGATGCCTTTGCCCCTATCGTTGATGATCCTTTTATATTCGGCCAGATTGTAGCAGCTAATAGTTTAAGTGATATCTATGCAATGGGGGGTAAACCGGTATTAGTCTCTCCCCTGATAGGATTTCCCGAAGCTGTCTTTAATGAAGAAACAATCGCAGGGATGCTTAAAGGGGGCAAAGAAAAAACAGATGAATCAGGCGCTGTTTTTCTTACAGAGCAGATTATGTATGACCGGGAAATTAAATACGGCATGTCGGTATGCGGGACAGCTGATCCAAAAAATATCATTACTAATGCTGGAGCGAAAGCCGGTGATAAGCTTATTTTAACCAAACCACTGGGCACGAGTTTTCTGTCGTTGGCTGTCCGCAGCGGTAAAGCCCCAAAAAAATTATTGAAAGAAGTTATACAAAGCATGATTCTGCTTAATAAAGAAGCGTCTCTTAGCATGGCAGATGCGAGGGCGCATGCATGCACTGATATTACCGGATTTGGATTGATCGGCCATGCATGTGAGATAGCTGAACAAAGCAGGGTATCATTGCTTTTTTATGTTAATAAAATACCTGTTTTTCCCGATGTTCAAAATTATGCGGTTGAAGAATATATGGATGTCGGCTCAATTAATAATAAGAAATATCTGTCAGATAATGTTGTCTGCCGGGCGGCTGTTGCGGCGCCCATGATGAACCTTTTATTTGAAACTCAAACATCCGGGGGCCTGCTTATTTCAATAGCTCCTGCAGCCGCAGATACATTGCTGAACAAATTAAAGAAAAAAGGAAGCATAAACGCATCCATTATCGGGGAAGTTATCCCTAAAGATGATCGGATGATTTATCTTACGTAAGGAATAGCAGATATATGAATAGCAGACAAATAAGGTTACCCGTAAATTTTAATTCTGTAATCAAGCCGGAACGTTTAGAAAAAATCAGGTTACAGGTATCTCAAAACAAAAAGCAGCGGAATCTTTCAGCGTTTACTGCCGGATTGTATGATACGGGCAATCAGATGTCTATCATGCAGACATTACATGTATATACGCCTATGGTAGAAGATCCGTATATATTCGGCCAGATTGCCGCAGCAAGTTCGCTGGGAGAAACATATGCATGCGGCGGCACGCCTCTAACGGCGCTTAATATTGTTGGTTTCCCTGCCAAGCAGGTTGACAGAGATATTATGGTTAAGATGCTGCAGGGCGGTATAAACAAATTAAAAGAAGCAGGGGTTGTGTTAATCGGCGGGCATAGTATGCAGGATCCGCAGGTTAAATGCGGATATGTCATAAACGTGATGGTGGATCAGAAAAACGTAAAGAAACATGCGCATGCCCGCCGAGGAGATGTTCTAATCATAACCAAACCAGTTGGTGCTATGTTTGTGTTAGCAAAACTTACAAACAGAGATACCGCACAAAAATCAGACGAGGCATTGAAAGAAGTTATTAATTCAATGTGTGCATTAAATAACAAAGCATCGGCAATTATTAATACCTTAGATGCACATATATGCCAGCATGTATCTGAACCGGGACTTAAGAAGAGTTTGGATACAATTGCACGAAAGGCCGGAGGACGCATTGAAATATGGCATGACCAAATTCCTCTTTTTGGGAATCAACAACAATATCGAAAAGATATCTTGGAAATAATATCCGGCCCTGAAATATCCGGCGGATTATTATTCGCCACAGCACCACAAAAAGCTGAAAAAACACTGCAAATCCTGCATAATAAGGGCCTTAATAAATCTTCTATTATTGGAAAAATAAACTAACCTGCTTCTTTTATTCTTTCCTTAATTTAACAATTTTTTAAATCCAGCAAGAGTAGAAAATTATAAAAAATCCTAATTTCCCCATTAAATGTATAAGTAAATAATAGACCTTGATGAAATAGTAATTTACGGCTATACTTAATTTAGATGTTGTTCTTTAAATATATTTTTAGGAGGTTTTATATGCGTAAGAAAATAAACTATCTTTTTTTAGTGATTAGTGTAAGTATTCTTTGGGCAAGCGGGATCCCTATTATGGCAGGAACATTAACTTTGCAGCAGGGAGTGAGTGGATATAATGGCTGCACTGATACCTATGTTAATTATGACAGCAAAGCAACGAACTATGGTTCAGAAACAAATTTTGTAGTAAAAGAAGGTTGTTGAAGTTTACCCAGGAGGAGGCGTGCCCTCCTTAAGTTTGATGTCTCAAGCCTTACCGGCATTACGATAACTTCCGCAAAACTTTATTTATATGTCGAAAGTTTAGAAGTTTCCAGCAATTGGAATGTTTATTGCTATGCAGCTTATTCATCATGGGATGAAGATACTGCTACATATAATTCAGATGGATTAAATTATTCCTATCTATTAGACAGTTTTAACAGAAGTGGTTCACCGGGGGTATGGCACGAATGGGATATTTCCAGTGTCATAGATAATTGGATTGCTGCATCGAACACAAATTATGGTGTTATGCTTATAAATCGGGGAACGGCAAAAACCAGTGATCCAATCCCTAGTGAAACATACTGCTCTTCTGAACACAGTTCGGCAAGTGTGCGGCCCAAGATAGAGATTTCGTATAATGGGCCGGCAATTACCATTACCAGCCCTTCACATGCATCCAGATATGAAGCTCCCGCAGCATTTACTGTTACTGCCGAGGTTGAAAATACGGGCAGCGGCACCATCACAAAAGTGGAATTTTATCAAGATGCTGCTAAAATTGAAGAAATAACATCTGCGCCGTATACGTGCACCATAAGCAATCTTGAGAGGGGAACGTATTCGTTATATGCAAAAATTTATGACAGCAATGGTGCGGTAATTCCTTCAAATGCGGTCTCTGTTATTGTTCGGAATAAAGGTGAATTGGAAATTGAAGAGGAAGAAAAAGTAAAAATTCAGGGCGGAGAAAAAGGATTTGTTGATGCAACTAAGGATGAAACAGCAAAAATTTACTTTCATTCAACTTCACAAGGAGTTGTACACGTAAAAATCTATACATTGAGCGGTCAGCTCGTTTGGGAAGCACAAAAACAAAGTGATGATTTGGCTTCTGATTATATTGAATGGGCATGCAAAAATAGTAATGGATCAGTAGTTTCATCAGGAGTCTATGTTATCCATATCAGCGGCCCGGGTATTAGTGAAGTTAAAAAAATTCCTGTCATACGATAATATAAAAGCATTATGAAACAGGTTAAACTGCTGATTTTATCATGTCTAATCTATACACAACTATTAATATTAAATTGTTTTGCTAAAGGTGCTGGTTCCTCGGTTGGCATCACCCTTCTTCAGCCGGTGTCTGCACGCAGTGCGGCTATGGCAGATGCTTCTTCCTCGTTGTCAGGAGATATTACGGCGCTTCAATATAATCCTGCGGGCATATCATCAATACAAAACCAGGAGCTGGTAACCATGTATAGAAAAGGAATGATACAAGATAATTATGCCAGTTTTCTTTTTGGGCATTGTTTTTCACCCGCAGGCCCGGGCATTGGGGCAGGACTGCTTTACTATGACACGGGTAAAATTGAATTATATGATTCTGCGGGGAATACAGTAAGCAAGGTTGGCCAAAAAGATACCATAGCGATGCTGGGGATGGGATTTTCTCTGTTTGAACATAACGGTGCTTTTGGTGTGACTGTTAAAGGAATATCATCCGAGATATTTGGGAATAAAGCAACGGCATTTGCAGCTGATATAGGAGCGCAGTATAGAGGGTTAGTTACATTGGGTTTTTCAGTTCATAATATTGGATCAGGATTGAATTATTTAAACAAAGATGAAAAACTTCCCGGAGTAGTAAAATTGGGAGGCTCATACAGCCACGATTATAATGAACAATATTCATTTGTTTACGCAGTTGATATCCCGCATTATATCAATGAAGAAGAAACATTATGTTTGATCGGGATTGAATGTATGTATCTAAAAATATTCGCTCTGCGCGGCGGATATAAATTTAACATAACAGAATCATCGCGCAATGATGAACAGCAGGTAACCGCGGGAATAGGATTTAATATACTTAATTTTTCAATTAGTTATTCAGTAGGATTTACGCAGGATCTCGACATGCCGCATAACATATCTTTCCGGATGAAATTTGGCAGGGAAAAGCATAAAAGTAAACTAAAGAAACCGGATAAAAGATCTAATAATCATAGAAAAGTAAAATCATACAACTCAAGTAAGTCCAAAAATGCAGAAAAAAGCAAACCCGGTAAAAAACCAAAATCAAAGCGCAAATTTATCCTCCAAGAATAAGGGGTCTGAACTTGTAAACTTAACCTTTTTATTCATCTTACTTTTTATTTCCTACTACTTACTACTTCCGAAAATTTACGAAGTTCTTGAGCACCCTATTCTAACCTTCTTAAGTCAACGTCAAAAGCAAGTAGTAAGAAGTAAGGAGCAAGGGAATATTTTACTTCGCAAAATATTCGGAGAGAGTAGGATTTGAACCTACGGTGGCGTTAGCCACACTGCTTTTCGAGAGCAGCACCATAAACCGCTCGGTCATCTCTCCGCAATGTTATGAAACGCAGTGAAGTAAAATTGCTCTTACTGCTTACTTCTTATTACTTAGTTATTTCGAACTATCCATAAGGGGATCTTTTATATATTTCTTTTGCCTTTAAAATTTCGCTGTAAATCTCTGGTTAATTCTCTTTTTTTGATAGTTTCTCGTTTGTCATGCAGGCGCTTACCCTTACCGATTGCAAGTGTTACTTTTACCCTGCCATCTTTAAAGTATAGATCGAGTGGAACCAGTGCATACCCTTTCCGCTGGACAAGTCCAAACAGCCTGTTGATTTCTCTTCTATGAAGAAGCAGTTTTCGCCTGCGTGAAGGTTCTAATTCTACCAGTGTTGCTTGAAGATACGGTGTAATATAAGCATTATATAAATATGCTTCATTGTTTTCAATCCTGCCAAAACTATCTTCAATAGTTATTTTTCCATTCCGGATTGATTTTACTTCATGGCCGGCTAAGACAATACCTGCCTCAAATTGATCTTCAATCTCATAATCTCTGCGGGCTTTATGATTAGTAGTTATAATCTTTTTACCAGTCTTTTTCATGGATTCCTCAGATTTAAACGTAATCGTATAATACCATTTATTGGCAAGATAATCAAAAATTGTGGATGTTTTAACCATTATATATAAGCTTATCTTGACACGTTAATATAAATTAAATAAACTAAGTGTAAATTTTAGGGCGGATGGTGAAATTGGCAGACACGTAAGCTTCAGGAGCTTATGACCGCAAGGTCATGGGGGTTCAAGTCCCCCTCCGCCCAAAAAAAAGGAAAGACTTGAAGCCGACCCGAAGCGCCTCCTGTGGAGGAAGAGTGAGCGGAGCGAACGAAAGCAAGGGCGGCGGGTTTCGAAGGAGAAGCGGGAGCGACGGGTGAGAAAAACTCCCCCTCCGCCCAGAAAATTTTGCGAAGCAAAATATAAATAGGAAAGACTTGAACACTAATTTATGAAAAAAGTTCGAACAATAATATTTTTTTTATTGATATCTATTATTATAAACAATCATATTGTTTTCGGTGTACCTTCTTCTTCTGCCGATCGCATTATGGTAGATGGTATAAGTGCAAATGATAACGTTGTTCTAACAAGCCGTAATCCTATTTTTTCCTGGGATTTTACTTTTGATGAAGGCAGAGATCAACATTATGTTGAAATTCTTATCGGGTTAACTCTGGGAGATTCAGATATTTGGAATTTTGAAAGTGTTTTGCTGGTTCATTATAAAATATATGATGGAGGGAAAACGTTAACGCCGGATACTCCCTATTATTGGTCACTGCGCATTCGTGATGATGAAGGATTTTACTCTGACTGGGTCTTAAGCAGTTTTTCAACGGTTAATGCGGGAGTAATTCTTTCATCTTCTCAAGCTGACCTTAAGATTGATTGGAATAATCCATTTAATCCAGCTCAAGGCCAGATTACCAAAATCCGCTATCAATTAGTTAACTGGAATGAAAATGTTGCGGTCAGAATATATACGATTAACGGTGAACTGGTTAAAACACTCGCCAATCATCTGGCTCAACAAAATGCGTTATATACGGTTGAATGGGATGGTGAAAATGCTGAAAACAGAATAGTATCAAGCGGCATATATTTGGTAAATCTTAAGGCAGGAATGTCAATTTCAGAAAATCGCCGGATAGCAGTAATTAAATGAAAAAAATAATTGTTTTTTTTATTTTTATTTTAAGTGTTATGAAAATTTATGCAGCTCCGCCTGCGTCATCTTCTTCACGGATAAGGGTAGATGGTATCAGCGGAAATACCAAGGTGGTTATATCCGGGCGGAATCCGGTTTTTTCGTGGGATTTTGACTTTGCCGGGGAAGATCAAAATTCGGCAGCTATTCAAATAGGGAGTTCCGTTGGGGCATCAGATATATGGAGTTTTAATGAAGTTTTACTGGTTAAATATAAAGTATATAATGGATCCAATGCATTGCAGCCAGATACTACTTATTTTTGGCAGATAAGCATTACCAATGGTAATAATGAAACATCCGCCCCGGTGCAAAGCAGTTTTCACACCATAACTTCAGCAGTCTCTCTTTCAGCTTTAAAAGCTGATCTTAAAATTGAGTGGAACAACCCGTTTAATCCTAACAAGGGCCAAATTACCAAAATATTGTATCAATTAATTGACGGCAATGAAAACACCACCGTGCGCATTTACACTATCACCGGTGAACTGGTTAAAACGCTTGCCGATCATATTGCTGAACGTAATGCATTGTATACGGTTGAATGGGATGGAAAAAATGCTGAAGGATACGTAGTTGCAAGCGGCATATACTTGGTAAATCTTAAAGCAGGAACGACCATTACTGAAACACGAAGAATTGCAGTTATAAAATGAGAAAATATATTTTTATTTTATTTGTTCCAATCTTATTTTGTGCCGCGGCTGTGTCAGCAGCAGATGATGTTTTTAAGCAGGTTGGCACAACCGGTGCGCAGTTTTTAAAAATTACGGTTGGTGCCAGGCCGGCTGCCATGGGTGATTCAAATGCGGCGCTGGCAGATGATGCCAATGCGCCGTTAATAAATCCAGCGGGTGCCGGATTTTTATTTTCACCTGAAATTCAGGCTATGCATGGATTATGGCTCGGAGATATGTCGTATGATTATGCCGGTTATATCCATCCAACGCGGTACGGCACTTTTGGGGGCTCTCTGCAATATTTGGGCGGCCCTGACTTAAATAAAATTGTTAATGGTGTTGCTGCGGGTAAATTTAAAGCATATGATGCAGCTGCTAATGTTTCATATGCCCTGCAGATTCATGAGATGTTAGCAGTCGGTATTAATACAAAAGGCATTCAAAGCAAGATTGCTGATGAGTCTGCTGCTACTGCAGCGGCCGATATAGGAGTAAAATTCAGAACATCCAACGAATTATTTTCTGCAGGTATAGTCGGACAGCATCTGGGCGGGACATTGAAATTTATCGATAAAGCAGATCCCCTGCCTTCTATTATGCGTGTAGGGATAGGATTTAAACTTGATTTACCACAGCATCATTCATTGTTTAATTTCACGGCTCAGGCAAATATGCCCCGTGATAATAAACCTTTTTATGGACTCGGAGTTGAGCACTGGGGCGGAGATATGTTTGCATTACGGTTCGGTTATACAATTGATTCAGCTGAAAATGAACTGGATCCGCTGACGAACTGGCGGGCTGGGCTCGGTTTTAAAATAAAATATTTTTTAATTGATTATGCATATCAACCATTTGATTCTTTGGGAGATACCCATCGATTATCGATGGGATGGCGGTTTTCTCAATTAGGATCACGAAAAACAAAGGTAACGGCAACACTGCGTGCTGATCCGGAGATATTTTCACCGAATGATGACGGGATAAAAGATTCAACATTTTTAATTCCCACTATTCCTCCTGAAATTGCTGAAATAAAAAAATGGAATATTGATATCCGCGACAATATAGGCGCGTTAGTTAAAAGTATTATTGGTGAAGATGTGCTGCCGTCCATTCTTTCTTGGGATGGGAAAAACACATACAATGCGTTTGTTGAGAATGGTGAGTATACCTATCAGCTGAATATACAAGGAGAAAATAGAATAGAGGCTTCCTCTTCGGAAAACATATTATATGTGGATATATCGCCTCCCACGGTCTCTCTGGCAGTATCATCTGCTTCATTTACGCCAAACGGTGATGGCATTGATGATACTGCTGAATTTCGGTTAGATGCATCTGACATCCACGGTATTGCACGCTGGCAGCTCAATATTACTAATCAACAGGGGAAATTTATCCATGTGATTAAATCATCGGAAGCCTTACCCACAGAAGTAACCTGGAATGGTAAAGATGATTATTACAATACGGTTGTTGGTGATGGATATTATGATATTCAATTCTTTGTTTGGGATAATGCGGGCAACCGGAATTCATCGCCTATAAACAGCATTGACCTGCAGGCGCAGAAAGAATTTAAAAATATTGAAGTTAAAGAAGACAGTAAGGGATTAACCGTTAATTTGACGAGTAATTTGCTGTTTGGGTCGGGGAAATCCGTGCTGCAGCCGGAATCAAAAACCGCCTTAAATGAGCTTATTGAACTTCTTAAAACTTACCCGGAAAATGAGGTTGCCATTGAAGGGCATTCAGACAGCCTTGGCAGTGATGAAAACAACATGCGTCTATCCAGTGCGCGGGCATGGTCCGTATACAGTTATTTAGTTAAAAATGGCATTAATTCAAAGAGACTTAAACCCAAAGGATACGGGGAGACCAGACCGGTTGATTCAAACAAAACCAAGGTTGGCAGGGCAAAAAATAGAAGAGTAGTTGTTATTATCCTCAAGACCGAAAAAACAAAAACGCAAGAAAATAAAGAATAACATATCTTTTTTTAAATCTTTAACTTGCATGGAGAGGTCGCCTAGCTGGTTTATGGCGCACGCCTGGAAAGCGTGTTGTGCTGCAAAGCACTCGAGGGTTCAAATCCCTCCCTCTCCGATAGTATAGATGATTCGAACCCAAAAGTGGGAGTCTGCGGGCTCAATCGAGAATCTCGGTTGGGCTTTATTTTATTGGGCGAAAAATCTGCGGGGGCGGGCGCCGCGGCGCCCGAAATCAAATCGCGAATTACCCCTTCCCCATCGGAAAACCGGTTGAAATAAAACTCAAGAGAAATTTTCTTTTTGCCATAGGTAATATTCTTGATTGACTGGCGAACGGAAAGGCATTGCTCAAACTCCTTCAGGCGCGCATTTTCTCTATCTTAAACGGGGATTTAGCGGGAGAGAAAGCACATTCTTCTTTTTAAACTTCCTTCCTACCAATTCATCTAAACTAACATTTAACGCATCAGCTATTTTAATTATTGACCATATGGTTGGATCAGCTGATAAATTTTGTTCAATTTTTCCATACATAGTCGGATAAAGCCCAGCCTTCTTTGCTAATTGATATTGCGTTAATCCTCTTTTTATCCTGAAGTATTTTATTTTATCGCCTAACATTAAATTGCCTCACCAATTAACTCAATATTGCGTTAATTAAATAAATATGCTATTATATTTTAAACTATAAGTATCATACTTTTTGGGGGTGTTTTATGCAAGTATCAAAAAAGCAGATTATGCAATGTGCTATTTACACGCGTGTCTCAACTGATAGTCAGGCTGAGGTTGAATTTAACTCTTGTGAAGCACAACAAGAGAGAATCAAATCATTTATTAAGAGTCAGGAAACATTTAAATTATATAAAATTTATAATGATCCCGGTTTTACTGGTGCTCATATGGATCGTCCTGCCCTTAAACAAATGTTCTCTGATATTCAATCAGGTCTTATTAATGTTGTG
>JBDRMW010000087.1:0-20688 GCA_043811735.1 bacterium
TCATGAGATATATCCCGCGAATACTGTCTAAACGATTGAAGCAGTACATGGAGACATTCCCCATAGTTGCTGTCATAGGTCCACGCCAATCTGGAAAGACTACATTTGCCCGCAATGTACTTGCTTCCTGGCAATATTTCGATACCGAAAGGAGTTCTGATTATAACAGGATAACCGGCGATGTCGAGTTCTTCCTCAATGAATATGGGCAAGAATGCATTATTGACGAAGCTCAGGAGGTGCCCGCACTTTTCCCCGCTTTACGCAGTTATGTTGACAGAAATAAGAGCAATAAATGCCGTATCGTTCTTCTGGGATCTGTTAATCCGTTGCTGGTAAAGAATATATCTGAGTCACTGGCCGGTAGAGTAGGTTTTCTGGAGCTCACTCCGTTCTTGTATACGGAAATAATAAAACCGTTTAAGATAAGTATTGAAAAATTCTGGTTTTCAGGAGGATTCCCGAAACTTATTGTCAGCAAAAGACAACCACAAGGTGTTTGGCTGGAAAATTATATTAAAACATTTGTAGAACGGGATGCGCTTAGGCACCTGCAGACTTCCCTTTCCCCGCAGAAACAAACACAGCTGCTGACTATGATAGCGCATATGCATGGAAAATCATGGAACGCTTCACAGATAGCGGGTGCGTTTGGAGTGTCGTACCATACGGTCAACCGGTATGTTGACATGATGGAACAATATTTTTTAGTGCGCAGGCTTCAGCCACTTCATGCAAATATTGGGAAACGGCTTATTAAGCAGCCTAAACTGTTTTTCAGGGACACTGGAATCTTACACCAACTGCTGGGCATATCTTCTATAGAATTACTGAGGAGCTCACCGTATCGAGGCTTCAGTTTCGAAGGGTTTGTTATCGAACAGCTGATCCAGAAAACACTGCTTACATCAAACACACAAGCTCACTTTTATTTTTATAGGACATCGCAGGGAGATGAGATTGACCTCCTTATAAAAAAAGGTGCTAAAATTGAGGCGTATGAGATAAAAGCAGCCACAAATGTTTCCCATAAAGATCTAAGCGGTTTTGTACGATGCCTGGATCAACTTCAAATAAATCGCGGAAATGTAATATATTTCGGAAAGAAAGATTATCGCATGAATGCCAGGATTGACGTCAAATCAGTAAAGAGCTTAAGGGACACTTCTTATTAACTCTTTTAATAAAATTTCAGAATATACATTTGACGCCTAATCTCTGTGATTCTCTAATAATTAACTTACTAAGCATTCCGAACCTTTTTCTATCATGGACGGCAAGTGTTTCTTGTTGCTCTAAATTAGTTTCCCGAATATTCTCAATTCCAATATATCAGCGCCAACATCATGTGTAAATCTTGGCATATCAAATATCTTATCAATATTAGTTTTTGTAATCGTACAACTAATCCATACAGATATGTCGCACAGGTTCTTGTTGGTAGCAGCGAAGGATGAAGAGAATCGCAATATGTAAAGGACGTCCCATATCTCTATTTCCATTAAATTAATTGACATGTGTCGTCAAAAAAAATATCATATTGTTGTATGAAATTATTGAAAACTAAATTTGTTTTTAATGTTATATGTATCTGTATATTTTTCTTCATTTTTATTTCAGGCATATCTTTTGCAGCGCCTGCCTATTGGAGAGAAGGAAGTGCTAAGCGAATTAACGGTGCTGCCCCTTCTGTTGTTACGACCCTCGCTGATGGGACAACCGCCATTTTTTACAGCGATCAATACTCAATTAACATTGCAACCTCATCAGATGGATTAACCTTTACCAAAGCTGCGTATGAAAATGTGGTTAGTACCCAATCAGCGGTAAATTTAGACGACACCAATATAACTTCCTGCGACATTATGTTTCTTGCAGGCGGCCCCCAATACCGGATGACCTATGCCGCTAAAAGCTCAACCGGGGTTTATTCATTCAACACCGCTACATCGAACGATGCGGTTATCTGGAGTACCAGCACAGGAATTTCTCCTTTTATGATTGAAACAGGAAGTACCTTTATAGATTCACCGGTCATTATTTCTACTACGGTCGCGTCGATAGAAACATGGTATATGTATTATACGCGGGATAAAAACGGCGGCAACCAAGAAGCTGATTATGTAATTGCTGTTGCCAGTTCAACAAATAATGGTTCAACTTGGAAAGAAGTTTCTTCGTCAGTTATTTCCGAACAATCCAAAGATCCTGAAATAGTTGCGTTAAGCAATGGAACATATCGGATGTATTATGTAGGAAAAAGATCAACTGGTGAATCTTTTGGTGCTTTATGGAGCGCTTTATCAACAGATCTTGTTACCTTTACTTCTGAAAGCAGTGAAATGTCAGGTACAACTACATCTTCTCCTTCGGATAAACTTTCTCATCCGGAGGCAGTAAAACTATCTGATGGATACAGTTACCGCATGTATTATGGATATGAACTTAGCGGGGGAACTACCAATACGTTAACTTTACGCACTACCTCACCGTATCTCGTAAGCATATCCCCAACATACGGCTCAAATGATGCAGCCGTAAATGTTACGGTTACGGGAGAAATTTTTGATAATTCGCCCACCATTAAGCTCAGCCGGGCAGGTCAAACAGATATTACAGCTGCGACTCTTACCCGTGTTAATGATACCACCATTACCGGAACATTTAATATCATCAGTCAAGTTACCGGCTTATGGGATATAACCGTTACGAATGCTAATACTGAATCAGCCGCGATGGCCCGTGCTTTTACGATACAAACTCCGGCCATACCGACCGGAACGGTTGAAGTCTCAGAAAACATCTTTGACCCTAATGCCGGACAGGCTGCAAGTATTAGTTATACGATTTTTGGCGAAGGAAAAGTCACGATTAAAATTTATACGATATTAGGCGAACTCGTCAAAACAATAGTTGATACAACTAAAACTTCCGGCAGTTATACTGAAAATTGGGACGGAAAAAACAGCCGTAATGACACGGTCGCAAGCGGCATCTATATTATGCATATTAGCGGACCGTCTTTAGAAAAGGTTAAAAAGATAGCGGTGGTAAAATAATAGAATGAAAAAATTATTTTCAATCTGCATGTGTATCCTCTTAAGCTCTGCGCTGCACGCAGGCGATACGGTTGGCACCTCATCAGCTGTTTTTTTAAAAAAAGCGGTCGGTGCCCGTGCTGCTGCGCTTGGTGAAGCATATACTGCCATGATTCATGATCCGGATGCATATTTTTTTAATCCCGCATCCATTAGCCTTCAGCAAAATCCTGAACTTTCGGCAATGTATCAAACCGGGATCGCTGATATTTCTTTTGGTTCGCTTATATATGCACACCCGCTGGGAATCTGGGGAACACCGGCCATCGGCGTCCTTTATTCTGATGCAGGCTCAATTGATGTCAACGTAACCGGGCAACCCAGAGCATATAAAAAAGCTCAGCAGGACACCGCATATACCATTGGGTATGCGGCACGCTTCTTTGACATGCTTTCAATCGGTATCGGCAGCAAATTTATTGACTCAACACTGGTTGAAGATTTCAGTGATTCAACCGCTGCAGCTGATGCAGGAGTATTGTTCGAAACACCGCTCAAAGGTCTTCTGGCGGGAGGATCAATCCTCAACATGGGCAGCGGTCTTAACTACAAATCTGAAGCCGATCCTTTACCCAAAACATACCGCGCAGGAATCTCATACATCTATTCTCTTTTTACTGAAGAAGAGAATCTGTATACATTTTTACTTGCCGGAGATTTTTTTAAAACACTCGATGAAGACAGCAAATCCGGCGTGGGTTTAGAATTAACCCGGAATAATTTTGCATTACGGCTTGGCTATAAGATACATACTGATATTGAAGGTCTGACCGCCGGCATCGGTATACAAATACAGCGTTATTCATTTGATTATGCATTTGGTTTGGTAGAAGATCTTGATCACAATCATCGGCTTTCTTTCCATGTTCATTTTGGGGGATTAACATCAAATGTTGAGTTTAAAAGGAAACGGTACCAAGAAAAGAAAAAACCTGTCGGATGGAAGAAAAAGGACGCCTCAGATTCAGCTCCTTCCAAAAAAACCAGAACACAAACATTAGGCGGGAACTAATCCACCTCCCTCTCTAATTTGACAATGCTCTAATCATTTTGAGATTTTGTATATCCGACCGGGGCGTGTCTTTAGGAGTTTCTAATATCGCGGGAATATCTTTGAAAGAACGGTGGTGCAGTAAATTTTTAAAACCTTGTTTACCTATGTAACCTTTACCTATATGTTCATGCCGGTCACGATGCGAACCGGATGAAGTTTTTGAATCATTCAGATGGAGCAGTTTAATTTTTTCTATGCCAACCGTTTTATCGATTGCTGCTACCAATTCATCCAATCCCTTCTTTTTTGACAGATCAAATCCTGATCCAACCGCATGAGAGGTATCAAGACATACCCCTAAATGAGCGGTAATCTTAGCATGCTTTATTATCCAGGCAAGTTTTTCAAAAGAACCGCCCAATCTTCTGCCCCCGCCTGCCATATTCTCCAGTAAAATCGTAACCGATGTCTGATGAGTAAATATGGTGTCTAAGGCAGACAATAAGTTTTTATAACCTTCGGCTTCGGTTTTGTCGGGCGAGTATGCTCCGGGATGAATGACCAAAAACTCTGCGCCTAAAAGTTCTGCCCGCCTCACATCGTCTTTAAAAGCATCAAGTGATTTTTTATATAACGCTGGATCAGACGTGCATAAATTAGGCAGGTAGGGGGTATGCACCACCAGCGGATGGATGCCGGCGTTCTTAAGTGCATGGGTGAACTCATCTGCCTCTTTTTTCCCAATGCTTCTGGTCCGCCACATGCGGGGACTACGGGTAAAAATCTGGATGGTGTCACAGTGCAGCCGCTGTGCTTCTGCTACCGTGTTCAATAATCCTTTAGAAATGGAAAGATGAAGGCCAAAACGCATAATCTAAAATTAATTACAAATTACAGATTACAAATTTCAAATTAATTTCAACACCTAAACTTCAAAACCAAGGCATATTCTCTGCAAACAAATTGTGTTCATTATTAACTAATTGTTTTTGACGTTAATTTGTAATTGCAATTTTGCAAAGCAAAATTATTTGCCCTCGAGAGGATTTGAACCTCCAAGACCCAAAGGCCAGACGATTTTGAGTCGTCCGCGTCTGCCGGTTCCGCCACGAGGGCACATAACTACAATTTAAAATTTAAAATCTAAAATTAACGTCAACATCAATATCAAAGGGCATTTCTAATATTCTTTATTATATTCAAATATAAAAATAAGTGCAAGATGAGAGTAAAATTGCTGTATTTAAGTTCCAGGCAGGAAAACGGCAGAAAGATTGGTGGAATAATCGTGTGCTATTCTTTATACAACGCAGCTAACCGCGTTTTTTCTTTGCTGTATAACGCTTTGTAGATTTTTTCTTTGCTTGGTTTTTCTTGTTGTTTCTTTAACAGCTTAACCGGCGGACGAACACCATTTTTCTTGTAATTCGCAATTTTCTTCTGAACTTCCAGATATTCCTGCTCTTCCCCTCTAAACTTAATCTCAGAATATTTTTTAGCATATGTCTGTGCAGATATTTCAATATATTTATCTCTCCACTCCTTATGCTTAACCGGATTTTTCTCAAGAGACATCATATCTTTATAATAAACGGTTTTAGCATCATTCCGTTCATTTTCATTCGTTGTTTTTTTGAGCCGTGCATCATATTCTGATTTTACAGATTCCTGTGTTTTTGGTTTGGCCGCTTTGGGTTGTACCGCATCCTTTTCAGCTGTCTTTTCCTTTTCTTTATCGCCCTTCATAGTTACGATAGATTTACCCGGCAAATATTTGTCGCGATAAATAAGATACCCGATAATATGCGATTTGGGAATCCCCTTTTTCTCATGCATATAATTTACAAAAAAACGCCACCCTACATTAAATATTATTGCTGAAATAACACCAATAATAAGCCATTTTTTCATGCCATATATCTCCTTATTTCCAAAATCTTTTATGCCCTATGCATAAGTATACTGACAAACACAAATATTTCAAGTGGGTTTTTCTCCAGACCTCCTCAGGCTCTGCTTGTTACGCATCCCTTATTTTTAATCTCTGTATATATATCGAAGGCTTCTTTAACCGACGCATTATTATGAACGATTTTACGCACTGCCTGAATCATGCCAACCGGTGAATCTGATTGAAAAATATTTCTCCCCATGTCGACTCCGGATGCGCCGGCATGTATCGCATCAAAACTAAGCTGAAGCGCGGATTTCTCTTCTAATTTCTTGCCTCCGGCAATGACCACCGGAACCGGGCATGAAGCCACAATCTTTTCAAAATCTTTGCAATAATACGTCTTAACGATATGTGCACCGTGTTCTGCCGCTATTCTGCAGCACAGCCCCAGGTATTTTACATCGCGGACCATGTCTTTCCCGACTGCAGTTACAGCAAGCACCGGCATCCCAACCTCTTCGCATTCATTTACTAAATGTGCCAAAGAGCAGATAGTCTCTTTTTCGTATTCACTGCCTATAAAAATTGAAACTGCGGCCGCCGAAACATTAAGGCGGACAGCTTCTTTAACCGAGGTCGTTATCCCTTCGCGCGCTAAATTCCCCAAAATACTTGTTCCCCCCGAAACACGCAGGACAATTGGCACTGATACGTTAGGATCAACCGAGGTTCTCAAAATCCCCCGGGTAAGCATTAATGAATCCGCGTAAGAGAGAATCGGCGCAATTGTTTTTTTTGCATTTTCCAGGCCAGACGTTGGACCAAGAAAATATCCGTGATCAACCGCAAGCATCACTGTTTTACCCGTATCCGGTTTAATAATGTGAGCTATTCTGTTTTGTAAACCCCAATCCATGTTATTCCTCCTTCGTATTGAAGTTTTTTTCTTTAAGATCCATTAAATAACGGCCAAAAGCTTCCCATTCATTCAAGTCAATGTTTGTAAATGTTACACCGATATAAAATCTTTTTTCATTTTCTATTTGATAAATTCGGGATATTTTACCCGCACAAACTAACGGTTTTGAAACAGAACTTTGATCAAATTTAAAAAAATCGTTTGAATATTTTTGCCAGCGCCCCATATACAGCGAAAGATCGAGCAATGTTCCAACCTCATAAAATTCATCAGCAATCATCAATAATCCATTTTTTGAAATATTAACCAGCTGGGAAAAATATTTCTTTTTTGCATTTTCATTAAACACAAGCTCATTAAAAACAACCGTTGATTCTAATGTTACCCGCGGTTTACTGCGTTGTTCTATCATGTTGTTGTTTTCCATTTCCAATACCGGATCCAGGGAGTCTGTCTCTGGAATACATTCCCCGTATAAACAATTAATTTAACTGCTTTTAACATGCGGTTTAATGATTACTTTGATTGATTCTTTTCCTTTTGAAACAAGCTCAAAACCTTTGTTAGTTTCATCTAAAGGAAACCGATGAGTAATCATCTGAGAAACATTGATCTTTTTATTTACAATCCATTTAAGCGCTTCGGCACAGTCTGCCGGGCTCCCTGCATATGAAGACGTAATGGTTATTTCATTTCTCCAAAATACGTCATTGATAGGGACCGGTAAGCTGGAGCCTTCTTGTGCAGCAGAGAATACAAGAATAGTCCCCCCGCGATCAACAGATTGCAAAGCCTGCTCATAGACTGACAAAGGAGCCGCACATACAATAACTATATCTGCCAAGCGTCCCTTATTACATTTTTTAATCCGCTCCGGAACATCATCTGCTGCTGATACGATTTCCGTGGCACCGAAGCGGCGAGCTGCATTGAGTCTATACTCAATTACATCGGTTGCTATAACATGTTCAGCACCAAGCGCACGTGCTGCACTAACATGCAGAAGCCCCGATATGCCGCTCCCTAAAATAAGTACTGTTTTTCCTTTATTCATGCGTGCAATTTTTTGTCCCCGCAAGACACATGCCAGCGGTTCAACAAATGTTGCTTCATCATAGGAAACCGTGTCCGGAATCTTTAACACGCCCTGTTGAACATGCACGGATGTCAATTTTAAATATTCAGAAAATGCCCCGGGAATAAAATTTGTTTGCCGCAATGTGTTGCATACCGTTGGATGTCCTTGTGTGCAATAGTGACAGGTGCCGCAGGGTACGTGATGAGACGCAACAATTCTATCACCTTTACTAAATCCGTTAACTCCGGTGCCGATCTCTGCAATTTCTCCGGCCATTTCATGGCCGAGCACTAATGGAACTTTATACTTGCGGTACCATTCCATCACATCACTGCCGCATATGCCGCTGGATTCAACTTTTACCAATAGTTCACCTGCGCCAATTGAAGGAATCGGTTTTTCTTCTACTCTAATATCATGATTACTGTAATACATTGAAACACGCATAATTATTCCGTTATATATTTTTGATTATAAGAATGAAAAGGGGGGTCAGAACTCGACATAGTACATAATACAAATGCATATTACTAACTAACTTTAAAGCAAATGTTATGTACTATGTCGAGTTCTGACCCCCTCTTTTCTAGAACATCCAGGACAGATTCAGCCCTACATGGGTAACTTTTAAATCCCATTCGCCGTTATACGCTGCAGTCTGAGAATTAACATCTTTTTTAAAATTATTTAGATAAGCCAGCGGAAGTGATACTTTTAAGCTTTCCCAGGTATAAATGGGAGCAAAAGAAACCAGATAATATGAGGTATCTGGAATTTCAGCCGTTGCATACACTTCCCTTTCAGGAGTCATGCTGTACATTAATCCGCCGTCTAGCGCCCAGCTGTCATTAATCGTATACTGTCCTCCGACAACCAGTTCACCTGCATTTCTCCAGTTACGTTCAGTAATATTCTGAGTAGCGCCAGTCAAAGGATTAGCATCTTTTAAACTGATAACCGTTGATGTAAGATCATCCCAGTTTCTCCAGTTAAGATCTGCTTCTAAAAGCAGGGAGTCTGAAACCTGCATTGCATATCCAAGAATTACCGCATCAGGGGTTAAATATCCTGCTTTCACGTCTGTTTTAAAATTTACCCCTGGTCCAACAATCGTTGTATCTCCTTCAAGAGTAAATCTCATCTGGCTCCGGTAAACTAGTGAGAGGGTTTGTTTTTTGTCAATCTGATAATTGAGCCCCAGCATCCCACCTATCTGATTGGCATCGCCTTTCATTTTAACATCGTATCCGGACGCGTACTGGGTTGCTTCGCCGTCAATAATATACATCATGAGTCCGGCACCTATTGAAAGTTTGTCATTTAATTTATACCCTGCAGCAGGCATGATATTAGTAATCATTATTTCATTGCTGACTACCAGTGCCCCAAAAACTGCATCTTTGCCGTAATCAGCACCCAGACCAAACGGAGAATTGACTCCAATACCTATGGTTAGGCAATCACTCACCGGATGAGCATAATATAAATTGGGTAAAATATACGTATCATCAGACGTATAATCCTTTTTATCAATACTTGAATTAATAGTAAAGTCCAGCATCGTAGCATCAAATCCAGCTACAAGATTCTTTTTTTGCACCATGGGTAACCGTGCAGGATTATACCAGACCGCTGATGCATCATCAATCGAGGCTGAAACTGCTTCTGCCCGGCCGCCTGCATCTGAACCCAAACCGTAGAGCGCATACCCTTCTGCGCATACGAAACGAGGCAGAACAACAGAGACCGCACACACAATAAAAAATGACATTAATTTTTTCATCATCTTACATTTCCTCCTTATTAATATTTTCTTAGCTTTTCTTGAACTTAAATTGCCTCCTTTATAAATTTTTCATGTTAGTTGAACCTATTATATCAATTAAAGCTAAATTTAGTCAAATAACCCTGTTCATAATAATTCGTCATGCGTTTAAATCTTAAGTGCCATTTTATGCTGGAAAACATAAAAACCCAGACTTTCCCAGAATTTTAATCCCTTTTTATTTTTTGGGCTTACTTCCAGTTTAATATACTTAATTTTTTTACGCTTTGCCCATAATCTAAATTTATCAATAAGATTTTTTCCAACTTTTTTGCCGCGATATGTTTTTTTAATAAAAATATCATATATATAGGCTGCTTTTTTAATTTTAAAAACTGAGAAACGATCAAGAATCCGTGCTGTTATAAATCCGGCAATTTCTCCTTTTTTTTCTGCAACCAGAATCAACGACTGCGGATCTTTCATGCATATTTTTATAAATTTCCGGTAATCAGAGACCGCGCGTGGTTGGATTCTATACAAAACATCATAATCCCAGTGCATTGCCATTAGCTGCTTATACAATACCAACAAGGATTCGATATCTTTTAACCGGGCTTTACGAACAATCATGCCAATAGTATTATAATATTTTTTTTGCATATTACAAAGAATTTTAAATATTTATTTTAAAGTCATTATTAAAATTTTGCTGAGAGTGAAAAACGGTGGGTATCACCGAGCTTGCCGAATGGGACGAAGGCATAATCAAGCTGAAAATTAAACGCTTTCAGGCTTAAGCCGCCTGAAAGACCGACTATATTTCCTAAACTGTTCTTATGATATCCATACCGATAACCGGCTCGCAGCGCGATTATATCAATCATCCAGTATTCTGCTCCGAACCCTGCATACATTTTTTGATCAATCAAATACTGGTCAATATCAAGGGAAGTAATCAGTTTGTTCTGCAGCATACGGTATGCACATCCAAGTTTAAGATTAAGCGGCAAAGGATCCCGAACTTTTACAAACTTATTTCCCGGGCCGACATTCTGCAGACAGATCGCTATCGTTAACGGTTTATACACGGTATGATACAGACTGCCCAGATCTAATGCGCCGGTCTGTGCTTTATTTCCATCGATCTCCTGCTGAATATATTTAAGGTTAAGCCCCATATCAACTCCCGGCAGAGCTACGTCAAAAGGCTCTTTTATCGCATACGAAACTTCTGCACATATATCGCTTGCCCCAAATTTCCGGTCAGGTTGTTCTGAATCACCGGTGCGTCCTTCAATATCCCCCAATGTTAAATAGGTTATGCCAACCCCGTAAACCCCTGATTTATAAGGAAGAACATAGCCCATATATCCAAAATCAATATCCTGAAAATACTTCAAATACGTGGTTGCAAGCTCAGGTTTTTGTATTTGAGCAAAACCAGCCGGATTCCAATAGGCAGCGTACCCGTCATCTGCCACCGCAGAAAATGCACCGCCCATACCCATCGGCCGAGCCCCGGTCCCAATCTTCAAAAATTGAGCCCCCGTAACCCCCACATCACTGGCATATAGTATACGCATTTGCATGAGTAAACTTATTATTAAAAATATTGCCTTAATTTTCATATGTTACCCTTTTAGAGTGTCAGAGTGTCAGATCTTTTGCCGTTGCCTTCGCCGTTGCCGTTTGATACTTTGATACTTTGACACTCTGACACTATTTAATGATTGCCATCTTAAATAAATTCTTTTTTTTACCGTCAACCTGTATCATACAGATATACACACCGCTCGCAACCGATGAACCGTTATCATTTTTCCCGTCCCACGCGGTGTAATAGATATACCCGCCGTCCCGGTCACCATCATCAATTTCCCTGACCATCTCTCCGGCAATATTGTAAATATAAATTATTGTTTTTCCCGAGACAGATGACGGCATGTAATACTTTATTATCGTCCCGTACGTATCCATTGTTTTTCCTGTTATTATATCATCTGTAAGAGTTACTGTTTTTCCTTTAAGATCAAAAGGATTCGGGAAATTATACGCCTTAAACTCAATGCCTGTATAGGGCTTAACATTAGGCGGTGCTGCTGAAAAAACTGCAAAAGTACCTGTTTGATCAGTTGATGCGTTCGGATTAATAACATGTTTTGCACCCGTAAACTGAGATCTGCCTGCAAGTTCCGGAGATGCATTCTGAGATGCATTTGACACTGAGTTAACATCAACCGATACGGTTCCTGTTATGGGATCAGCCATAACAGATCCGTTTACCACATCCCACTGTCCGGTATTATAATTATACTGGTATATTTTCAGCCCGTCTAAATCAGCAACAGAAGATTTATCATAATTCAGAGAAATAGTTAAATCCCGGTTAACCTGCGCATTTGATAAATCAATCGTGTATAAATCACTTGCTAAAACAGTTTCAATAAGATTCATCAGTATTGATGATGCATTTCTATTAGTTTTAGAAAGCTGGATTCCAGGCAATGTTGATATAAAACCGCCTACCGCAGCATTAGCTGTTATTCCTGGCGCAAACACAGAAGCTGAACCTGATTCTTCAACAGCTGTCAGCCCTCCTGTCGGGATCCCTATTGAAGTCGGATCATCATTAATATTATCCGCTATATTAACATCGCCGCCCTGCGCATACTCTGATTTTAACTCCTTTTTAACCTTTGATTTAAGAGACAGATTAAAAACCGTATCAACAGAAACTTCATCATTAACACCATCATCAGCCGTAATACGTAAAACATAATCCATATCTGATTTTTCAGGAGTAATCGTAAGCCTGTACTCATCATTAGGTTTTATCTCAGGTGTCACTGATAAAGCAGAAGCATCCTCATCAAACTCGGCTCCTTCATGATACGTGCATACGGGATCAGACTTTAATGTTTTGGGGCTGCTGATATCAAATGTAATATATGTACCGTCAGATGAAACTTTTGATTTTATATCAAGCATGGGTGCTTCAGACCTAAGTGTAAAATCACATCCTGAAACATCTCCTGTTGAAGCGGTTTTTTCAAGGTATTGAAGTTGTTTGCCGTCAACATTCAAGAATATTTTATACGTGTCTCCGCTTACCACACCTGATATCTTATACTGACCGTTTAAATCAGTTGCTGCAGTATATAAAGGAAGAAAGTTATCGGTATTTTCACCGTTGTCAGTATCGTTATAAGCAACAATTTTAGCGCCGGAATATGTTTTAGGTGACGGCATTTTCTGCAGATAAACGGTGCCGGAAAAACTTCCCGGTGCTGATTCCAGATTAAAATTAAGCTCGATAGATGCATTTTTTTCAATTGATCTTTTTGCACCGCTTAATGCATATCCTGTTTTAGACACCTGAATAGTATACGTTCCCTTAGGAAGACCGGGAAACTCATACCGGCCAAGATTATCAGTGCGCACAATGGTGTTTTTCACATTACTGGTAAGTTTAATTGATGCATTGCTTAATAATTTTCCTGAAGAGCCGTCCTTAACTACACCTGATACATTTCCTCCAGGACCGACATCAGTATCAAAATTGACATTTTGAGTTATTGTTTCTTCTTCATTAATGGTAATCTGTTTTATAAACGGCGGATAATTAGGAGTTGCCGCAATAAAAGTATATGTTCCAGAAGGTAAATACTGGATAGTATATTTAGGCGGATACCGCTCTACAGCTTGTTTTAATTCATTAACATCACCTGTTGCAGCAGCAGCTTCCCAATAATCACCGCCATCTTTTTCAGGCACTTCGAGCGACCAGGCTCTAATAATCCCGTTAGAATCATACAATAACACTGAAGGAATATACTCCAAGAATAAATCAAAATTTTTTGCCATCTCAACTGCATCCTGAGGCCTGAAAATATTTTCTCCTAAAAGAGTTCCGGTTAATGCTGAATTACCCGCAGAAATATTAAGGTCCAAAAGAACTGCTTCCCCGCTTGACCACGAATGCCCTTCAGGAATTGATCCTTTAACAACTTCCTCGTTAATTTCAAAATTCTTTAATTGCCCTAAGAAACTAAAAAACAAAGAATCAGATCCTTCTTCATAATCATTTTTTAAAACTGCATAAAAATCATATGTTCCGTATGCTAGATACATCGGGTCAAAATACCCGTCATGATAATGAAACTCTGCTTCAGGTTTATCCATAAGGATATCTTTCATAGTCTCATGAGTCATTTTTGTACCCTGCTCAACACCGATCACAGAACCCTGGATATACTCAGGCAAAGAATCAACATCTCCTGATATAATCGGATAACATCTAACACCAGGTTTTAATCTTATCTCAACCGCGGTGAAAGTTGACTGTCCTATTCCGCCGACTTCTACATTTACATCTTTAACTTTTGAAGATGCCCATTTAAATCCATCTCCCCAGCCGTTTATCTCAACTGTATAACTGCCCGGCACCAGTCCGTTTATTTCAAAACTGCCGTCATCACGCACTTCATCACTGCTCCAGGACTGTATATTCCATCCGTGAGCATTAACATTTGCTCCCCGGGACGAATGCTGATCCCCGTAAAACGGTTTAAAAGTAGTTCCGTCAGGAAAAAACACGTTCCCTTTTATCGTTCCTCCCGGACATATAATAAAATCCAAGCCATCTGCTGAAGTTGCTCCATTACGCAGATCAGCTTTCATCTCATAGTCTCCTGCGCGGATTACCCCGTAATTTTTTGATTTTACTTCTACTTGATAAATATATCCTGCAGGCACATTAATAGTATAAGAAAACTCGGTTTCAGAACCTTCAATTGAAGTAAAACCGCATGCAGGAGGCACCCAATTTTCATTATCACTTGAAGAATCATATGTTGACCAGTCCTGTCTGGCAATAACAATAAACATATTTCCGGATCCGCCCAAATCAACATCAGAAGACAAAATACTTTCATCATACGTGATCGTCCCGGTGATCGTTCCGTCAGTATCGGTTCTTGAAGGAATATCTATGGCTAACGGATACTCACTCTCAACAGATGCACCATCCGCATCGTAGACTTTTGTAATCCAAAAACCAGGTGCGGTTTCTGTATCAACATTTATACGCAGGTCATCGCCGGTATGAGTCCTGCTCCATTCTTCTCCGTCAAAATCATCCTGCCGGTTTACTCCTTGATTGTAACGGTACGGCTCCTGCGTAAACTCACTTTGAACTTCTAATCTATAATTCCCTGGAGCAAGACCGGTAATATTAAATGTCCCGTTATCAGCATTCTGGCTGCCTGATCCTCTGCCGTTATGATTACAAGGATCCGATCCTGTCCAGCCATCCCAATCACCCCATACATTCACATAAACATTCGGCAAAGGTACTCCGTCTAACGTAACGGTCCCTGAAATCACTCCATGAACATAACTTAAACTTAAGGCACCCAGATTAAAATATTCCGATGAACCTCCGATATATGCAAGCGGATCTCCGTTGATATCAGTTTCAATCTCTATCCCTTCAAAACCCTGCGCTTGAATTTCTATTTTATAATTAGCATTTTCAGGATTAATGCCGTCATAAAAAGCATAATATCCGTTTAAATCAGTTACCGTTTGGGCAGGTGCAGCAGTCCAGTTGTCAGTATTAACAAGCATTATCCGCGCATCCGCAATACCTGCACTCGGAGTACTAGTCGTTTCAATAACCCCTTCAAATACCACATTGCCTTCTTGCTCATCTCCTGAACCCGACGGAGGAGCCATCCCACCCTGGTTTAAATCAATATCAACCGGTGTTCCCATCTGCACTACAAACCGTTCCATACCCACATTATCTTCCGGACAATAAATATTTACCCGGTAAGGATTTATCTCATTAGTTAAAGGAATATTATTAAACGTTAATCCTGAACTTTGAGCAGTACCAGAAATAAAGAATGTCTCCATAGAAACTGTTTCCCACGTATCAGGATCCCGTATCTCACCGATATAAAGTTTATCTGCCTGATCATAATTTAAACTAACTACCACCGTATCAACATTATTCAAACCGCTGGTTAAGGTAACATTTTTAGTAATCGTTGAAGCATCAGTCGGCACAATCCATACCCATTGTTCACCGTACTGCCAGTTCATCATCTGTTCCTGTGTTGTCGGGGAGTATCCCTGCACTGTCACTAATAACTGATAATCCCGCCACCACCCATTATCTAATTCTTCAACAACCAGACTGGTCGTCCACGTACCATCACAGGCAGTGTCAACCGTACTGTAACTGGTATCAGGCTGCCAGAATCCGGTATGTTCGTCCTGACTGAATGTGGTTAACATTATCTTTGCATCAGGAATAAGATTCCCATTCTCATCTTTTACCGTAAGATTCAAAGTAGCCGTAACAGCAAACCCCGCCGCCTGCACCATCAGTATTAATAGTAGAGATAAGATACTTTTTTTATTCATGTCTTAGTCTTCTAATTTTAAATTTTAAATTGTCTTTATAGCTGCCATCCAAACCCAACAAAATAATTCACCACATCATAATTATACGTATATGTGCTTTCATGCTTCATATTAGATGAGCTCATCAGATAATTAAGTTTCATTTTAATGTTAAGTTGTTTATATAAAGGATAGTTCAACCATAAACCAAATCCATTGGTTACCTGACCTATTTTGCTGGTGCCGTATTCTCCGCTTATATCCTGGACTTTACGATCAGTATATTTGGTGAATGCAATATCCCAGTACAAACTGAGTGTTGAAGATTTATCACCTAATAAAAAACTTATTGAAGGTGTTATTTTCTGCTCAATATAATCATAATAATTATCCGTAAAAAATGTCCGGTTAGCATCATACGCGTTTTGATTGGAGATATAATATTGCAATCCGTACCCTAATCCAAGACGGGCTGTTTTCATATCAACAATCGTATTAACCTGCAGGGTATTGCCGATATCATGTCTTTTACTTGCCTTATATTCTCCCGAACGTATAACAATTTTCTGATCAGTAAAGACTAAATATGACATCCGGTATTCAGTATCAATCAAGAGACTTTTTCTCATGGGGATAACTGCTCCTATGGAAAAATCATGGCTGTTAAAATCAAGCACATCCGTTCCCATTGAGGATGTGATCCCTGCATCGGCAAACTTGCTGTCAGATGAAAGTGATTCATAATTAATATAATCAGTCATTCCATAATCATACCCAAGTTTAAATTTCCATGATTTATATGCTTTTTCTGCTGCAAGCCCCAGTGAATACCGGTAATTATTAAATAAACCATCAGACAATGCTTCATCTTCTGTTTCAGCCAGCCATTTACCGCTATAGCCTAAGATATTTTTATATGTCCAGTTGGAAGATGTTTTATGCACCAGTTTTGCATATAAAGAATGCTCCATGGTTTTCTGTACCAATGTCCCGCCGCCAACTAATTCCTCAACCCCTTTGGTGCCGTTATATGCTCCCTGGTATATGGGCAAGAGAGCAGTATTCTCTGAAAAATTAATCACCGGCACATACATCATATTAATATTCCCTTTAAGCGACGTATTATCACCTTCCACAAAATATTGTCCGCCTAAAAACTCAGCAGTTGCTACATGGCTGATCATTTTCCTCACTTCATCAACTTCTGGTGCACTCTGCTTTTCATAAGGTTTTTCGGGTTCAGGGAATACATCTCCCGATGAAGTTTCACGCAGCCGAACTACGTCATACATGCGGGATGGCGATTGCCCGTTATATGAAGTTTTTTCTGATGCATGCATGATTGACGGCGCACCCAACGATGCGGGAAGATTTAAAATTCCTGCATCGGAAAGGAGTTTTGAACTAAACACAAGATCAATCGTCCTCCCGTCAAACAATGACGATGTGTACACCCGCTCAAAATTCATCTGCAGAATTTTAGATCGTATATCATCAGCGCTTATTTTAGAGGGATCTACAATATCAGAAAATGATGCGATATCACCTTCGTCATTAATGATAAAATCTTCTGCCTGTATCCAGGTCCCGTCAGCATAGGTATCTTTGGCAGTAAAATGAAATAATTGAGAACCGCCCGGCTGTGACCAAACAGATGTCGGCGCAGTATCACCGTAATAATACTCGGATTCAGGAACTGATGTTTTATCATATCCCCACAGGCTCGTATTATTAGCAGAAAAATCATACTGGTCAAAAACCGTATCATAATAGACTGAACCGCCTGAACCTGAACTTTGCGGATGACCGCCGGATGCTTCTTCAGTAACCGTATCGATCGTATTTGACATGACGGATAATATATCGGTTGGATACCAAACAGGAGCTTCTTTTTCAGAATGGAACATACCTTTAGTTGCAAGATTTAAATCTTCCGGAAGGTTTTTATTAAAGGTAAACAAGATCTTGCCAAAATCAAACCGGTTATCCCGCTCATTTAAGACCACATATTTAAACTGATCTAAATCAGTCCGCATAATATATTCTTCTAAACGGACTCGTTTGCCATACGCATCAATCAATGCTTTGCCGTTTTGATACTCAGCCTGCTTAATCTCCTCAGCTGCTTGATCGAGCACCTGTTGTTTAGATATTTCTTCAAATATTTCTCTCTTTGCATCAGCTAACCGGTCATCAGTTGATTTGGTTTCTTTTTCTCCTTTATCTTCTCCGCCCTTTTCTTCCATTGGTTTTGGTTCAGTTGGTGCAACTCCCTTAATAATAGATGAATACGCACCGGCACCGACTATAACACTCTTGCCGGTAATCATCTCCCGGGCTTCAACCATTCCGGTAAAAACCGCCAGCCGCGTTTCACCTGCTTGGTTAACCGCTAATTCAAACTCGGTTCCCCGGATAGAACAGGTCGCTGCAGGTGTTTCCACTTCAAACTCTTCTCCTGAAGTGAGTTTTGATACTTTGGCGCGCAGTTTTCCAAACGGCAATTTAACCTTGGTTTTAGTTTCGGTTAAACTCTGCAATGAAAAAATCGTGTTTTCATTGACTTTAATTTGATGTCCGGTGCTTAACGTTATTTCAGCAGTAGAGTTTTTCCGCGTGTAAATAACATGATCAAGGCTGAGCATCTCACCGACTTTAGCTTCAACCCGTTCCTTGGTAGTTTGAGAATAGACTTCCACCGTGCCGGAAACAGACGTAATAACCGCTTCAATCGCATATGCCATACCAAGCGAATAAAAAAATGCACTAAATAAAAATATGCAAACATATTTTTTCATCTATATATTGTTAAACTCCCCCCCCCCCCCCCCCCCCCAGTATACCCGAAACCCCCACAAAGTCAAGGTGAGATCCTTCACCTGTGTTCAATATCACATAGAAAGCAGTTTTGCCCGCCAGTTTTTTGGCGGGCATGAAAGGTCGAGTAGGTTGCCCAGTTAAAAGGGGTCAAGTCTCTACTTGCATACTTAGTTGCTTATCTAGTTTTTGGATGTCTTTAAAACATCCTGTTTTACTCATAAAATCATTATGAGCTATATTATAATATTTCGTTACTGCTGATCACGATTACGATGTACATATCGTATTAATTCTGTCAAATAACTTTCACTTTCAATAATTATTAATTTAAAACGTCCCTTAAATAGACTTCCATCACTTTTATATTTCCTGTTATAATACTGGGTATAAAGCCCATCTATATGCCGCATAATTCGAGATACATTGCCTTCAGGAGTGCGAATAAGAGATTAGGCACCATTACTTTAATAATAATTTATTAAGTATACAAGTGGAGACTTGATAATATGTTAGGTGATTCCCCACAAATTTATTAAAATTGATTTGCAAAAAAAATCTAAATAAAAGGGGGAACCACCATGTATTATGTTGGATGTGATTTGCACAAAGAGCATACCTGGTTTTATGTTGTAGACAAATCAGGCAAAAAAGTCTTAAGTAAAAACATTAGTAACAAGCCAGAAACTCTAGAGGAGTTTTTTAAAACTCTTCCCGTTCCATTTGAGCTCGCGGTTGAGTCAACGTACAATTGGTATTTTTTTGTGGACATCGCCGAACAATATGCACAACAAGTGTATCTTGCAAATTCTTACGAACTAAAAGCATTTGCAAAAAGACACAAGAAAACAGATAAGATTGACGTGCGGCTTATTGCGAATGTGTTGAGCAAAGGATATTTACCAACCGTAACCATCCCTGATAAAAATACCAGAAACACCAAAGAGCTTTTAAGATACCGCATGAATATTGTTAAAGATCGATCACGAAATATTGTTAGACTAAAAACTCTCTTAGATAAACTAGGAGAAGAGTCTATGGGAGATTTTAACACATATAAAAGGCTGGAATCAATCCCCCTAGCACACTTTGACGAAAACTATAATAAAATAATTTCAGGATATATACAAAGAATATGTTTTCTTAAAAAGATGCTCTTTGAATCAGATAAAATTATAATCAAAACCGCTCTTAAGGATACGGATATTCTAAACCTTAGAACAATACCGGGTTTAGAATATTTTAGCGCCTCACTTATAAAAAGCGAAATCATTGATATTAATCGATTCGCATCTTTTAGTAGGTTATGTGCGTATGCTGATCTTGCTCCACGAGTGTCTCAAAGTGCCAATAAAACTTCTTACGGTCCATTAAACATTAATAGAAGAAAAAATCTCCAGTGGATACTTTTAGAAGTTGTTTGTCATTTTATAAAAGCTATTCCTGAGAAAAACAACTTGTATAAAATCCTTTCAAAGACAAAAGGATCCAATACCGCCAAGGTTATTATGGCGCGTTTTTTGTTAAAGATTGTCTATCATGTTTTAAAGGAAAAAAGAAGTTTCATTAGAAAAACAAATGAAATGTTCCAGCATGCTGCATAACTATTTAAAAATCTAGGATGGTGTGGTGACTCACGGGCTCAAAGGGGTCTGAAGTGGTCAAGATATTTATCTAGACCAGCTATCGTAGACTTGATTAGCGGTGAG
>JBDRMW010000088.1:0-5728 GCA_043811735.1 bacterium
TTCTTTTTTATTCATATTATTATCTTTCAATTATTTTATATATTTTAATCTAACACAAAGTTAAGCAGATTTTTTGCGTGCCGATTAGGCGCGCAAAAAATTCTGCTTGAACGACTTGTTAGACTTTATTATTAGTTTTCTTATCCGCAATTTTTAAACGCATAAAACACAAACAAAATAAAAATATAGATGAAATTACATAAGATGGAATATCATAGGCATGAAATGGTAATTTTATTCCAAATATTCGTGTTATGAAAATTTCAAAGAATAATATAATAATAATTAAAACTGAAAATATACTTAAAGCATAGAAAGGCCATTTATTCCAGATGAGATTTTTACTGCAATGTGGACATGGATGAGCAACCAATTTTAGAGGATTACTAAAATTAAAATATTTATTTCTTTGTGACAAATTAATATATTTTGCACAATTTGGACAAGTATAGTTTTTTCTTATAATAAATTTCCAAAGTAGAAAGAAAAATAATGACCCACCAATGACACCTAAAAGAATTGGTAACAGAAAATTCATTTGGTCCTCCTCTAAATAATTTATTTATATTAGTCTAACAATTAATATATGTCGTCTGCCTTTTTTTATTTTTTAGGGGATATTTCTTGTATTGCTCTTGTTTACTTCATTTAAATGCATAATTTTATTAATTTTTGTAATAATTTGTGGATAATATCATATTTTACGAAATACGTGTATTATGGTATTTGTTGTATTTCTGGTTAAAAAGCACCCCAGTCCTGTTTGCCGGGCATATAATTTGACGGGCAGGCAAATCGGAAGACATTTGCAAATCTTTTTGCACGCTGAAGGCTTGCCTGGCTTTGTGCGGCCATTGCTTTTAGCTGAGCGCCGAATTCTTTGTTAAAGAACTGTTCGGTTAATTCTTTTTTATTCGCTTCTGTTTTATATTCATCACGCAAAGCTGCCAGTTCTCCGCCATCCAGCCATATGCCGGCGCAGCCGGGGCATTCATCAATGGTAACTTTCCGCTTCACGCCGAAAAAATGCCGCATCATGGTTACATCTTTGCAGATCGGGCATTTTCTTTTGGCATTCATATCAACCTGTGCACCCTGCTTTTTCTTTAAATTAATAAGTTGATCAGCCGGTTCATGTTCTTCATCAAATTTTTTCAACTCAAAATTATCAAACCAGCTTCCCGCACAGCCATCGTCACACACATCAAGCTTTACCCCTTGCACATCGATTTCTTTCAGTAGTTTGCTGCATGCCGGACATAGCATATATTCCTCCTAAATTTAGACATTCCTCGGAGAGGTGTGTCCCCTTTCCTTATTTATATACATAATTAATTTAAATGTCAAGGGAATGCGCTTAATTTTAATTGATTTATGATGCATGAATTTGTATTATCCTTATATGGAAATAACTGCATTAATACTGCTAATTATTATCAGTATCATTGGATTTGGACTGATTTTTTTCACCAACGTGGGGACTGCCGTGATCCTGGCAGGATGCGTCTTATACACCCTGCTCACTCAATTTAAAATTATTTCCGTGCCGGCACTGCTTATATTAATAACCCTCTATTTAATCGGTGAAGTATGCGAATATCTGTTTATTGTTATCGGTGCAAAAAAGTTCGGCGCTTCTAACAAAGCGGTTTTGGGCGCTATTATCGGCGGAATTGTTGGCGCTGTCATTGGATCCCTATTCTTTGGGATTGGGCTGTTACTCGGAACTTTTCTTGGTATTTTCTTCGGGGCTTTTCTGGTAGAGTTACTATTAAAGAAGAATCTAAAAAAATCTATTATGGCAGGAACCGGCGGGGTAGTCGGCAGGATCGGTGCTACCGCTGCTAAACTGGTCATTGCGGTCATTATGTTTACTATTCTCATTATTAATATTATTAAATTCGGATAACCTATGATTTTTCTTGAATTAGTCAATAACCGGCGAAGCATTCGTTCATATTCTGATAAAGAAGTGCCCCGGGAAAAAATCGAAGCATGCCTTGAAGCAGCGCGCTTAAGTCCCTCGGCATGCAATGCTCAGCCCTGGTCATTTATCGTGGTCGATGATAAACAATTAAAAGACGAGTTAGCCTGCAATGCATTCTCAGGCATCTACGCGATGAATGCATTTGCTGCCCGTGCGCCTGTTTTAATAGCCGTCATCACCGAAAAATCAAAATTGTCTGCTCAATTCGGCGGTTTGATCCGGCAGACCGAATACAGCCGCATTGACATCGGAATAGCATGTGAACATCTTATCCTTCAGGCAGTCGAAGAAGGCTTAGGAACCTGCTGGATCGGCTGGTTTAATGAAGCTCACGTAAAAAAAACATTGCGGATTCCTAACCATAAAAAAATCGATGTTATGTTATGTTTGGGGTATCCGGATTATAAGGCACTTGAAGAACAACAGAGAAAATCCCTCGATGAAATACGATCATATAACAGGGAAAAAAATACATGAAAAAATTCTGGTTGTCCCCTTCTGCATTAAACATCCTGAAAGACTGCCCGCGCTGTTTTTGGCTGGATAAAATCACCAATGTAAAAAGGCCCCGGGGAATCTTTCCTTCTTTGCCCGGCGGCATGGACGGTGTGATCAAAACATATTTTGATGCGTTCCGCATTAAAAATAAGCTGCCGCCCGAAGTAACCGGCAAACTGCCCGGCGGGCTTTTCTCACATATGCCCACGCTGGAAAAATGGCGCAGCTGGCGGACAACTAATCTTAAATACAACGATCCAACGGATAAAGCATTATTATCAGGCGCGCTGGATGACTGCCTGCAGGATGGTGAGATTTATATACCCTTAGATTATAAAACAAGAGGTTCACCGTTAACCAGCGATCCGGCGGTATATTATCAATCACAGATGGACTGCTACTGTTTAATGCTTGAGTCTCAAGGCCATAAAACCAATGGAACCGCATACTTGCTGTATTACTGGCCGCTCGAAGTACATACTGACGGTATGATAAAATTCGCGGTTACGCCGTATAAAATCAATACCAGCATTGATTCAGCAAAACAATTAGTCACTCAGGCAATTGATATATTATCGTCATCGATCCCCAAAGCTTCTCCTGAATGCGAATACTGCGATTATGCACAAAACAGAAACTCATCATATAAAGATGATTTTATACGAAAACCTGAAAAACCAGCAAAGCCCACTGCTTCTAAACCATCCATTACCCCTAAGCAACCTGCAAAAACTAAACCATTAAAAAAAATCGATCCCCCAAAAGACGAAAGCGGCCAGTTTTATTTTTTTTAAAAACGTTGTTTAAACAACGTCCCCTACCTTCAGGATTTCACTTAAAACTGTTGTGAATCGGGGAGAGCGCATTGTTTGTTTCATCTGCCACGGCTGCTGATTCACTCCCGTGGCGGCATATTTTACTGAATCATTCCCCCATTGCATATTAATCGCATCTATGGCCTGCATTAGTGATTTGCGCTGGTTATACTGCTTAGGGCCGGAGGCAACAAAAAGATTAAGCTGTATCTGATCATGCGGAACAATGCCGGTTAGGATAACTCCTCCCTTTCGATATTTAAAACCAGATCTGAATATTTTTTTAAGTCCGTAATGCGCATGTTTGATCAGTTCCGCGGTATATGCGGTTGGCACGGGTAGATGGACTGAAACACAGTTAAAATACTGGGCTTCCTCTTTTTTAAACGGATCCGTGGTTATAAAAACCTGCAGCAACGATGCGGCTGATCCCTGAAACCGCAGTTTTTCTGCTGCCCTGCTTGCATGCAAAGCAATAGCCTCAGCAAGATGAAACCGCGCAGTAATCGGCATGCCGAATGACCGGGAACTTAAAATAGCTTTTTTAGGTGAGGCCATATCTTCCAGCGCGATGCATGAGATACCTTTAAGTTCCTTTACCATCCGTAAGCCCATTATCGTCATATGTTTTTGTATCCATCGGTCAGGTAAGCTGATAAGCTGCAGCGCGGTTCTAATGCCATAGCGTTTAAGCATGTTGGTGTACTGATACCCCACACCCCATATATCAGATACGTCAATGCTGTCCAATAAAACATCTATATCCGGATGATTCGTAATATCAAATACCCCGTTATATTCAGGAATTCTTTTCGCCAGTTTACCCGCAATTTTAGCAAGTGTTTTGGTAGGTCCTATGCCGATTGAGACCGGCATCCCGGTCCATTGTGCAACGGTACGTCGAATCTGCTGACCATACATAGTAAGATTCTTATGCAGAAATCCGTCAAATGACAAAAATGCCTCATCAATCGAGTATATCTCTATAGCAGGGCTAAAGCTTTTAAGTGTATTCATAACCCGGCTCGACATATCCCCGTACAATGCATAATTAGACGAGTAAACTTTAATGCCATGTTTGATAATCAGATCTTCACATTTAAATGCAGGAGTTCCCATTTTAATGCCCAATGCTTTGGCTTCATTAGAACGGGAAACCACACAACCGTCATTATTCGACAGCACAATAACCGGTTTCCCGGTAAGTTTAGGATTAAATACCCGCTCGCAGGAAACATAAAAATTATTGCAGTCAACCAGGGCAAATATAGGTGAACTCATAAGATATAAAAGTACGATGCAGGATATTGAATATTATGTATTATGTGCGCGGCATTATGTTGTACATAATTTTGAGCAGACTGTCAAAATTCCTTCACAGACTCATTTTATGGAATGGATTACGTAAGTGACGACGCCCCAGACTTCGAAGTTCATTGCTGAGGTTATTTCTATGGGGTTAAATGCGGGGTTTTCAGCTGCGAGGAACAGTTTATTTTTCCTTTTATGTATGCGCTTTACGGTTAGTTCACCATCCAATACCGCAATAATGATTTTATTGTCAGCGGGTTCTATGGCGCGGTCAACAATCAGGAGATCTCCTGATCTAATCCCTGCATTGATCATGGAATCCCCGACTACTCTCACAAAAAAAGTCGCCGCAGGATGTTTGATCAGATACTCATTCAAATCTATCTTTTTGTCAATATAATCATCCGCAGGCGATGGAAATCCAGCTGAGATTTTTGCTGTCACCAGCGGCATGTTACTGCTGGTGCGCTTTTCAAACGGATAGATTTTATCGATTGTTACAGATTGTTTTGTATTCATTTTGAGATAAGGACGTTGTTTAAATAATGTCCCCTACAATGCAGTATTTCTCTTTTTTTTCTTTTATAAAGCCTTCGGCTTTTAGTTTCGTTAGATTTTTTTGTATTTCTGCATAATTTTTTCCGATTTTTTGGTGTATTGCATCAAGCGTTAACGGCTGATTTGTCAGATACTTAATAATAGTCCCCCGAAGCTGCCGGTTAGATCCTTCAAACGGTTTTTGCTTATAGTAATGAGCACTGCGCCTGCTTGGATTCGCATATTTCTTTTTTAACATAACCCCGTAGTCCATCAATGCATTGTACCAGGCAGAGGGCTTGCGTCTATCAACTGCCTGGGCAACACAGGAAAGGATTTGAGAATCATGTATGTTTTTTTTACCTTTAAAAAACTCATGAATAAAAACCGTCCTGATATTGGTCTCAACAAATGAAACCGGCATATTAAATGCGAACGCACATATGGATGCTGCTGTATGCGGCCCGATACCGGGCAATGTTTGAACCAGCTGTATATCCTTAGGTAATTCTCCGTTAAAACTCGTCATAACTTCCTGTGCAATTTTTTTTAAAAACAATGCACGCCGGTTGTATCCCAG
>JBDRMW010000089.1:0-43749 GCA_043811735.1 bacterium
TTAGTTCCTGAACTTCGGCGTGTAAATGAGGATGCCCGGTAGCCATTCCGCTATCGCCAGAGATCGCAACAAATTCTGTTTTTCTTATCTTTTGGCCGACTTTTTTGAGCGTAGTGATAAAATCCAGGTGCGCTAAAATCAGCCGACAAGTTTTTCGGTTAAAAAAGTTGCCAGTCCAAAAATAACGTTAGAAGAGTCCGGCGGGGCAAACCACATGTTATACTGTATTGCGCCGATATAGACCAGGATAATGGCAATAATCATGGATGCAATGACCACCCCCGCATATCGTATTTGCAGCGACCGATCAATAATAATTGTTTTTCGCTTAAACATCATTATCCTCCTTTGATATATAAGTTTATGTATAAATGAAAACAAAAAAGAGGGTGATTTCACATGAAACGCATGCGAAATCTGCCCCCGGCTTATTATGCATTAGTAACTTTTATACTTTATCCTATAGATTAAATATATACTTTAATTGTAAAAATATCAAGTAGGTCGGCAGTTTATCGAAGAAAAAAAGCACAACAGATGTAACAATCATGTTACCGTCAGCGCTGCCGGGTAATTTATTCTTCTTGACACACAGTAAAAACTGATTGTATACTGATACAAATCACCAATCATCATTTAAGGAGTCTTCTTATGAATATAAGCAAAGAAAAAAGACCAAAATTTAAAAGATCCATTCTTTCTATTCTTTTCTTAAAACCAAGCATGCAGTTTAAGTATATTTCGATTGTTTTTTTTGCCATCCTCATCGTTGGCTGCCTTATTGGTATCCATTTCTGGCATACCGTGGTTAACTATATTGTTACTGATCTGGGCTATGCGGAATTATATAAACCGCTTATGGAGCGAAACATTATCATGGTAAGTTTCTTTCTTATTTATGCGGTGCTGGTTCTGGTCTTTGCCATTCTTATTTCACATAAATTCGCCGGCCCCATTTATCGGTTCGAAAAAACATTTGAAACCCTTGCTCAAGGAAATTTTTCCGGTTTTACCGCCCTTAGGAAAGATGATGAACTTTTTGAGATGCAGGACCGCATCAATGTGATGATAACCGGCATTCAAGGAATTCTTAAAAAAGAAACCGGGAAAATAACTGCAATAACCGCCAAGCTTGATGAGATTATCAACATGTTGCATACCGGATCCGTGTCCGGAGATGCCATAAAACAATGCAAAGACCGGCTTACGCAGATTAAAGCTGATATCTCATCAATCAACAACTCGTTTACGATTTAACCCCCACACCAAATGGGTCCATAAATTTATTTGTTAATGATAATCTATCACCCCAGGAGCAATAAATTAACCTTTTTTCGGGGAGATTAAAGACTCATTTGGTGTGGGGGTAAACAGGGACTCAAAAAGTTTAATCATCTCACCAGTGGTTTTGGCAATACTTATTTGATTGGTCATCGCAATTGCTGAACGCATCATCGCCGCACGTTTTGTATCATCGGCATATACATTTGCACATCCTTCAATTGCATCCAAGAACGTATCGGGAGTAGGATGTCCGCCGATATATTTAATTTCAAATCCATTGGGAGATATATCGTTATTATGTCCATTACTAAATATAACTGATTCAGGGATCGCCCCGTCCGGACTTGCAATAACCATGCCGCCGTTAAGCTGCGCTTTCATAAATCCGGTGGCTGAGGCTTCTTTCCCTTTATCCGACATCATAATCGTAGCATCAATCCCCACAAAAAGTTTGGGAGCTTCCCACACATTATAATTATCAAGAAATACAATGCGGTTTTCAATATCAGGATGTTCGGCAAGAAAATCAAGCAGTTTAAATACAACCATTTTTGACAAGCCATCCTGCTGATGAATCCTTCCGCCCAGAAGAATGGTTACGTCCGTATCGATAAAACGTTTTCTATACTGATCATTTTTCACGGTTTCGATCAGGATATCTAATCGTTTATAACCCGTAATCCGGCGTGTCCATAAAATAAGCGGCCTCTGAACCGCTTTATCAGTCCAGGCTGACCAGAGTTTGTATCTTCGCCAGATCCAATTAATTAATATTTTTTTTGCCTGCAATTTATGAGCAAGTAAATCCGCATCCGGCAATTGATCAATATTTTTAAAAGCAGGATCCTGCCAGAAATCCAGGCTTACCCCATTTGTTATGGTCTGGATTTTTTCAGCATAGGGTTTAAGCGTTGCCATTGAACGCATAACTTCACCGTGAATACGAGCTACCCCGTAGACTTTATCAACACCTGCAACCAGTAATTGAGTGATATCAGTTAAATCAGATTTGAGCTGATTATTTGGCAATGATGTATAGTACGATTCATCGACCCGGAGTGATTTCAAACGTTCTTTATCCCATATGGGATGTGCATATTCAAGCGGGGTATGATCATTAAAAATATATTTTGTCTGATCAAACAATGGATCATTTTTAAGCCCGTCATTGATTAGATTATGCCAGGCAAACATGGTTGGTGTTTCACTTAAAATAACTGCTGACGGTTTTTTTTGCAGAAGCTTCATCAGCTCCAGCATCCCCCTGCCTAACAGCCATGACTGCTGCATCCGAAGATCCTCATACCACCTGAGTTTGTCGGCTATTTCAGGAGGAGCATCTTCAACGCCGGGATAGACCACATCGGTGATTTCCTGAGATTCAAGAAAGAAAACAACCGCTTTACCATATGATGCTTTCCATACCGTTGCAGCAACGATTGATCCATTATACATGTGGACATTAAGAACATGAGGACATTTAATTAATACAGGTTTGATATAGTTGGAAGTTTTTCTTTTTTCAAGGTAAAGCTGACCCCAGGGATGCCACCTTTGCATCCACACATGTTCATACAAAAGGCTTACGCCGATTATCTCGTATCCGTTTTCAGCCTCCTCAATAATTCGTTCGCGAAGCAGGGGTCCTATGCCGCCCACCGAGGTCGTCATTGCCGATTCACGCGCTGCTGCTGGGGAAAATTTCTGAGCAATGTTTTCTAAGAGCTCAGGAGTTAATGATATTTCCATAGCTACTTCAACAATGATTTTTGTATCAGCCATACAAATCCTTTCGCGCTTCATACGGATGTGCCGTACACCCAGGCAACCAAGATATATATTACTGAAATTTTTTTGATTTGTGAATAGAAAAGTTTTAAGCCCGAGCGTATTGCCTGTTTTTTAAAATTCTTTTTCAAGCCATTCGAGCGGATTAACCGGAACCGAATGGACTCGTATTTCCCAATGCAGATGAGGGCCGGTTGAAAGGCCTCCCGAGCCTGCACGTCCGATGAGATCTCCTGGTGCCACTTTCAGACCTTCACTAACATCAAGTTTTGACAAATGTTTATAATAGCTAACTACTCCCTGTCCATGATCAATCGCAATCGTATACCCGGAAAGAACTAATTTTTCAGCCATACATACCACCCCTCCATTGGCTGCATAGATTTTGGTTCCGGTCGGCGCGGAAATATCAACACCCTGATGATATCCTGCCACGGTCTTGCTATGGTCATATATACGATGTGTCCCGAATGGACTGGTCACCCGTTTTTCAACGGGCCAGATGAATTTTCCGGTCCACTTCCTGAGAGGCGTTTCATAACGATAGATCTCCCCCAGTTTTTGCCGATCAGAGCTGATATTGGGGTTTTTATATAATTTTCTTTTCGATTCTGAAAATCGTATGTGTTCTTTTTTAAACTCTTTTTCTTCAACCATAAATTCTTTTGAATCCCTGCGCAGTTCCTGCCAAAAATTTTTATAAGAAAAAGATATTTTTTGTCTGCCCTTTTTTTCCAAAACCGGAATCGCAATAAGCCCTTTTTTTACACGGCTTCCATTATCATACAAGGGAATCTCCTGTCCTTTATACCAGCATGTTAAGGATGCATTCGGCCTGAGACCTTCAATCTGAACAGACAATGTATTCCCCTGGTTGATGATTGAATCTGCCAGAGTTACATTTCTATACGCAGGGCAGGCAAATCCCATGAGCCAATAAAATGAAGCAATAATGCCGATTGCAGGCAATGCGGTCCAACAGATTATTTTTAAATGTTTTATAATAATTCGTAATTTACGTTTCATAGATACTCTTAGTGTAATGCTAAACAGGCATATTTCAAGGGATATCCACTCCCTGCCTTGACATATTGATATTTTCGATTAAACTGTAGAGTACATATGGATATAACAGGAAGTGACATACTGATTGTAGATGATGATCCAGATATTTTAAACGCATGTGCTACAACCTTACGGATGCGCCTGTATTCGGTTGATACCGCGCGTAATGGATATGACGCAAAAAATTTTCTCCAAGCGAACAAGTACAAAGTTGTTCTCACCGATCTTAAAATGCCGAATATCACCGGCATTGACCTCTTAAAAGAAATAAAGGGAAAATCCCCCGAAACCGAAGTTATTCTTTTTACTGCTCATGGAACACTCCCTGAGGCAGTTGAAGCAATGAAGCTCGGCGCGTATGATTTCATCATTAAACCTCTCGACATTAATCAGGTAAATACCTCGATAAAACGATGCCTGGAAAAACATTCTCTGGTTAAAGAAATAGGCGGCCTCAAAGAAGTAATTAACCTCTATGAGATGAGCAAAGCTATTGTTTCAATAACAGACATTGACCAGCTCTGCAGAATTATCGTTGAACAGACCGTTGATATTTTACAAGCCGAAGCAGGTGCCTTGATGCTCTATAATCACCGTGAACACAGCCTTGAAATTAAAGCAGCGGATGGATTACAAAAAACACTAATAACCGGTAAAAAATATATACTGCCCGAGGGGATATCTTCACATTATTCGTACGCTGATCATGCATTACACATCCGGGAAGATTCTGATGAGTATACCTATTTTGCAAATATTAATCCTTACACGGAAGCATACCACAGCGTTTCACTGCCGATTCTTCATAAAGAGAAATTGCTTGGTGTCTTAAATTTAAGCAGAATCACTACTGAAAAAGCTTTTACCGAATCGGAAAAGAAGCTTCTTCAGATATGTACTTCTCAAATCAGTATTGCACTGGCTAACTCAAAATTATTTGAAGATTTAAAACAGGAAAAAGATAAAATTGAACTGATCTTCTCAGGCATGCACGATGGAGCTGTCCTGCTTGATGAAAACCTGCACGTCACCATGGTTAATCAGTCCACTTCCAAACTTCTTCGTATTGATCCGAAAGATTATTTTGATCAGCCTATTGATACTATCCAGGACGTATTTCATTCATCAATAGATTTAAAATCTTTACCTGCACAAAATGATACTATTATTTCTGGAGATCTGGTAAAAAAGGATGACGATTCGGTCGTACTTGAACTCAGAGCCATGAAACTTTCTTTAGAGCATCCTCAGTGGCTCTTGATCATACGGGATATATCAATAGAACGAAAACAGGAATTCTTTAAAAAAGGGATTTTGCTTCTTCTTTCACGAAAACTAAAAAATCCGCTTACCAATATTAACAGTCAAGTAACTGATCTGATAGACACTTCTCCCCCGCCCCACATATTGAAAGATTCGCTTAAAGTTATTAAAAATCAAACAAATATATTGTCTGAAATTATTGATAAGCTTATGCGCTTTACCCTGCTCGAGACCGATACCTATGCACTTATCCGGCAAAATATATCTTTGCACAAAATCATTGATCAAAGTTTACGCATGCTTCCGTCTCTCATCAATCTTTATCGCGTAAAAATTAACGTTAACAATGAAATATTAAAACTGCCTCCCGTATATGTTGACGAAACTAAAATACAGGAGATATTTGAATATTTACTTGAAAATGCGATTCATTATAATGACAAAGAAACAAAAGAAATATCCATAGCAGGCAATGTGCTCACCACCGGCCAGGTGCTTATTGAGATCAGCGATAACGGCCCTGGTATTCCACATCAGGATGAGCCCCTGATCTTTAAAAATATTTTTGAGCATAATGCACAAAAAATATCTCCTGAAGCAACGCTGGGCTTAAGCCTGGCGATGACTAAAAAAATCATTGAAGCTCACGGCGGAACTATCTGGGTTTCAAGTGAACCAAAAATGGGAAGCAAATTCTGCTTCACTCTGCCAACAGGGGTCGGAACTCGACATAGTACATAACATTTGCTCTAACATTAGTTAGTAATATTTTTTTTGTGTTATGTACTATGTCGAGTTCCGACCCCTGTTATTTAAATGCAGGGATTTTTTTAATGGTTTTCTGGATCTTTTTGATTTTGGAAGGGAGTTTTATCTGGAATATCTTCTTTTTTTTAGGCGGAAAAACAGATATTACTCTCTGTGTATGTTTAATGATATGAGATGCAAAAAGAGATTTCCTTGCCAGTTTTTGCACTTTTGGATTGTTGAGGGTTGATAAGGGCATCATAATACCTGCACTTATAATAAGTCCTAAGATACCGCCGATAATAAGTCCTGCGATGCGGTTCGGGATCCCCAGTAAGATCAACTTTATAAACTTATGAATAATAAATCCCAAAACGACCATTACACAGAGCACCCCTATAAAAACTAACAGATACCCGTATATTATTGCCTGGGGATGCGGCTCAAAAAAATCTGCGCACACGGTATAATAATTACTTGCAAGCCAATTCCCCAAAAATCCGGTGATAAGATATATAACTGAGAAAATAGCACCTACCTTCCACCCGTAATAGGCACACAAAGAAAAAATAATAATAACTATCCAATCAAAGCCATTCATACCATATCCCTCCCTTCGCTCGGGACCTGCGCCGTTGGTTATTCGTTGTTCGTCACCCTCCTGAGGTCAAGTCTTGACCCCATGTATTACAAAGCCGGTTGCCAGCTTTGGGTAAAAATAGGTGGTCTTCTGCGGCATCGTCTCTCCGGATAAACTTATGTTCCTTATATCATCCAATGTCGGAGCTTTAAGCAGGAAAGCAACATGTTTCCCTGATTGAGCCTGTTTACATGCATCAGAAATATTTTTGACAAATGATATGTCGTGGGGATCAATATCAGATAAAATGAGTGAATGGAGCACCGTAACACCGAGCCTTCTATAATCTAAAGAAGCATTCGTATGCATCGTGTCAATTTTTTTGAAATTTATCGGTGTTAATAATAAATTCACCTTTCCGGAAGAAAGACCAATAATATTCCTTGATTTTGATTTATTCATCATTAACCGCAAATGTTTAAGAGAGGAAACATGCTCAATTGAAAAATCATTTTGTGCCTGGGTTTTAATAGCATCTATATTAATATAATCGGATTTTTTAACTACCCGGTGTGTCGGAAGAACAATTAATCCCTTATCCTCTAAAGGACACAAAAACATCAGCACATGCGCTGCGGCCTCGGTGCGCTGTCCTAAACCTTGTACATACATTAAATAATTCCATGCAGTCTCATACCGGTGATGGCCATCCGCAATAAAAACCTTTTTTTCTTTGATACTATTAGTAATTACTGATATCTTTTCAGGATCACTTAATACAAACAATCGGTGGATCACACCCGATTCTTTACATTCTTTATACAGTGATTTTCTTTTAGCTGACTGAGCAATTATATTGCGAACAGGACCTTTTGAATCAGAAAAAAACCCAAATATCGGAGATATATTAGCTTTAACAGTTTTAAGCAGTTTAAGCCGGTCTTCTTTATGTTTTGACAGCGTATTTTCATGCGGCAGTATCAAGCCTTCACGCGGCTTCTCAATTTTAACCGCAGCAAAAATACCCCGCCTTCTGTATGATTTCCCCTGTACTTTGAATTGTTGTTCATATACATATAAAGAAGGTTTTGTGTCCTGGATTAAAACTCCGTCTAAAATCCACTGATTAAAAACAGCTGCTGCCTGTTGATAAGGATTCTCATTATCCAAAGCTTTAGGCAGCTCAACACGAACAATATTCAATGGATTTTGTTTAAGTAGTTTTTCTTGGCAGGCAGGAGTGATAATATCATAAGGCGGACAAATGAGTTTAGCCATATCATGTGCATATGTCTCATTATATCGAAATGCTTTGAATGGTTTAATAACAGGCATAGGAATTATTTTATACTTTCATGGGACACCATTATAAGAATTAAACCGATTATCACCAGAACAGCCCTGTATTCCTGCAGTTTATTTTTTAATCCGGACATATTTAAATAGAGCAGATATAATGCACCCAATAGCCCCTGTATTAATATTTCCCTGCCTATAATCCATAAAATACCTTGTGTTCGATATGCCCATACCCAATGGAAAAACATGCCTGCAATAAAAAACGGGAAAAGCATCCCTACAAGCCAATGAATCAACTTCAGCAGATTTTGATAATGAAGGCTTGCTGCATCATGCCTTGTCTTAAAGATAGGCAGTTTATTCTCTATTACATACATCGACCAAACCAATCCGGATACACCGGCAATAATACCGAATGCATGCGAAATAAGCCTCATTACATACGAAGCATGAAAAAAGAAATCTCTTTCCAGAGGAAGCATATAATGCGTATCATGTATTCTGCCAGATAACATATACATCATCCCTGCATGAAAAAGAATATAAAAAACAGAGACCCTTTTTGGACCGTATTTTTGCACTATCCATAAAAAAATAATGCCCGAGACAATCAATAGAAAAACTGTTTGGTTAAAAGACCCATATGCAAAACTAAACCAAGGATACCCTATTTTAATCTGTGAAATATACTTATACAGCAATACAGACCCCTGGATCCCAAGCCCGGCAATAAATAACCGCACTCCCCAAAGCCAGAACAAATCTTTGTTATACCACAGACGCAATGTCATTAGTATCCAGGAGCATAAAAAAACACAGGACAATAAAACAATAATATTATTCATGGGCAGGTTTATATGTGTTCTTTAAATCAGTTACTACGCGTTTAAAATATTGAGGAAAATGAATATGCTCAGGAGCTGATTCTCCGGCAATAGTAATCATCGTATAGCTTGTTTTCCCCTGTATAAGCACCCAGATGATCTGGTAAGATAGAAAATATTTTAAAGCTACACCCGCACCGATGAGGAACAGCCCTGACCATACACCTAAGATTCCAGGGCTGGTGCTCATGCGCATATTTAAGTACTTGCCTTCATTAAGCTCCAGTAACTCTAAATTTAATGTCCGGTTGTTTTTTAAATATTCATTAACAGCATATTTTTTAAAAAGCCATTGACTGAACTTCAAGCTACGCCCAGAAAAAACACTCACCTTAACCGCAGGATTTTCCCATTCATCACTGCGTGAGGTAACTTTTCCGTCATGAACTATAAAATCAGGCATAAACTTTTCAAGCCGCATAACCAGAGAATTTCCACTGATAAGTTCATCTTTGCCGAATTTAAGCCGAAAACGGCGCGTCCTGTCCCGATATCCTCTGAACCTCATTTCAACTAAGGCATCTTTGAGCGTCTTGCCAAAATCAAGCACATGATATTTAATAGTGTCGAAAACCGCCGGCTTTCCTCCGATAATATTCACAATTGATGAGACATGGGTGGTAAGGTTCGTTGATATTAATTGAACCCCGAATCCGGCTAATGCTTGAGTATCCGGATACAATGATGATTGAACGTCATTTAAGTTCAAAATCTGAGGCCTCGTATATAACTGTTCATCCGTTCCTGAAATAAGATAAATGTCTTCGCGCATCCCCCTTAACCCATATACACATAAACCAACAAGCAGTATTACTATCCCCCCATGGATAATCATTCCTGCCCATCGATGTATACGGTGTTTTTCTGCGGTAAAAGATATTTCATCCCCTGTTTGCTGCTCTTGCACATGGAACCCCTGCTTAATAAAACTTTTATGCATTGCATGTGCGGAAAGCTCTAGATCACTTTGAAATTCAAACTGTTCCCGTAAATATTGTGTTGTTTTCCTCTCGTTGTTGCGCAAAGGGAAAACCCTAATCAGCATTGCTAACCAGTACAAACCGCTGCATACTATTATTCCCCCATACACGATATTATTGGGCAGCCCTAAGATATATGCCCACCGGGAGAAACTGATCGTATCCATTGAAGGAGCTACATTGATGCCCGGATCAGTATACAGAAAAATACCCAGCATAATACATACAGCCAGGCCTGCAATAGAGATGAGCATAAACCATTCAGAAATAAAAAGAGCATATATCTTCTGCAGAACAGGTATTTTTTTTACCATTTATTTAATGTGAACTTAATTTTTCTTTAAGTATGCTGTTTACCATCGGAGGATTGGCTCTGCCGCCGGTTTTCTTCATAACCTGCCCGATTAATGACAAGAGCGCCTGTTCTTTGCCGCTTTTATACTGGTCAACAATCTTTTTATTTGCCGCAATAATTTCATCTGCAATGCTGCCCAATGCATGTTCATCATTAATCTGCGCTAAATCTTTTTCTTGTACATAGGTTTCGGGATTGACGTGGTCAGTAACCATCGCTTCAAAGACTGTTTTGGCTATTTTGCCGGATATGGTCTGCTGTTCAATTAAACTGATGAGTTTCCCCATATGTGCGGGTGTTATTGGTGATGTTTCAATAGAAAGACCTGAGGCATGTAAACGCCCTAATAGTTCCGTGGTAATCCAGTTTGATACCAGTTTTGAAACGTGCGGCTTACCTTTCATTGCTTGAGGCAGTGAATCCAGAGTAGATTCAAAATAGGCCGCTAATTTCTTGTCGGCGGTTAAGACCCCTGCATCATATGAAGACAGCCCATACATATCCATTACTCGTTGTCTTATTTTTCGCGGCAGTTCGGGGATCTTATTACGGATCTCTTCGATATGTTTTTTTGAAAATACTATGGGAACGAGATCAGGTTCCGGAAAATACCGGTAATCATGAGACTCTTCTTTACTGCGCATAGATTCACTCATGTTTCGCGCTGCATCCCACAATCTTGTTTCCTGAATTATTCTGCCTCCCGTAACGAGTATTTCAGCCTGGCGGTTAATTTCATAGGCGATACCTGCCCGAACATGTTTAAAAGAATTCATATTTTTTAGTTCAGTTTTGACCCCGAGTTCTTTCTGACCTTTGGGCCGTAAACTTATATTAGCATCACAGCGCAGTTTACCCTCTTCCATATTACAATCAGAAACACCAATGTATTCTAATATTTCTTTGAGCGAGACAAGATATGCATAGGCTTCTTCAGGAGTTTGGATATCCGGCTCAGAAACGATTTCCATTAAGGGAACTCCTGTGCGGTTATAATCAACCAGACTTCCCTGAATGGTTCGGGATCCAATCTGATGAAGAAGTTTTCCTGCATCTTCTTCTAAATGAATCCGGGTAAGGCTGATGGTTTTGGATGTGCCGTCCGGCAGGTCGATGGGCACTGATCCGCCGATGCATAAGGGAGTGTCAAACTGGGAAATCTGATAATTTTTCGGCATATCCGGATAAAAATATTGTTTACGGGCAAACCGGGAAAACGCTGAAATACTGCTCTGCAGCGCACAACCCGTCATAATAACAAATTCAACTGCCTTATGGTTTGCAACCGGCAGAACCCCCGGCTGACCGGTGCATACCGGGCAAATCTGCGTATTCGGTTCGGTCCCGAATGCGGTTGAACAGCTGCAATACATTTTTGATTGAGTTTTTAGCTGTGCATGAACTTCAAGACCGATCACTGTTTCTAACTCCATAAACATTAACCTTTAAGAAAATACGAAATTCTAAACCCGAAATACTAAACAAACACTAAATTCCAAACTTCAAAAAAAAGTCAGCATCAAATATCAAATCAAAAAAATATCTTCTCTATCAACCGGGCTTTTCTAAATGATACGCTGTTTGCAATTGAAATGCATGTGCAGCGGTTAACAAACGCCCTTCATCCCGCATATTACTTATTAATTGAAGCCCAATAGGAAGTTTCTGACCGGTAAATCCACCGGGGATCGAGATACTGGGGATTCCCGCAAGATTACTGGATATCGTAAAAATATCAGACAGATACATGGTGAGGGGGTCGCTCAGTTTTTCCCCAATTTTAAACGCAGGGGTCGGGGCAGTGGGCGTAAGTATCAGATCAACTTTTTTAAAACATTCGGTAAAATCCTGCTGAATTAACCGGCGGACTTTTTGAGCTTTTGCATAATATGCATCATAATATCCTGCGGAAAGCGCATACGTGCCAAGCATTATTCTCCGCTTTACTTCCGTTCCGAATCCTTCTGCACGAGATTTTTCATACATTTCTAACAGGTTTGCAGCCTGTGAGCTTCGATGACCGTATTTCACCCCATCATACCGTGCCAGATTAGCTGATGCTTCCGAAGGGGCAATAATGTAATAAACAGCCACCGCATAACAGGTATGCGGCAGAGAGATATCCATGATCTGGGCACCCAGTTTTTCAAAGAGTTTTTTCGCTGACTCAAGGCTTACGCGTACTTCCTGATCCAATCCTTCAATAACATATTCTTTAGGCACGCCGATTTTAAGTCTTTTGATATTAATATTCAAAGCACCGGGATAATCCGGAATCTCGTCTTTCAGAGAAGTTGAGTCTCTGCAGTCATAACCGGATATTACGCTGAGTAAATAAGCCGTGTCAGCAGCGGTTCGTGCAAACGGACCGATTTGGTCTAATGAAGAACCAAATGCAATCAATCCATACCGGGAAACATTGCCATAGGTTGGCTTCATCCCAACCACCCCGCAGTAGCTGGCAGGCTGGCGAATGCTCCCCCCCGTATCAGAGCCGATTGCCCACGGAGTCATGCGCGCCGCAACAGCAGCTGCAGATCCGCCTGATGAACCCCCGGGGGTATATTCAATATTCCAGGGATTACGCGTTGCAAAAAACCCCGAGTTCTCCGTTGATGAACCCATGGCAAACTCATCGAGGTTGGTTTTACCTAAAATAACTGCTCCTTCTTGTTTTAATAATTCAACAACATGCGCATCATACGGCGCAATATAATTTTGCAGGATTTTTGAGGCACAGGTGGTACGTTTACTTTTAATACAAATATTATCTTTAACCGCAATCGGCACGCCGGCAAGTTTTCCGGGATCTTCACCTGAAGCGATTCGTGCGTCAATCGCATCTGCCTGGGCGCAGGCATCTTTTTCAAATACGGATATAAATGCTTTGATGCGTTTATCTTCCTTATATATCTGATCTAAAAAAGCAGAGGTTACTTCCCGGGAAGAAAGCTTCTTGTGCGCGATCTGCGAACGTATTTCAACTGCGGATAAATCAATTATATTCATAGATTACTCAATTACTTTTTTTACTTTAAAAAATCCATCTTCTCTCTCCGGTGCATTGGAAAGAAGTTCCTCTTCTGTTGTGCTCGGGACAACCGTATCCTGCCTGAATACATTGGAGAGGGGTACGGGCTGAGCCATGGGCTCAACACTACTGGTATCAACTTCTTGAAGCTGGCTGATATACTCAAGTATCCGGTTTAATTGTTCGGTAAAACTAGCTTTTTCTTTGTCAGTAAACGCGATCCGCGCCAGCCGTGCAACATGCTCAATCTCTTTTTTAGTTATAGCCATATTTAATCGGGGGACACAATACTTATTTATTTTATGGATAATTAGTTAAGCTTTTCAGTATCTATTAATAATATATAAAAAATTAAATTATCCATAAAATAAATAAGTATTGTGTCCCCCGATTACGCGATTACGAAAGTTTTTCGATCGGGGCGTATTTTACCATTAATTTTTTCCAGATGCCCGAATTAAACCGGACGGTTACTTTCAATGTTTCGCCGCTTCCTGTTTGCTGGGTGATTATGCCTTCGCCGAACTGTGCATGTTTTATCTTATCTCCTTGAGCATACGTCTCTTCACCGGCAAAATCACTTTGTACCTTATCCTCACCGGACATTTCATCCGGATCAATATTGTTCGATTTAAAACCTGCTTCAGCAAGAAATCGCGATGGGATATTCCATCGTTTCTGGCCGTATAGTTTGCGGCTTGATGCATGCAGTAAATACAGTTTATGTTTAGCCCGGGTCATGCCTACATAAGCAAGTCTCCGTTCTTCTTCCAGTTCTTCCATATCAAAGACTGCTTCACCTATAGGAAACAATCCTTCTTCCATTCCCGTAATAAACACATTCTCAAATTCCAGGCCTTTTGCTAAATGAAGCGTCATAAGCGTAACATACGGACTATTAACATTAAGCGTATCAATATCTGATATTAACGAAACTTGTTCAAGGAAACCAGAGACGGCCGGATCATCTGATTTTTCTACATATTCATCAACCGCGGTAACTAATTCTTTTAAGTTAGCGATCCGCGAATCAGCTTCAGGTGAATCTTCTTCCTCAAGCATAACCAGATACCCGGTGCGTTCTAAGACCTCTTTCATTAATTTTTTTGCTGAAATGCTTTGAGATAAAGCCGTAAAACCATCAAGCATTTTTTTAAACTCCTTTAAAACCATCTTAATACGCGGGGAAAGTTTGGGTATCTGGTCAACCTGTGCAACCGCCTCATACAAGGTAATTGAATGTTTGACCGCATGCGCATCAAGCAGTTCCCGTGTTGTTTTACCAATGCCGCGGGCAGGAATATTGATAATCCTGCGTAAGGATAAGGAATCCGAATGGTTAATGATCACGTTTAAGTATGAGAGAATATCTTTGACTTCTAAACGATCATAAAAACGAACCGCACCGAATATTTTGTAGGGCATATCCATTCGCCTCAGCGCATCTTCGAAAACACGCGACTGCGCATTGGTCCGGTAAAACACGGCAAAATCCCTTAATGACGCCCCTTCTGCGCATACCTGTTTAATCTCACTGACCACGAACTGCGCTTCATCCTGTTCATTATATGCTTCCTTAACCTGAACCGGGTCACCGCCTTCACGCAGAGTCCATAATTTTTTTTCTTTTCGTGCGGTGTTGTTTTTTATTAATGACCAGGCTGTATCCAGGATTACTTTCGTAGACCTGTAATTCTGCTCAAGCTTAATGACCTTCGTGTTTTTAAAATCCCGTTCGAATTCTAAAATATTGCGTATATCAGCGCCGCGCCAGCGGTAAATTGCCTGATCATCATCTCCCACCACTGCCAGGTTTTTATGGGCTCCCGCCAGGTATTTTACCAGCATATACTGTGCTTTATTAGTATCTTGATACTCATCGATCATGATATATTTAAATCTATGCTGATATATCTCTTTTAACTCAAGCGTATCCCGTAACGCTTCAACTGTTTTCATGATAAGATCGCCGAAATCTAATGAACCTGCACGGTTCATCTCTTGATCATATGATTCATACACTTGTGCAATTAACCGGCGATATGAATCACCTGAGGTCGCCGCATGAATTGCAAATGAACCGGCATCAAGTAAATCATCTTTTGCCCGGTTTATAAGCTCGGCGATCAACCCCGGCCGATACTTCTTATCATCAATCCCCAAGACATCCAAACAACGCTTAATTAGATTTTTTTGATCTTTATCATTATAAATAATAAAATGAGGATTAAGTTTGATGCGGAGAGCTTCCCGCCGCAAAAACCGTGCGCAAAATGAATGGAATGTTGAAAGCGTTACGGCATGAGCTTGGCCGGGAACCAGATGAAAGACCCGATTGCGCATCTCTTGTGCTGCCCGATTAGTAAATGTGATCGCTAATATATTCCAGGGATTGATTCCGGTTTCAATCAAATGAGCAACCCGGTGGGTAATAACCGCTGTCTTCCCCGATCCTGCACCGGCAAGGATCAGCAGGGGCCCTTCCCTATGCCTGACTGCTTCCAATTGCCGGCTGTTAAGCTTTGATACTGTTTTTGTAATAACACTCATAGATTATGCTGCCCTAACCCCTGCACCCTGATAGCCCCGTAATTAGCGGGCTTTCAATACAACCACGGTCTCAACATGCGGCGTATGCGGGAATAAATCGATCGGTTGAATGCTCGATATTCTATAATATTGGATTAATCTTTGCAAATCACGTTTTAATGCAATTAAATTGCAGGAAACATAGATAATTCCTGCGGGACGTGCGGTGCATAAAAACTTAATTAATTTAGTATCCATCCCCGGACGGGGAGGATCGACCACGGCTAATATATGGTTAAAATCCTCCTGGACCAGATCATGATTAAACTGCTCTGCCTGTAAACAATGAAACTCAATATTCGAGATATTATTTAAATGCATATTATGACGAGCATCAGCGACTGCATGTTGATTGTTTTCTATCCCGATTACTCGTTTAAAAATTGAAGAGAGGCAGAGGCCGATCCCCCCGGCGCCGCAATACATATCTAAAAGCACGCGTGCGTTGAAGGTGCGTGCATACTTCTTTATCACGTTATATAAAACTTCAGCTCCGGTCGTATTGGTCTGAAAAAAAGAGCAGGGAGAGATTTTAAAACGTATATTTCCGATATGCTCTTCAATATAATCCTGTCCGTACATGATCTCGGTTGTTTCACCTGCCGCCACATCTGACCGATTATCTGTTTGAGACCATAATAAAGAAGATATATACGGATGCAATGTCTGCACGGCATCACATAAGGCTTTAATAACGTCTTTGCTTGCCCTAGACGTAATAAGATTTACCATAATCTGATCGGTATGTTTCCCTTCCCGCACAACCGCATACCGTAATATGCCTTCAGCTTTTTTCCTATGATATCCGGTGATGCCTAACTTAACCGCAGATGAAGAAATCGCAGAAATAATCTGCGCGCTCCGTTCAGACTGCAGATAGCAGTGTGTTAATGGTATAATTTTAAAATACGTATTCCGTGCACGCAGCCCCACTACGAGCACGCCGTCCCATACGCCGCAGGCATATTCCATCTTATTCCGATAATAGTTAATATGCGGTGAGGCAAGGATATGGTTTATCTTAGGATGATTAAATTCAGACAAACACGCAGATACATCTTTTTGCTTCAATGCAAGCTGTTTGTTATATTGCTGATTACGGAATTGACATCCGCCGCATATATTAAAATGAACGCATTTTGGTATGTAATGCTTCGCCGTATTAACGCGCATGCCTGCCCCGCACGATAAGAATATCTCCAAGCTTAACTTTAAGAAATTCGGCAACACACCTACATTTTGCTTTTAAGAGAAACCACATCTTATCCGGGGCATTTTCTTCCAATGATTCCCAGTTTGCCTGGCCTTTAGAAATAATCATATCAGCATGGGTAAATGCTTCAATCATCTCAGATGAGCAGGACGGAAGATATGTTCCGATATGGTTTGAACCATTATCAATAAGCTTATTTTTTACGTCTATGCCGAAGAATTGTGCATCATAAATGGTAGCATCATTAATAATAGGGATTTTTTTTACCGCAACGGTAATCCGGATCTCTTTATTAATCTGGTGTATTTCATCTATAAGGAGCCGGTCAAATCCGATCTCGCCGGCATTATCAGTTATGAATAAAAGCGTTTGTGCACGTTCTATCATCTGTTTCATAGCCTGATACTCATCTATGGCCGGTACGGTACTCATGGTCTGCTCTATGACCGCATCTAAATCGAACTGTTCTAATATGCCGAAATCAATAATATTGCCTGCAAGCGCAAGCTTGACCGCCGCGCGCAATGGATCCGTATCTTTTTTAATTATATTAATGAGATCTGTATATTTTTCAGCAACGATCTTATTATAATCGTCTTTTACTTTTCTGTACGGATCAGTTGTCCCCATAATTTCATTTACTTTGTGGAAAATACCCGTTGCAATATACGGAGGATCCCTGTCCAGAGGAGCTGTATACAATAATCCGGCAGTTTCAATTAATGCTTTCTTTTGAAGTTTTTCATCACCTCCAGCCATACGGGAGGCAAGGGTGGCCTGCTTAAAGAAACAGGGAAAGCAGTCTATCTGCGTTTTCATTATTCAACCATCCTCTTTAAAATATCCCGTGCTTTGGCATTGCCGGGATCAAGCTCAATGACCTTTTTCATACACTCAGCTGATTCTTGTAATCTTCCCTCATAATAATAGCAGATCCCTAAGTTCATTTGTGCATCAATCAATTGAGGATCTATTTCCAATGCGCGGGTGTAATACGTCATGGCATATGCACGCTGCCCGAGCGTAAAATAGATATTACCCAGATTATTGTATCCCCCGGATAATTGCGGATTTATCTCTACTGCTTTTTTATAATTTTTTAATGCATCTTCCCAGTTTTTTTCTTTTGCATATACCCAGCCTAATTTTTCAAACACCGCTGAGTTGTCCGGATATTGTTTTGCCAGTTGATGCAGATCTTCAAGCGTTTTTGCCGGTTCTAATATTTTTTTTTCAAAAAAATCAGGTTCAGCAAGTAAGGCCCGTTCCGCCATATATGGTTCGACCACGGATTTACCGGTAATGAACACCATGCCTACCAAACATATACATAACATCCATCTACCTGCAGTGTGCCTGCGCCAATCAAGATGGACCATCTTTTGGCTGCCAGATACACCCAGGCCAATTAACATAAAAAGCATCGCTGAGGATATTACAAAACGCATATCAACCGAAAACATGTTTTGAACCAGGAGCATGCATGCAGATACGCCGATACCTAATACCCAGATTCTTTCTTCATAATTTGTACTCTGGTTACTCCCGGAGCATATGCGCTTCCATATGATCCACAGATATGCCCCTATAATCCACCAGAACAGAGAAAATCCGACGATACCGGATTCTGCTAAAATCTGCAGATACTCATTATGCGCATCATTAATAATATATTTATGTTGAGGCCATATTTTTTTAAGTTTTTCTGACGCATATTCAGGAAAATAAATGTGAAAGGTGCCCAATCCTCTGCCGAAGACGGGTGAAGATTTCCACATAGATAATGTATCACGCCAGATAACCGCATGCGCCTGCTGGCGCATTAACATATACCGAGCATACGAAACAACGGTGGAATTCATATGCTTATACGCTGGCTGCATATGCACTAAGACCATATGAAACAGGATAATCACTACAACAACTCCGGTTAACAACCATTTTTTTGCGCTAACAATTGTAAAAATTTTCCAGTTTGATATAGAATCTTTTAATATGATCCATATCACTGTTCCTGCAGCAACCGCTATAAAAGAAGCTCTGGTCTGCGTAAGAAATAATGCGGTTAACATAATAATACTTAAAGAAACAAGGCTTATTTTAATAACCCTGCTCTTTGAAATAACATACCAAGATGCAATGATCGGTAATGTTAACAACAAATGTGCTGCAAAAAATATAGGGTTGCCGAATGTCCCCATAATCCGGTCCATTTTGGGAACTGAAATGATTCCGATGCCTCCCGTATGCTGAAGAATTCCGTAAACTGCAATAATACCGGCACTGATAAGCCATGGCCCAAGTAACTTCTTCTGCAAAGATACGCCGGTTATATGCTGAGAAACAACAAAAAATATCCCCATACAAAGCACCGCACGCCTAAGTTCCATTAATGAAACATGTTTATTGTCCGATACGTAATATAGTACCGCAAAATAGAGCGCATACAGCATTATGGGCACAAAAATCTTAGATATGTTCAGTTCAAGCCGGGCAGTAAGACCGCACCATACTATCCAGACCGCACAGGCGGTAAAAACTCCCATTTCAAGCCATGCTAGTTTTAAACGGATAAGTTTTTCATCAGGAACAAACGGAAGGACCATGAAAGTAACAGCTAAAACAATCCAAACTGTATTCGTTAAAATGTTAGATTTATCCAAAGCTTTCATTAAGTTTCAGTTTATAACATTATGCTCAGTTTTTCAATGTAAATGGCTGTCCCTATTTATTCCAGGTTGGCGTCAAGGAGGGCATTTTTGGTCTGCTGGTGATTGGAATTATAATGAAGAGCTTTTTCCCACAATGCAGATGCTTTTTGTACATTACCTTCAAGATATTCTTTGAGTCCCAAATGATATAATTTATCGGCCTGCTGCAGATCAAGTTTTTCACTATCTTTGCTGGAAACAGATGTGTTTGTTTTCTTTTTCTTTTTCTGCCGCTCAATATCACCTTTGACCGCCTCAATTCCCTGCAATGCTGTGGTATTATCAGGCTGCAATTCCAATATCTGTTCATATGTTTGCACTGCTTCTGTATACATGCCCTGCCGGTACTGCCGATATGCACGCCACAAGAGCGTTTTAATTGTTTTTTCTTCTAAGAGTTTCTGCTCAAGTTCTATTTTCTTCTTTTCTTCCCGGCTTGCCGCAAGCAGGTATTGCCTGACCCTGGTCATTAATTTTTTTGCTTTCGCATGATCCGGCTCTATTTTAAGCGCTTCGGTTAATAATTCTTTGGCTTGATGGAAATTTCTTCGCTTATAAAATAAATATGCCTGGGTATACATTCTTTCAGGATTAATCGCCTGCTCAATTTCTTCATTAATAACAGAAGCAAGCTTCGACGCCTGCTGGTGGAGCGCCGGATTATCTTCGTAAGGCCGTAATGTATTTGATGCGTCTAAAAGTATTCCTCGATTATACATACTCATGCTCTTTTGGTAATCGCGTTCAGCTTTATATCGTAATTCATGTTTACCCCCGAACACGTATCCAATATTCATCCGATGCGTATTCCCCAGTTCACCATATGGTACAAAGACATAATCTAAACGAACATCATTCCACTCAAGCCCCAATCCGGCGGACAATCCTGCGAGCATATCTAAATCACTTATATTTTTTGTTTTATATCCGCATCTCATGGAAGTTTTAAAACGTTGGGAAAGATCTATTTGATATTCTGCTCCTGCATGCATACTTCCCATATCATCTCTCGGCATATAGCCGTCTAACGTAATGATTAAGTTCCTCATCTTGAAGAATTTATGCATAACACCGGCCCTTATTCCTAACGGAAGAGGGTCACCATCAATATCAGGCCCCATATTAGAGACTGATAAGCCGATGCCGGTGGTATCCTGGGTATTGCGAAACATGCATCCCAAATCAAGTGCATAGCCGCGCACCGTTTCATCAATGAACTGTTGATGTATGCTTTTTACATTAACACCTAAACGTAGCAATCCTATCATGCGGGCATAGGAAATGCCAAGCGCGGTATCGCGCGGCTTAAATGTCTTTACTAGTTCTCCTTCTGAATAAATATCAATACCACCCATATTAAACTGCTGAACACTTAAAGCCAGTGATTGTCCGTATCTGCCCAAGGGCACCGCACAGACGACCGTGTCATTTTTCATCCCTGAAAGCCACAAATTGCGCATTGCCATAATTTGAGGCCGCGCTATACGCGTTAATCCGGCAGGATTCCACAAGGCTGCCAATACATCATCTGCTAATCCGACATAAGCCTCTCCCATACCGACCGCACGGGCACCAGGGAAAAGTTTTAATAATTTTGCGCCTGAAGTTCCCCGGTCCGCTTTGGTAAATGCGGCATGCACCGGCAAACTTAAAGCTAATAGTATTGATGCACATATTATTTTTTTCATATTAATCACTCACTACTATTTTCTTGATTTCTTTCGTCGATCCGTATTTACAAAACAACAAATATACGCCCTGAGCAACCTTCTTGCCAGACTCATTCCTGCCATCCCATTGAATTTGAAGGATTCCCCCCTGGTAGAACCCTTCGTATATTTCCTTTATTAATTCACCGGTAACTTCATAGACTTTTATTTCAACATCACCGGGATTTTGTATATAAAAACTATATTGCGCGCCGATTCCCCGGCTTAGACTGATCAGATTATCCTGCGTTACAATTCTATTATCACTTACCGCCAGTGTTAATTGCAGCCGGCCGTGCCCTACTTCATAGCCGTCACTATCATACAGCGTAACATAGATATGTTTGTCTCCCGCCTCAGGCGTTAAACGTACCGCGGCCTCCTCAACATATGCTATCCGCTCGCCCGGCACGGGTTCAGCTATATCACCGGTCAGTTCCATCGTACTTACCGGCACCTCTGTTTCTGAAAATATTAATCTCACCCTGGGATCTTCAGCAGATCCCTGTTCATAAATAATAGGGATCTCAACCTGATCGGCTGCAAATTCAACTGATGCTGATGCATGTGAATCGTTATTGGTATTCCAGTAATCAACATGCACGATTTTTTTACCCGGGAACGGGGTTACATGAACACTCAGCGTATTCTGAAACTCAATATAATTGTTTTGCAGAGGACCCGTTATATCCCCGGTTAACCTCATCATCTGGGGCAGGTTACCTGCCTGGAAACCCAGCTTAACTTCATACAATGAGTTCCTCTGAATAAGATTAATGACGCTTAACGCAGTCTCAACCCGTAATGTTTTCACGATTTCTGCAGATTCATACCCGTAACTATCTATATAGCTGACATGAATAGTGCAATTATTGTTTTCATCCGGATCGAGTTCTACGTCAATCAACTGGTTATAATCGAAAGACAGCGTGCCTCCCCCGGTCTTGATCGACCCCCAGATTTTAACCTTATCAACATATTGCGATGAAATGCCGGGATCAAACTGCAGGCTCAGCATCAACGCATAGGTAAACGGGTCTTCCGGTGTTGAGCCTTCAGGAAGATCAATAAATCCAAATGAATACGAGGGAATATGTATTTGAGTATATTCAGACCATAGTGACGTAACCGGCCCTCGTGTTTTAAGTGAGATGTCATAATCGTATGTATTATCAATTATCCCCGGCGGTATACTGTATGCTCCTGTATACTCTGATGAAAGCCCGGGGATACTTGTTTCATCACCGGTATCAGTATTAACAATCTTAATCTCATAATTATAATCTCCCAAATCAAGAGTGGTTGGACCGGTATATTCCCAGGCAATGCTTCCTGTATTATATGAGGTTACATTCCCGTTTAAATCAGCTGAAAGATTTGTTATTTTCGGAGAGGGTGAATATATTACGGGATAGGTTAGTGTTGACCAATCAATCGAATAATTTTCTGCCGGAGGAAACTTCAGAAAGACTGATCTAATCTCACAATCAGTATAATCTTTAAATACCACATTATACCTGCTGTTAACGTCTGGATCAGGAATTTCTGCAACTTCTTCGATATCATCTTGACCATTTTCATCGGTGATACGCACAATATCTAAAAAATTCGTTAATTCACCATCACTGTATATTTCCTCTGAATTTACGGTAAATATATTATTTTCCTTTGTGCGGATAACCGGGCTGTCTAGTGCGAGAGGATTTCCCCCTTCATCCTCAGGATGATCTCTAATACGCAGATTGACATATTCCTCTATAAACTTGGTATAATAAGAATATTGCGCATCCCAACCCCATTCCACTATAAAGAGATACATAAGATAATTAAACATTAACGGCGCCTGAATCGCAGAATTTTCAATGTACACATCAACTCCTCCATGGCTGCCTGCATTTGACGCCAGTAAGGGCAGAGCGTGCCTGCTCCCGACGATTAGATGGATAATAAGAAAACTGATTAAAATTAATTTTTTGTTCATGTTAAAATCCTTTTTTCCCTTATTTCTTTATCTATTATAAGTATAAGGTGTTTGGATTAACGATGTATTAAGATAAGGTAAAATATTTGTAAAATTTTATATGCGGGAATAATTACAATTTATTTACAATTCATTTACAATTTATTTACAGATTAGATGAGCGGGCTGTTGGAGCGGCTGATTTATCTCTAAAATACAATACAAATTGAAGCTGTCAAGAGAGATTAGTTGCAGAAAGAATAAGCAGATACAGCTGAAAGATGCTAATGCTGCCGTGTTAAATCTTCACGCTTAAAATATTCAAGTTCCCAGATATCAGTCATTGAAGAATGTTTTAATATATATATGTTCCCGTCGTCAGCGCGCACTTTATAAAAATGGCGGTTTGTGCCGTACCATTGGTCTATTATTTCATAAATAATAAATTCCCGCTCGCCTATTTGAAATGAATATGGCTTTGCACCATCATCGCCCTGCGGTTGATACCGTATGGGAGGCATAATATCCCCGGTTATTTAAATAATTTTTTAAACTGATCTTTTAGATCTTTTTGTATATTATCCGTGCTTTCCTTGGTCTTTTCTTTCGTATAGTTTTTAATTTGATCTTCTTCCTTTTCAACAGCTCCTTTTGCCTGGTCAATTTTTTCCTGCACCATACTTTCGCTGCCTAAGAACTTATCCTGATATTCTTTTTTCCTGCCCTCTAAATCTCCCCGCAATTCCTTCTTTTTTGCATTCACTATATTATCCAGTTCTTGTCTAACCAAAGCTTTCTGTTTTTCAATCTCCCTGCCAAAAACTTCTTTAAGCCTTTGTGCAACGATATCATCAAGGTTTGATGTAAGTGAAACATTCAAATCCACCGGAGGGATCCCTGAAATACTTCCGGCAAGATCGACTGTTCGGATACCGGAAAATATCTCATTCATAATATCTTTTGCCTGATCTGTTTGTTTCATTTCAAGCGGCATAAATCTTATATTCTGCGCTTGAGCCTTTATGCTGAAATCAATTGTTTTTTCGACTCGTTTTAACTGGGCATTGATGTAAGCAGCCCCTTTTTCTATTCCCGCAGGCATATATTCACCGCCTGACGACCACATGGTCCCCTGCAAATTAAGCCCCTCTGCATCAAATGTAAACGTCTCCTTAGGAATATCCGTAGTATAATCCATACTTCCATTAATAACGAGTTTTGAATCTTTCATCCCTGCAAATTGGCCTTCACTGGCGAGTGTTATGGGCTTGCCCAGTAATGCAGGATTTGAGGTAATATTTTTAATAGTACCTTGAAGCTTAAGCTTAGGCCCCTCTGATTCTTCCGGAGCTTGTGCGCTAAAAGAAACCGTGTTCACCAAGAGACCGGGTAATCCTTTTTTCTTCGGGAATAAGATATCTCTCCCTTTTAAGCGTTTTCGCTCAAGAGTCTGAGCCTTGGCAGTCTTTGTTTTCGGCATCATCGCTCTTATGTTGTCAGTCCATGATATGACCGCATTAATCTTATTCATCACCAATGGACCAAACAATGCATTGCCGATATTACCCAGGCTTAACGAGCCGAATCCCAAGGAATTAATAATATCTTTATAATCCTTATTTTTTAACGCATCCAACTGATTAATGTTGTTTTTTAAGAACTGGGTTTCTTTGCTCAAATTATCTTTTGCCGTGATGATTTCTTTCTGCATATCCTCTAATCTTTTGCGCGCATCTTTTAACTTTTTAATTTTATCTTTAGCCGCCTGTATATCTTCCAGCGAACTAATTTTTGTAATCGTTTTAAGCTGCTGCAATTCATCGCCGATTGCGTTGACTTCCGCCTCATAGCCTTTGAATGTATCAACATCTTGACGCCATCGCTGTTCTTTTTCTTTGATTTGATCTTGAACATCATGTGCTTCCTTTACCGCCGCAAGATTATCAACATCGATAAGTTTCTTCACATCAACCTTTTTGCCAAGCCCTTTAAGCTTATCAAGAGGAAATTTAAATGCGGAAGGCTTTGACTCCTGGTCTTTACTTTCCTTCTTTGCCTTTTTTTCTTTTTTTAACGTTTTCGGCAATGCACCGGATGCAGTGCGCTTAGTTCCCCAGGTCAGTTTTTGAACGGAGACCTCATCAATGATAAACTTCTTCTCCAAGACCGGAAGCGTGCGTATGTCCATTATAATTGAGCCGATATCCAAAAGGTTGGTAAACGGCTCTTTTTCATCAGCTATTACCAAACCCTGAATTTTCAATGAAGAATTTTTAAGCGATACGTCTACGTCACGCACTTCAACTTTTGCATTAAAGATTCCCTGACCCGCAGTAATGATAACCTTCTTTACAATCGTATCTATGAAAAATACATATACTATGGCTGCTGCCGTCACTATAATAACAACAGGAATACATGCTTTCCAGCGGATCATACTAACACCCTTATCCAATAAATTTTACGTACCACTGATACAATTTACTCGTTTTCAGCAGTTGAAAGACCCGTAATTTTTGTAATCGCGCCTGCAGATGCTTCCGATAATACACCACAAAATATTTCATGCACAAAACAATGGGGACAAACAAGACAATCGAAATAATAAAACTGCCCATTACCAATGTATTATTAAACCGGGTAAAGGGAATTATCGGCATATTATACATGGCGGTCCATAACCCATGCAGTGCCTGGCTCTGCGAAAGGACCATATACCCGATCTTATCTGCGAGCGGATCAAGAAAAAACCCGGCCAGACTGAATACGGCAACGCCGAGAAATGCTGATGCAACATTAACTTTAAGGAGAAAAACTAATATCCATATGCCAATATTATGCAGGCTGAAAAACGGCGTCAGGCCGATAATCGACCCTAATGCAAAACCTGAAGCCATCTGATTAGGACTTGCATCAGAATTAAGAAGTTTTACGAATTTTTTAATTAATTTTATAATGAGCATTTGTGTTCATCCCTTTCATTAACTTTTTATAACATTATTAATTCGCAGTCAAGATAAATTTAGATTTCGCAAGATTTTCGCTTTCGTTTTACTTCTTTATCCCGCATGATAATAATAGATTACATGTAAAACACACCGGCCCGGAGAATCGATCGTATGAGCATGAAATTGAAACTTTCTATTATGTCAAGCTTTCTGGTTGTGCTGGTCATCGGCAGCATCAGCGCCACCTTGTTTTTTTTCGACAAAAAACTCCTTGTTGAAAACAAAAAGGAGAGTCAATCAGTCCTCTTTGAAAGCTACGTTAAAATCTGTGAAGATGCGATTATTCTTGACGACCGGCTGGTCTTGCTTGATTTCTCATCCGTATTACAGCAGACCAACCCGAGTATTGTATATATTTTATTCCACTTGAATGACGGGTCAATCATTTCTTCCGGGCAGGATGAAATGATTTATTTTGCCACGCGGAAACTGGGGAAAAAAGGCGTAAAAAATCCGAGCGGTTATTTAATACGTGAGACGCTCGGCCCGGGAGGAGATGAAATCGTTGATTTTTCAAGATCGGTGAAAATTGACAACCAATCTGTGGGGACCGCACAAATCGGTTTTTCGGCTGCCGTCTTAGAAAAAGAATTATCTTCGGTTCTCCGCAAGATGCGGCAGATAATCATTATTGTTGCATGCGGTGCGATTTTGATCGGCATTATCGGATCATTCGTATTTGCACTCCATATGATGAAACCAATTAAAAAACTCGCCGAAGGGGCCTCCTTGATCGGCGCCGGACAATTTGATCACCGGATTCACTGCTCGTCACACGATGAATTAGGCTGGCTGGCCGGTGAATTTAATAAAATGGGTGATAAACTGCAGGAATTAGACCAGATGAAAAATGATTTTATCTCTAATGTGACGCATGAATTGCGATCCCCGCTGGGCGCGATTAAAAGTTATATTGAAATATTGGAGCAGAGCACCGATATACCCCCTGAACTTAAAGAACATATCAGCCGCATTCCCCCGAATCTGCAGCGGCTTTCAACATTTATAGATAATTTATTAGATATTGCCCGCATTGAGCAGGATAAATTTACCCTTCATATCACTGAAGCATCATTAGACAAAATAGCAAACCGGGCAGTTGATAATTTTCAAACACAAGCAGGCCAGAAAGGAATACACCTGACCTCAAAAATTTCATCTATCCTTCCGAAGATACACGTTGATCCTGAACGTTTGGATCAGGTATTCAGCAACCTGCTAGGCAACGCACTTAAATTTACTTCTGCAAACGGAAGAATTTGCATTGATGCCCAGGAAATGAGCAGATCTAAAGCCCCTCATTTCGGGCAAAACGTTATACGTGTTTCTGTATCTGATACCGGTGCCGGAATTCCGCCGGATGATCTCAAACGGATTTTTAATAAATTTGAACAGGTTCAGTCAAATCGCGCTGATATGCGCGGCACCGGGATAGGCTTATCAATCGTAAAAGGCATAATTGAAGCCCATGGCGGACAGATTTGGGTCACCAGCCGCCTGGGAAAAGGAACTACATTTTATTTTACGCTTAAAACAAGTGATTCGGCAGTATTAAATAAAGTATAATGCTTGTGATTATCAAAAAAAGAATGAGGATCCTCCAGAGGCGGGCAAGCACACCTCTTCGAGGAATGTTAAGGAGGATGCAATGAAAACAAAAATTCTGATCGCAGATGATGAAATGGATTATCGAAACTTAATTCGTATTGCTTTAAAAGGCAGTGAATATGAAATTACCGAAGCTCAGAACGGTAAAGAGACATTAGAAAAAATTATTCACATACAGCCTGATCTGGTGTTGCTTGATATCAATATGCCGCATATGGACGGATATACCACATGCAAAAAAATCCGTGCTAATCCGCTGTTTAAAGATTTACCTGTTATTATGCTGACCATACGTAAATCTCCCCCTGCTCAAACCAAAGGATTAGAAATCGGCGCTGACGATTATATATTAAAGCCGTTTAAACAAGATGAACTGCAGGCACGCATTAAATCTGTTCTTAAAAGATCGGTAAGAAAGGAATAAGGAATGGGGACACACCTCTCCGAGGAATGTCCCCGCCATTAAATGGGGACACACCTCTCCGAGGAATGTCCCCGCCATTAAATGGGGACACACCTCTCCGAGGAATGTCCCCGCCATTAAATGGGGACACACCTCTCCGAGGAATGTCCCCGCCATTAAGATTATGAATACTTGGGAAGATATTTTATACGATGCCAAAAAATCTTTTTACCAAAAGTCCCGCATATCTCCCGAACATATTAAACTCAAAAAAGCCCTGGAAGTTGTTGAAAAAGAAATTAAACCGATTTCACAAGAGCTCAAAGAGAAAAAACAAGAAATCGAAAATTTAAAAGCATTTGCATCGGATGCTGCCATGCAGCTGCGCCTGGTTGAATATGAGAAAGATAAACAAATCGAACATATTAAACAAGAGGCTGCGCAGTCAATTAGTGAAAGGCTTAAAGAAAAAGATTTATTTTATGCCTCACAAATCAAAGAGTATGATCAGCGCATTGAAGATCTTAAAGAATCGTTACGTAACGCGCAAAATATTTCAGAAAAGATTCATGCGCAAAAAAATGGGGCTGATCTCACGTTATCGACTAACATGCATGAGATATTTAATAAAGAACGCGCAGAGAATTTGCTGATTTTAAAACGCAAAGATGAAGAGATTATGATGATGCAGGGCCGTCTCATCCGGAAAGAAGATGAGATGAAAAACTTGTCTGATCAAATAAAAGAAACCGAAGATTTACGGCTTAACGCACAGAAACAATGGCTCGCAGAAATATCTTTTTCGCGGGATCTCCTCAAAAAAACCATTGAAGAGATGAACATCCTGCAGAATGACCATATTCAGCATGAATCCGAATTAATCAATGATTTTCAGCAGCAGATCATTCAATATGCCAAACATGTTTCGTATCTTGAGAAAGAGTTTCCTAAACAGCGTTTCAGCATCCTGCAGGCTGAAATACAGGAAAAACAAACCCTGCTGGATACACAGGAAAACGAAATAGGAAAACTTAAAACCGCTCTCGAAGAAGCACAAAAATTGGTCATTTTTAAAAGAGAAGCTGAACAACTGCAGGAGCGTAATAAAACATTGGAAGACCAGATACGCTCCGCAGAGAGCTTATATAAAACCGCTCAGGAAAAAGCAGCGAACATACAAAAAGAATATGCTCAAATCGAGCAGACATTTAATACCTTTAAAGCAGAATCAATCAATGCCGGGTCAAAATCTTTAACTGCACAAGAAGATTTTAAAATGCTTCAAAAAACATGCGCTTCTCTGCGTACTGAAAAGCAGCAGCTCGAACTGACATTTACGAAGGAAAAGGAATTATTGCAGGAGAAACTTACACAGCATGATTCAACCATAACTGATCTAAAAAACACTATTCATCAGATGGAAGAACAAACACAGCAGGCGCAGCTCTCCGGGGATGAGCTTCACATCCCCCGGGTGCCGACTCATTTTAATTTTATTCCAAATCTTCCTGAACCGCATGCAGTGCTTGAGGAAAAAAATACAGCTCTGGATGAATCTGAACATACATTGAAGAAGTCGAGGAAGATGGATGTTCTTCTTCGAGTCGGCATACGTATTTCTATTATTGCTGCATGTTTGGCTGCACTATTTATCGGGAAAAACTATTATGGGAAGTTTTCTTCATCTGTTATCCACAAAACAATCGATCCTTCATTTGCTTCACCTGAACATAATCCTTCAGCGCTTATCTGGGATGGCCTCACTTTTTGGTCGGCTGATTGGTTTTCAAAAAAGATTTTTAAACACCGTTCACAGCATATCTCTGAAATAGGCCGCACCATTGCGCTCAAGGGCATTATTCCAGCCAGTATAACCTGGGCTGAAGGCAGCATGTGGGTCTGTGATACCTGGGCACAAAAAATCTACCGTTTAAAACTTGATAATGGACATATCATAGAATCAGTGTATGGATATCCGGGCAATACTCCTTCAGGACTGGCCTGGGACGGCACCTATATGTGGACATGCGACGCAGATTCTCAAAGAATTTACCGTCATAAAATTGATGCCGATTTACGCGTTATCACCGCATATGCTTCTCCCGGCAGTTCACCCTCAGGTTTGCTATGGGATGGAGATACCTTATGGAGCTGCGACCGCGATACCGGAAAAATCTACCGGCACCGTACTGATCGAAATCTTTCAGTTATTGCTTCATATCAACCCCGGGATTTTGCAGATAATGCTGATACATTAATCGGTATTACCTGGGATGGAAAATATTTCTGGACGCTGGGAGAAAAATCAGGCAGGTTTTACCGGCATTCTCTCTCTGATATGATTAAATCAAGATGAACTGTCTTTATCAATACGTTCTGGTTTTGCAAATAAATACCCCTGGACGTAGCAAATACCCAAAGAGACCAGGAAATCAAGCTCATCTTTATATTCAACTTTTTCCGCAATAACATCTATATTGAGCTGTTTAAAGACAGCTAACAATGCGCGTAACGTCTGCTGTTTGACTGAATCTTTATCAATTCCTCTCATTAAAGAAATATCAAGTTTAACGAATGATGGTTTAATTTCGGCGATCATTCCGAGCCCCAGCACTTTTCCGGCACCCACATTATCAATTGCTATTTTAAAACCTTTTTCCTGAAAAAACCGCATGGCTTTAAGATGCTGTGAAAAAGAAAGGCTGGTATCTATCCCGCTGATCTCAAATACAATGCTTCCCGGCTCTCGGTCGATATGCCGTAAAAATTTATCGCTGCGGAACTCAGGATCACTTAATGATTCCGGCAGGACATTAATAAACAATAATAATTCTTCCTTAAGCTCCCGGGCAACAGAAATAACTTTTTCGCGCGCAATCTGATCGAGAAGTTTCACTTTATCTATCTTACGCGCCAAACGAAACAAATTCTGCGGTTGTTCAAGATAACTGCCGACCGGACCCCGGCAAAAACCTTCATGGCCGATAATAGTCTCATCACTCACATTCATAATCGGCTGAAATAAAATACTTAAAGCTCTATCCATAAGTATTTTATCTAATTCTTCCAAATATCCAACCTCTTCTTCACGGGTTTCAGATACTTCATCAGGTGAGTTTGACTTACCGCCGTATACTAATGCACTGCCGCCTTGTACGTTATCACGCCGATCCTTCACATAACAGCTTCCCTTGAATGATTTTGCATATTTTTTTAATTCAGTTGCTATCGCACTGATTTGACCGATATGCTTTATTGATTTATATTCATTGGTTACGGTTGCCGCTGAAATAGACATAATGGGGAATTCTTTAATCTTACCGCGCCGGTCTTCGATTATAATCCGCCCTTTTTCCTGATCATCATGTGAATAAAAATTAATAATTGTGGCATCAAATTTCTGCAGGGCATCAAGGCAGATCACATCAATCTTTTCAGGTGTTGAGATCGCAATAAAATCATCCCCGCCGATATGACCGACAAAATCATCCGGATTTCCAAAATCATGAACGGCGCTTAAAATAATGCGGGATGTGTGCCTGATAACATCATCACCATTGCTGAAACCATATACATCATTAAAAGCTTTAAAATAATCTAAATCAAAATAGGTAATCGCCACTAATTTTTTCTCCGAAAGCCGGGTCTCAATGGTACGCATAATACTTAAATTACCCGGCAATCTGGTTAATGGATTAGCATCCAAACTATAATAATGTCTTTTTATAATGGTGCCCACACGTGCTAAAAGTTCCGCTAAATCAAACGGTTTCCCGACATAATCATCGGCACCTCCTTCAAGCCCATTCACGCGGTCTTCTAATTCATTCTGCTCAGATAAAATAAGGACCGGGATATGTTGAAACATAATATTAGTTTTAAGTTCACGTAAAAATGCAAATCCATCTTCACCTTTAATTGCAATATCAAAAACGATTAAGTGGGGAGAATATTTAGTGATTATACCGCGGGCATTATTAATGGTTGAAGATATAAATACAATGTACCCTTTATACTCAAGAGCAGTTTTAAGCTGCAGGGTCATGTTGGCATCAGCATCAATGACAAGTACTTCGATTTTTTCATGCATATGCATTATTATGCAATATAACAGGTATACAATGCAATATTCAATAATCTGGAGTTTCCCCGTTTTTTTATTTACACTATCCAATAATGCCGGGGAATAATCTGGGAACGAATTCACCCCCACACCAAATGAGTCACCATCCTTTCACGAAATATTAAATTCTTCACCCCATGGGTATAGATTTCAATTTATGGCAAAATCTCTACACCCATTTGGTGTGGGGGTAAACCCGGAGCGAATAAAATCATTTCCTGATATTATTTTCCTTCGGCTTCTTCTTGAGGAGGTTTTTCCGAGGACTGCTTGATGGTTTCAAAACTTTTTGTTATGTTCTCAAAGATTTGATTATTTAAAATAAAAATACCCGGTTCATCTTCTTTTACCGCATAATATTTTTCAACCTGCTCTTTGCCGTCTTTCTTTTTGGTAATAGGATACAGGGTAATAGGATACAGGGTAATCTTATGTTTTTTGCCTGCCTCAGAAATCATAATCTTAGCGGCTGCATCAGCAAAAGATTTAGCAATTCCATCTTCTTCATCAGGTTTAACTAAATCAACCGCATTAATTGAGGCAACCTGGCCTAAGAGTGAATTCATATCGTTTTGATCAACTTCTTTGCCGTCGTATTTCCATTTATCTCCATCCAACATAACCGCATAGAGCAGCTGATCTTTCGAGAATTCTATATTATCAATCAATTCACGATCTTTTATTCCAAGTGACCTGTTGCGCCATCGGTCAAACTTCTTAGCAACTACGTAGGAAGACAACCCGCTTGAATGATATACCTTATTCTCTCCCTCATAGCGCAGATAATAGCTTGTATAATCAGGGGTTGATTTCCCCAGATAAAAATCAGCATAAGGATTAACCGGGTCCGTTGAAAAGAGTCTTATACGGGTACCCAGCATGGGAGTAACCTGAAAAACCTCGTGTCTGCCCGGATTGCTTGAAATAACATCACCCAGCACCAGTTCTCCTGCCGCATCAAGCAAACTCGCTGTTGAACTAACGTCTGCATGATACACATAGGAAGACTGGCTGACCTGCCATATACTGCCGGTGCGCGACAATGTAATCTCATCCTGTGCTTTATTTATAATGATTTTTGTCCATTGATCTTGAGCAATTGCTGAGAAAACCGCGGTGCCGGATTTCCGGTAAACTATTTTAGGAACAATCAGGCTTGCGCCGATGAGCACGCTTAATACAACCGCCATGCGGATTAAATTTTTAATTGACATATTCACCTGCTTTATATTTTAATGCAATATGTTCTTTGTATTTTTTTCTTCGGCGCCAGGTAAAAAGCCCGAGTCCCGCTATGCCAAACGGCATAAGCAGAATATTAAGCCATTTAAACACGGTGCGTTTAATAGATGATAATTCTTCTATTGCCTGATAGGCGACTCCTTTTGACCGAATCGCAATTAATCCTTCATCCTGGGTTAACCAATCGATCATATTCACCAAAAAGGTAAAATTTGATTTTTCTGCCGGCATGCCGGATTCAAACATAGCACCTGTTCCGATAACTACCAGGCGCGTCTTGCTGCCCTGTTTGATAATCTGTTCAGTATCCACGTTAGATGGAGGTGTATTTTTTTTGTAATAGCTTCTCCAGCTCCCTTCTAAAATTACGCCAAGCAGTTTTTCCCCTCGGATTCCTGCTTCCGGGGGAGCAAGTCTCTCAAAAGGATTTATTGAACCGACTTTTTCCTGTATCCAACTGTGTTTTGAAGAGCTCAGCAGCTCGGTAGCGGTAACCTCCGGCTGAGCATCAAGATTAATCTCTAACGGTGAAACAAAAGGAAGGCTTAATGAGTTTAAATCTTTAATCATCGGGTTGTCATTTGAAATTCTTACAATTTGGGGAACATACATAAAATCAACAATATTTTGAATTGAAAAAAATCCTTGCTGCTGGGTAACTGCTATACGCTGGCACTGCGGATCAATAACTAATCCTTCTTTAAAGATAACCCCGTAATGAGCAGTTAAATTTTCTATTCCTAAACCTTCAGCAGGCGTTTCAACCCTGAAGCTGTCTAAATCCGCCTTTTTTAATCCGGCGCATACGGCCGCCGGTTTGCCGTTCATCAGATACTGGTCGACCGCAAAAAGATCGGTCTCAGAAAGTTTCTCGGCAGGCCCGATAACCAGCAGACATGCCATATCAGCCGGAAAAGTCGTTGCACCCTGCAGGTCAGCTTTAAAAATCTCATAATCCCGCTCGACAATTTCTTGTAATTCATCCTGGCCTTCAAAAATATCTATTTCCCCATGTCCGGTTAAAAACCCTACTTTGGTTTTTTCACTGGAAACCAATCTTCTGATTCTGCTGGTGATATCATATTCCAAGCCTTGAATGCTTTTTATAACCGGGATTACTTCCCGTTTATCAATATAATGAATCGCCAGCCCCATATACGCAACCTGCACTTCATATTTATCATGCGACATCTGATCAAATCGAAGCGGCGGAATATCCTGGCGCTGTGCTTCCATTTCAAATTTTTTATCATCATCATATCTGACAAAATTTACGGTTACATTTCCTTTAGAATAGACTTTATACTCGTCTAAAAGCTGCTGAAGATATTTTTTATATGCATCATACTGCGGAGGCAGTTCTTTTGAAAAATATGCTTTAATAATGACCGGGTCATCTAAAGATTTAACCAGTTGTTTGCTGAACTTCGATAATGAATAGATCCTGTTGCTGGTGAGGTCCAGCCGAAAAAATATAAATCCGGCAATAAAATTAACCGCAGCCAGAATCCCCAAAAACACCAGAAATCCCGAAACAGATAAAACAGAAGACTGCAGTTTCTCTTTTTTCATGCTAATTCTGCCTTCGCCTTTGACGTAGCCTTTGCCTTTGTATTTGACTTTGCCTTTGACTTTCGAACAACGAACAACGAACCACGGTCCTATTTATCTCCATCTCCGGTTAATTACAACCAGAAGTGTTGCATACAAAAATGCCCCAATGATGCTTACATAATACAGCATATCCCGTAAATCAATAATCCCTTTGGCAATATTGTCAAAGTGAGTATCCATGCTTAAAAAACTAATAATGTTTTTTAAAATGCCCGGCATAAAAAATATAATTTTGCCGAAAATAAAAAAAACAAAACAAAATAAAAATCCAAAAATAAATGCGACGATTTGATTGCGTGTTAAGGAAGAGGCAAAAATACCCATGGCAATATATGAACTTCCCATAAGCATAAGCCCCAGGTACGAACACAAGACCTGCCCCCAATCAAGTTTTCCTAACATCATAAGGCTGATCGGATGTATTAAGGTGCCGGCAATACAAACGGCAAGCAGAAAAACAGCTGCGGCATATTTGCCGATAATTACTTCATAATCTTCGATCGGTTGAACTGACAACGATTCGATGGTGCCGATTTTAAACTCTTCAGCGAATAGGCGCATCGTAATCGCAGGAATTATAAAAATAAACAATAAAGGAATATTAACCAGCAGATGTTCAATGGTTACCTGATTAATAAGAAAGATGGGCGAGGCAAAAAACCAGCCCGCTAGAAGTAAAAACACCATAATAACAATATAGGCAACCGGTGAATTAAAAAATCCTCTGATTTCTTTTACCGCGATGGTTCTCATGGTCTGAGTATAGTTTTGTATGTTCATGATCCGTCCTGAGTAAGACGTCTGAATATCTCTTCAAGATTTGCCGCCTGCCGGTGCATTTCTAAGATAATCCATTTTTGTTCAACTGCACGGGTAAATATTTTTTCCCGTATATCATATTCCACATTGCTTTCTATCTCATATTCAGTGCCGATTCCTTCTTCATGCCCGATTTGGCGGGCTGATCCGACACCTTCAATCTCTTTTAAGGAAGCTGATACATCTTGATTCACACCTTTTAACTGCAGGCGGATCATTTCCTTGCCCATGACCATATCCCGCAGTTCATCGGTTGTACCCGAAGCAGCGATCTTCCCCCGGTTAATAATAAGCACTCTGCTGCAGCTGGCCTGGACTTCCTGCAGAATATGGGTGGACAGCACCACGGTTTTTTCTTTCCTGAGTTCTTGAATAAGACTCCTGATTTCACGGATCTGGTTCGGATCAAGCCCTGAAGTCGGTTCATCCAAAAGTAAAATATCCGGATCATGAAGGATGGCAAGCGCTAACCCTAATCGTTGTTTAAATCCTTTAGAAAGCTGGCCGACATCTCTGCCCACTACATCCCCTAAACCGCAGGAATCAACCACTGTTTTTATCCGTTTCCGCAGTATATCCTTTGTGATTTTACGTAAATGACCGAAATACTCAAGATATTCCAGTACTTCCATTTCTTCATATAAAGGATTAAGCTCAGGCAGGTATCCGATATGCGTGCGGAAGGCTAATGGATTTAGATCAATATTCATCCCGAACATTTCAACATATCCGGACGTGGGTTTTAAGTAGCCGGTTAACATACGCAAGGTCGTTGTTTTTCCGGCGCCATTGGGCCCCAAAAAACCGACTATTTCACCCTTTTTAATTTCAAAAGAAATATCATTGACCGCAATGGCCCGGTCATATTTTTTGGAAAGATTTTCAACTTTAATCATATATCCCCAAATAAGCCGATAATTTTAAAAAAATTATAGTACAAACAAAATAAAATTTCAAGTTTTTATCGCATTTTAAATCGGTCAGCTTTTATCAAAGGTATTTATTTTTTCGGTTAATCGGACAAGCCGTTTCTCGGCATCGTCATATTTTGACCGGACATTGCTCATATGTTTACCGATCAGCGAAAAATCATCAGTAAACCGGTCAACATCGCATTTTAATTGCGCCATGCGGTCAAGTATTACCTTCGCATTTTTATTAACATTAAGCCCTTTAAGACCCAGCAGAATGATCTGCAGATGCGCATATAAGGTAGACGGCGAAACCAGAAAGACTTTTTTTGCAAAACACAGCTCATTGATGTGTTCATAGATATCTTTTCCCGAAATAAGCTCGTAATAAACATTTTCAGCCGGTACATACATAAACGCAAACTCATAGGTACCTTCTTCGGGAACGATATATTTACCCGCAATCGCATGCAGATGTTTTTTTACATCAGCCACAAAGTTTTTACGAACGCTCGCCTGTTCTTCATCCGTTGCAGCCATCATCATCTGGCGGAAGTTCTCCAGCGGGAATTTCGCATCAACCGGAAGCAGTTTATCGCCAAGCTTAATAACCGCATCAACGGTTTCACCCGAAGCAAACTGGTGCTGTTCAATAAAATGGTCTTGAGGCAGAACTTGGTGTAAGATCTGGCTTAAAAAATACTCTCCCAATCCACCGCGCAGCTTAGGAGATTTTAAAAGCTCCTGCAAAGAAGATATATCATTACCGACATTAAGTATCTGTTCGGCAGCTTTACCTAAACCCCCGATTTCTTTTTTCATATCACCGAAGATGGTTGAGGTAGAGATGAGACGCTCTTCAACTGATTTACCTGAATCCATCAGCTGTTTGCGCACTATTTCCATCTGAGAATCCAAGGTGTCCCGCACATGTCCCATCTGCTGCTGCAGTAAAACCAGAGACTGTTCAGCAGAAACCTTGCCCTTAAACTCCGACTGCATCCTGCGGAACTCAACAATCCCCCAGACCAGCGCACATATAACAATAATTAATAAAACAATCAGTAATAGTTCCATGAATTTAAACCAAATTCGAAATTCGAATATCGAAATACTAAACAATTTCGAAAATAGAAACAAACCCTAAAATTCAAAAATTAATATCACATTACGAAACACAAGCCCCGAATTAATTCTAGAACATCCAGCGTATTATATCAATCTTTTCCTTGTGGAGTATCCCCGTTTTTTTATTTACACTATCCAATAATGCCGGGGGATAATCTGGGAACGAACAAAATTTTTAGGTTTTTTGGTGAAATAAAATCGGAAACTGTGTCCGAGCTGTCTGAGGTTGAAAAAGTCATCGACTTTTTCAACCGAGTTCTCGGACATCCGATTTTTTTTCACCAAAAAACCGTTAAAATAATTTTCCTGAGTGGACAGATTATCTCCTGACATTATATACTACAATCCCGCCTTCGAGCATATATCCTGAAAAGCACAATAGGTGCATACCTGATATCCAGGGGTGGCCGGGAATTCCCGGCATCTAATGCCCTGGGCAACGGCCGCAATTTCTTCTTTTACCTTGTCCAATTTCTTCATTGAAGGTTCAGTGCTGCCGATTAAATTTGACCCGAGAAAAAATAACTGTAATTTATCCGGCAGCTTATTATATTTCGACTCATATCCTAAAGCATACAAACAAAGCTGTCTGTTTCCCCGCGCTTTAGCGTCAGCATCTTTTTGACGGTGAACTTCACTGCTTTTAAAATCAATTATAGAGATGCTTCCTTTATCCCCAATACATAAGTCCCATCTGCCGCTGATACGGTTATGACCTATCATAAATTTAAACTTCTCTTCAATACCCAGAATAGTATACTTTTGTGTTTCCGCATAGGCAGCATAATTTTCAAGTGCTTTCCTGCCCGCAGCTTTTCTCAGTTCCTCATGCTCTCTGCTGATAAAACCTTCGCTTATCCAATACTCCTCAAACGCCCTTTTAAGTTCGGTAATGGAAACAGCCGTTTGATTTACCTGAGCCGTATGAAAAACACGCAAGGCTTCATGCAGCGCAGATCCATAGACAATCGCATGGTTTTTAAGAAGCGGAATACCAATAATATGGATATATTTATATTTTAACGGGCAGGTTAGATAATCATCTATCGCATAGGGAGTAAGCGTAACAGCTTCCGTTTCTGACAGGGGTTTAAGAATCAACGTATCTGCCTGCTGCGCAGTCGGCGGTGCAAAAAGTTCGATCTGCTGATACGGATTTTGTTTTGAGTTTTCCTGGTTTCGTTTAGGAAGATCAAGCGCCTCCAGAACAAATCTGCTTTGCTTTGGCACCCGTTTACCTCCGTAATCCTGCGCAGATGAGAAAAACAAATATTCTTTCGCCCGCGTCATGCCCACATAAAAAAGCCGGCGTTCCTCATGAATATGATAATCTCCTTCAAACACAATATCTTTCACGAGAGTATCGGGCATGCGGATTGATTCCCCTTGTTTGCGCGTGGGGAACCTGCCTTCCACTAAACAGACCATAAAGACCGCCTTAAACTCCAATCCCTTTGATTTATGACAGGTCAGGACATTAACCGCATCAAAATCAATTTCAGCTTCCGCCGTCGGCGGATCATCTCCTGCTTCAATAAGAGAATCAATGTAACGGACAAAATCTGAGACCCGGTCATATTGCGAGATCTCTTCAAAGGTACGAATAATTGAGAAAAACTTTGCAATATTTTTTGCTTTTAATTCATCATGTATAGTTTGTATGTCTGCCAAGCCGCGCAGTATGCCGTTTTCTTTTAAGAATACATAGACTAATTTTCCAACGGAAAGTTCTTTGGTCAATGAAAAATAATGCTGCAAATCTTTCGTAAACTGTGCAATTGCTTTTTGTGAGCTTGCCTGTATACCGATTGCATCAAACAGTTCTTCATGGATGCACATATACCATAACGATCTGGATTTCTTTTGTGCAGATGCATTAAGCAATGCGATATCTGCCGGATTGATCTTATATAAAGTCGAATTTGCCAGGTAATATAAGCTGGGGGAATCATCAGGATCTGCCATAATACGTAAAAAAGAAAGTAACAAACGTATTTCTTCGCGCGTATATAAACCGGTATTCCCGGAAAAATACCAGGGGATGCCCCGGTACTGTAATGCTTTTAAGAATGCATGAGCATGCTGATTAGCACGGACTAATATGGCGCAGTCTTTAAATGTATAGTTTTGGCTTTTAAGAAGTTCTGCTATTTTATCAGCTACCCAGTCTGCTTCTTCGGTTAAATTAAGAAAATCAAAGCTCTGGACCGCCGGCCCATACGGAATCTGTGCATGCAGTTTTTTATCGATTCCCTCCCGCATCTCTAACCGGTCCGGATCATTATGCCGAATAAGCCGATACGCGGTGTTTAAAATAGTCTGTGAAGACCTGTAATTTTCGGTAAAGACCACATACGCCAGATTCGGATATGTTTTTTTAAAATTTAAAATATTCGAAAGACAGGCTCCGCGGAATTTAAAAATAGCCTGATCATCATCGCCGACAGCAATAAGAGATCGCACCCGGGCAGATACTAAACGGAGCAGTTCAAACTGTGCATAATTAGTATCCTGGAACTCATCAACAAGAATAATTTTATACTTCTGTTGATATTTTTTTAAAATATGCGGCCGGGTGCGCAATATCTGCAATGTGCGCGTCACCTGATCACCGAAATCAATATACCCCTGTGAAATTTTTAAATCCTCATATGCTGCATAGGTTTGTGCCAGTTCTGACTGCTGTTGGGCATACAGAATATCTTCCTCAGCCTGCGGTTGATGCGCTGATTTTTTCACTAAATCATCAGCAAACGCCAGATATTCTTGACTTGATATATCTTCATCCTTTAACCTGCTGAATAAGGCAAGAACAGCATGAGCATAGCGCATAGGATTGCCTAATGGCCGGTAGATCGACAACGGCAGCTCAAACAAATGATCACAAAAAAAGACCATTGATTCAGATACATTTAGGACCGTAAAATCCGCTGGTAATCCGATTTCCAACCCGTGTTCACGCAGGATTTGATCACCAAATGCATGAAATGTATGTATTGATACATCATTAAATCCGTACGGCGTCAGCATGTCCACGCGCTCTTCCATTTCCATGGCAGCTTTATCAGTGAAGGTCAATGCTAAAATCTCTTGCGGCTTAACCGCATGAGTAGTGATCTGGTGCGTGATATGCCGGGTAATACAGGCGGTCTTCCCTGTTCCTGCACCCGCAATCACCAATAACGGCCCGCTGACATGTTCAACGGCTTTGCGCTGTGCAGAGTTCAAATCTACCAGGTACGGCTGGTTTTCAAACGTTTTTTTGGGAGAAGTTGTTTTCATTAATGAGTTAACGTCTGCTGCGGGCTCGAAGGGTGTGGTCCATATTTTTGCTGATACTTATTAATATTATCGGTTAATGCAGCCAATAATTTCTTGGCATGCTGGGGGCTGGTAATAATCCGCGCACGTACCTTCCCGCGCGGTGCCTGCGGCTGTACATAGACAAAATCAAGCGTAAACTCATTCTCTGAATGACTAATAGATGCTAAGTTTACATACATCCCTTGTGCCGTAACATCATCAATGTCAATTTGAATTTTCGGCTGTTCTTTTTTTTCCGGTTGTTCAGACATAACTCTCACCTCTTTTGTTTTTTTATCCCATCGTATATATTGATGTTTGCCTTTGCGAAATTTTTCAGGTTTGGTCATTTTTTTTATAGTTATCAGTTTTCAGACAAAGTCAAAGTCTTTAAGAATTGCACTTTACAAAGAATTCTACTGTTCGATCATATGTTTTTTCATCTTCAGGAGCAAAAAAACATCCGGGGATTTCATTGCGTCTGTGATGATACGCCACACATTCACAGCAGATACCCATCCGGGAACATCCGGAATATGAACAAGTGCAGAATTGTTTGTTTTGTTCTACGTTACAGTTTCTCATATAATACATTCCATAGAAAACTAAAAACTTAAAGCTAAAAGCGAAAAACAATAATTCAAAACAAAAATATTTGCAGCGTTGTTTTTGTTTTGCGCTTTTCGCTTTGCATTTTGCGCTTCTCTATTCTTCCAGCCTGCTGTTCCAGTATACGTTATCTATAAATCTTTTCCAGGAAGATCTTACCCGTATATGGGGACGCAGCACCAGTGAAACACTTCTATTCCATCTCGGTTTAGAAGGTTTTATTAAAAGATTCATCCCTGACTCTGAAATTAATTTATTTCCTTTTTTTAAATTGCAGGAAATACACGATGTCACTACATTATCCCACGTGCTTCTACCCCCGCGGCTCCGCGGAATTACATGCTCCAAATTAAGTGCATTTGTAGCAAATCTATGGCCGCAGTAGCAGCAGCGATATTTATAATGTTCATAAATATTCCGGCGGGTAAATTTGACGTCTACCCGGGGCAGTTTATCAAAGACTTTGAGTGAAATAACTTCCGGGATGGCGATTTTAAATTCGGGGGTATGAACAAATCCGGCGGAATGATCTTGTACTGTTTGTGAAACTTCAAGCCAATCATTAAATGAATACGTCCGATACTCATCATCAACAACGCGCGCTTGATCCAGATACAAAAGGCTCATGGCCCGCCGCCAGGAGGTAATATGGATCGCATAAAAATTTCTATTTAATACTAACGTATCACTGCGCATAATACCTGATGTTTACGCTTGATGTTAATCACCATCAGTAAAAAAATTATAAATGTAAATTTATCGAACCCTGCGCGGGACACGGGCAAGAATATTGTTCCTTAAATAATCGTAGTTAAAGGGTTTAAGCAGACAATCAAAGGCACCGAGCCTGAAGGCACTCACTACTTTTTCAGCGTCTTTATATCCCGTAATCATTACAATAACTAGATCTTTATCTGCCTCTTTTAATTCTTTTAAAATTTCATTTCCATCCTGATCAGGAAGGCGTATATCCAGAAGCATTAAATCAGGTTTATCAACCAATGCAAGACGCTTGCCTTCTTGAGCAGTTGAACCGGTGTTGACCTCGTGGCCTTCACTGGAAAAAAATGTTTTTAAGGTATTTAAAACCTCTTCATCATCATCAACTACTAATATTTTCATGAGAACCGCCCCTTTCAATTTGAACTGTTTAAATTATGAATACTTAAATATATGTTTTTGTATTCTTATATATTGTAAATTAAACTTAAAACGGTTGTCAAGGAAAATTGATTGAAAATTATAGTTAAAATGCAGATGGAGGGCTGCTTATTTTTTGTTTTCAGTGGCAATCGCTAATTTTTCTGCTCCTGCTGCGCGCGCATCATCTAAGAGTTCAACTACTAATCCATGTTTTACTCCTGCATCTGCTCGAAGCACCACGATTTTATCAGACATATGTGAGAGCAATACACTTAATTCTTTTTCCAAACTTTCTTTTTTTACACTTCGTTTATTTACATATATTTTATTTTTATCGGTAACGGTCACAATTAATTGTTTCTCGGCTTTAATCTCACGGG
>JBDRMW010000090.1:0-19316 GCA_043811735.1 bacterium
GTTCCGCGCATATGAAAATTGAAAAAATAAATAATGAAAAATCAACAGAGATTCTGGTTGCAGATGGAACAAGCGCTATTATTCCTTCATATACCACCAGGAACAAAACTGAACTTACCGTAACCCATTGGCTTGGAGAAGAATTAGCGCTTAAACTTCCTCCCCGGAATGCATCAATAAAGCCGATCGGTATATTTAGAGAGTTTAGTTTTGCCAATGGAGAAAACTTGTTTCCGAACGATATAACCATATTTTTCCCGTATATGGATGATAATAATGATGGATACATTGACGGCACAGCGATACACGAAAATAATCTAAAAATATATTATCTTCTCGAAGATCCCCCCGGCAACCCCGTAGAATGGAAAGAAATATCTATCGAGAAGCATATTAACTCATTGACGGCACAGGAACATACGGATACTGCATTACACAAAGGAATATACTTCAAAACAAATCATTTTACGCTCTTTGCCATAATGTCCGAAGAAGAACACGATAATTTAAATGAGATTATTGCATATCCTAATCCGGCGCGGCCGAATAAAAACAGTGCAGAAAAATCCATTAAATTCAGGAATCTCACCCGAGATGTAAGTTTAAAAATATTTTCATTGTCAGGCCGGTTGGTCCGCGAAATAAATGACATTCAAACATCGTATGACTGGGATTTAAGCAATGCATATGGTGAACAGGTTCAAAGCGGCGTATATTTCTATGTTGCAACCGATCATAATGATAATTTAAAGAAAGGCAAACTGGCTATAATTCGTTAAATATGAATATACACAAACTGATTTTATTAGTGCACATTGCATTCTTCAGCATCTCACCCCTGCGGGCAGGTGTAGGAAGCAGTTCAGCAGAGTTTCTGCTTCTTCCCGTTGGTGCACGGCCATCAGCGATGGGAGATAGTTTTGTAGGGATCGCCGATGATATCCAGGCGCTGGGTTATAATCCAGCAGGATTGGGCTTGCTTGAAAAACATGAACTGCTGTTAATGCACAGCGTATGGCTGGTTGATACTACGTATGAGTATGGTGCGTATGCACATAAACTGCCATTGGGAACGCTGGGGTTTTCCGCAACGTATGTTGATGCAGGAGATCTTATCGGCAGAAATTCAATGGGTCATCCAACGGGAAATTTTACCGCATCTGATTTAAGCCTTAAAATCGGGTATGGGTACCGATTTTTAGAACAGATGCATGTTGGATTCGCCGGTACCTGCATTATGCAAAAAATAGATGATGCATCCCGAAGCGGTGCGGCGGTTGATCTGGGTTTCTTATGGGAGATTATTCCTGAAAAATTTAACCTGGGAAGTTGTATCCAGAATGCAGGCCCCCGGTTACAAGCTTTTGATACGGAAGATGAAACATTACCGACCGTGTATCAGATAGGTATCGGATACTATCTGTTTGATAATGCATTAATTATCGGAAGTGAACTTAAGAAAATTATACATGGAAAACCATCGTTTAATTCAGGGTTTGAATATAAGATTAAAGATATTATATTCCTTCGTTCCGGGGCTGTGTTCGGTTCAGACCGGGATGAATCACTTCCTTTTTCATTTGGCCTTGGTTTACAGATACGAAATTATCAATTTGACTATTGTTTTGAGCCATTCAGTGATTTGGATGTAACTCATAAAATAGCGTTTTTAATAAAAATCTAATCTATCGGCTGCCTGGCCTGCACAATACTCCCCTGGATTGTTGCAGGCCATTTTTTTATATTGCCAAAAATATATAAATGAGTTAATATAGAAATGAAAGGAAAAAGATGAAAAATTTGCTGGTTATTGATGATGAAGAAAGCGTTACTGACCTGATCCCGGTCATTTTCTCTGATACTGAGTACCAGGTGGTGACGGCTAACTCGCCTCAGGAAGGGATTGATATGCTTGATAATAATACGTTTAATGTCGCCCTGGTTGATATTAAAATGCCGGGCAAAGACGGCATTGAAGTATTACAGCAGATTAAGGATAAAAATCCTGATATCGAAGTATTGATTATGACCGGACATGCTACCATGGAACAGGCTATTTTAGCGTTAAAGAATGATGCATCAGATTTTATTTTAAAACCATTTGATGCTAATGAGATTGTGCTGCCTGTTGAAAAAGCTTTTAAAAACTACGAGCTAAAAGCAAAAAATAAACGGCTTATAAAAGAATTGAGCGAAGAACGGGATAGGCTCGTAAAAATGAATAAAAAGTTAATGGAGCTTGATCAAATGAAATCAAGTTTTGTTTCAACCGTATCTCATGAACTCCGCACGCCGTTAACGATTATTCACAGCACGGTAAACAATATTATTGACGGTATTGTCGGCGAAGTGCCGCCGTATCAGACCAAATGGCTTAATATGATAAAACAAAATGCACAAAGATTAAGCGCTCTTATAGAAGATACGCTGAATATGGCACGTCTTGAATCAGGCAGGGTTGATATGAACAGGGAGCGCGTTGATATAGCAGGACTGGTAAAAAAAACTGCGGAAAATCTATCTGAACTTGCTCAGAAAAAAAATATAACAATCACGGCTAATATCCCTGAAAACATTCCTCATGTTGATGCTAATCCGGGCCGCATCGAACAAGTTCTGACTAATTTGATAACCAATGCGATTAAATTTACTCCTGAACAAGGGCGCATCGAAGTTTTTGTTGTCCGCAAAGGAAGTTATATATCGGTCAGCGTTCAGGATACCGGAATCGGGATTGCTCACGAAAATCTGGTAAGCATTTTTGACCGGTTCAGGCAGGTGCAGAACAAGCAGGATCCGCGCGTTAAAGGGATTGGATTAGGGCTGGCGATTGCCAAAGAGATTATTGCCCAGCATAACGGGCGCATATGGGCCGAGAGCGGCCCCGGCAAGGGGAGCAGGTTTATATTTACCCTGCCGTTCAGCCTCTTTATATCAGGAGAAAAAATACGCGTTATGGCAATTGATGATGATGAAGAGATCCGGGAATTATACAAAATTGCCCTGGAACGAATCGGCTGTGAAGTAGAAGTTATGGATTCAGGAGAATCAGCTGTCAAACGAATAAAAACCAGCGAGGTAGCCTATGATATAGTATTCTGTGATCTTAATCTGCCGGGTAAAAACGGGGTGGAGGTATTGCGGGATATTAAGGAGATTGATCCAGAGATACAAACGACGATTGTAACCGCATATCCGGACAGCAGACTGCTTTCCGAAGCACTGCAGTACGGCCCCCTGATGATCGTTCCCAAACCGATTGACGGAAGCAAAATATATGAGGTTACGAGAAAACTTATTGCTCAAAAGAGGATAACTGGAGATACTGATGACCATGGAAAAAATAAGTAAAAAACAAAGAATTTTACTGGTCGAAGACGATACGGAAATCCAAGAATTATTATCCGCATTATTGAAGAAAAATGGATTTGACGTAATTGTCTGTACTGACGGCATTAGTGCGGTTAATGCATGTAAAGAGCAGTCATTTGATGCAGCTATTCTTGATGTGATGCTGCCGGGAAAAGACGGCTATGCTGTATGCCGGGAGATACGTTCAGGAGAAAAAGACCGGCGGACCCCGGTGATCCTGCTCTCTGCGCTGGCTCAAAGCTCAGAGATTGATAAAGGCATTGCAGCCGGTGCTGACCTGTATATTACCAAACCGTATGAAAATGCAGATCTGTTAAATAAATTAAGGAAGTTATTATCACCATGAGCAGAATATTAATTGTTGACGATGACGAAGGCATACGCGAAAACATCGAATACAGGTTAAAAGCAAATAAATTCGATGTAATAACCGCTTCTAATGGCAGAGAAGCGGTTGATTCAGCAGTTCAGCAGCATCCTGATCTGGTCATTTTAGATGTTATGATGCCTGAAATGGATGGATTTACCGCGTGTAAAGAGATAAAGGCAAAGACCGCGCCGGTATTTATTCCCATCATTATGCTTACTGCATTAAATCACGTAACGGAAAAAGTAAAAGGACTTAAATCAGGAGCCGATGATTTTCTCAGCAAGCCGTTTGAACATCAAGAATTAATTGCACGCGTCGATGCTTTTTTGCGCATAAAAGCACTGCATGATAAATTAGACTCAAGTTATCAAGAGCTTAAAAAACTGGAAGCGCTGAAAGATAATTTAACGGAACTCATCGTTCATGACCTCAAAACACCGGTTTCTGCTATCATGGCTTCGCTGGGCCTTATGAAAGACAAGGCTGATAACATAGATCTCGATAAATTGAAAAATCATCTGCCGAAAATAAAGAAAAACTGTTTGATTCAGCTTGATTTAATCAGTGATATTTTAGAAATCAACCGGCTTGAAAACAATAAAATACAGCTCGAAAAAAGAAAAATTAATCTGCACCAGATGCTCGAAGACTGCTTTGTTCAGGTAGAAACATTTGCCAAACAAAAAGATATCAAGTTAACGCATGTTATTGCAGATGATATTCCCTCATTTTCAGGTGATGCATATTATATCCACCGGGTTATGGTTAATCTGGTCAATAACAGCTTAAAATACACCGAACGCGGCGGAAAAGTTGATATTAAAATCTCATATAACGAAAAAAATAAAGAATTCATATTCTGTATACAAGATTCAGGGTTAGGTATTACACCGGAAAATATAGCAAAAATATTTGACCGGTTTTATCAGGTTGATTCTCATGCCCATAATTCACGCCGAGGAGTTGGTTTGGGGCTTGCCTTCTGCAGAATTGCGGTCGAAGCCCATGGCGGAAAGATTTGGGCTGAAAGTGAAGAAGGAATTGGAAGCAGATTTTATTTCAGCATACCGGATGCCTCATGATAAAACATACCATATTGCTGGCCGAAGATGAAATAGAGATAGCAGAAAATATTATAGCCCGGTTAGAAGTTGAAGGGTATACGGTCATCTATGCTGAAGACGGGAAAAAAGCTGTTGATGCGGCAGTTAATGTAAAACCTCACGTAATACTTCTCGATGCTATGCTGCCCAGAATAGATGGATTTGAGGTGTGCAAAATATTGAAGAAAAACCCGCATACCAATCATATACCGATTTTATTTCTCACCTCACTTAATGCGGTCGGTGATGTTGAAAAAGCTATGTCTGCCGGTGCAGATGATTATCTAACTAAACCATTTGAATACAACCGTTTATTAGCTAAGATCAGCAGGTATCTTCCTCATGCATAACCAACACAGTCATGCTCATCTTCAAACAAAATATGGATATATTGAAGGTATCGTATCAATAATAGTCAATACCCTTCTTTTTGCATTAAAGTTATGGATTGGCATTATGACTTCATCAGTTGCTCTTATTGCTGATGCCTGGCATACCATTTCTGATTCGTTAACCTCAGTATTAGTAATTATTGGATTTAAACTATCTTCAATGCCGGCTGATAGACAACATCCATTCGGCCATGGGCGGGCAGAGATTATTACTTCAGTAGTCATCGGCAGTTTGCTCGGCTCAATCGGATTTCATATTTTGATTGATTCAATTAACAGGCTTATCAATAACCAATCAGCAGAATACAATACCCCGGCGGTTATAATCTGTATCATTTCCATTGCCGTAAAAGAGGCGCTTGCGCGATTTTCATTTTGGTGCGGGAAAAAGACTGATTCACAATCACTTATTGCTGATGCATGGCATCACCGAAGCGATGCGGTCACCTCAATCATCATTTTAATAGGCATTTATCTTGATACGTATCTCTGGTGGATCGATGGTTTTATGGGTTTGGTCGTATCAATTTTTATTTTTTATACGACATATGCTATTATGAAAAACTCTATTAGCTTACTGATTGGTATTGAGCCGGAATACGCATTTATTCAAAAGCTTAACCGCCTGGTTAGTTCATGCACCAATGTTGATATTAAACTTCACCATATACATATGCATCACTATGGAGGGCACAAAGAACTTACATTCCACATAGTACTGCCGAAAGATATGAAACTTGCCGATGCACACCATATCTCTGACTGCATTGAGGCAAAGCTTAGAGAAGAACTGCATATAGAAACAACGATCCATATCGAGCCATCTTAATCGCGCTGTATTAATACTAGATTTAATCTTAAATTTTTATGTAAGCTTACTAGTAAAAACACATCTAAATATCAATGTAATCTTATGTAACAAACTTGTTGCTTATTGTAACAAAACTGTACATAGTATTTTACTGTTTTCTCATATACGCTTGTAGTGAAGAAAAAAGATATCTTAGGGAGATATGAGATGACAGGGATAGGGAAAAAATTAAAAAAAGCGGTTTTAAAAAATTTAAGCGATCAATATGCTCTTTTAAAGGAGATCATGTTAATCGCTTTTCTTTTGTTTTCCATCACCACAATCATTCAAATCAAGGCGTTTTCTGAAGTAAATTTATCAAAATTTTCATCAAAACTGCACAGAACACAGGATGATATATCAATTACTGCTTTGGTTCACATGAACAGTTCAGTTGATATCAGCAGATATTTTGGAAAAAGATCAAAAACATTAAGCCATTTAAGTGAGAAAACTAGGGATTATCAGAAAAACATTAAGAAATATTTTGAAGAACAAAAAAAGAAGGGAAATATTACACGTTTTAAATCTTTCTGGGTAATTAATGCCATATTGGTTGAAGGCAATGCCAAGACCTTACGAAAAATAGAGAAAAGATCAGATGTGAGTTTTTTGCAGGAAAATTTTACGCTTAATCTGCCAGAAGCACAAAACACATATACTAAAGAAACAGCTGCTGATAGTGAATGGGGTATAGAAAAAATTCAGGCAGACCGGGTTTGGGAAACATATGGATTTAAGGGTAAAAATATTCGAGTAGGTCATTTGGATACAGGAGTTGATGCAAATCACGCTGATTTAAAGGGAAAAATTGCACTTTGGGCAGAAATCGACAAATACGGCAGTGTGATTGATAAAAAATCAGCACATGATTCAGGCAGTCATGGTACTCATACAGCAGGGACGATTGTTGGAGGCAATAACGGCGGTACCAATATAGGAGTAGCCCCTGAAGCAAAACTGATAAGTGCTATGGTGCTTAATGGCGGAAGCGGTACATTTGCTCAAGTTTTAGGAGGCATTGAATGGATTATTGACCCTGATGGTAATCCTCATACTAACGATGGCGTTGATGTGGTTAACTTATCACTTGGTTCTGCGGGTAAATATGATGATTTTATTGAGCCGGTAGATAATCTGATTGCAGCAGATATTTTTCCGGCCTTTTCAATAGGAAATTCCGGCCCGAATTCTTCCTCCTCACCAGGCAATCTTCCCGAAAGCTTTGCAGTAGGTGCGGTTGATGCAGAAGACAACGTCGGATATTTTTCAAGCGGGGAAAATGTTGAATGGAATTATGCACCGTATATCGGTGTATGGACAAAACCCGATGTTGCAGCACCGGGTGTCAGTATTAAATCAGCAGTTCCAGGCGGGTATACCTGGCTTTCAGGAACCTCAATGGCTGCACCGCATGTTGCAGGCACGGTAGCGCTTATTCGTCAGGCAAATCCTGATCTAACCGTTCCACAGATTAAAACAATTTTGTCAGTCACAGCTCAAGACCTTGGTGAAACAGGCAAAGACACGAGATATGGATGGGGATTAATCAATGCGTATGATGCGGTATCATTAGCATTAAGCGGTGATATTCCTGAGGAAGTAACTGATTATAATCCTGAAAAACCCTGGGCATATATCGTTTCTCCAAAAGCAGATCAAGCAGTATGGGGAGATGCACTCACCGTGTTGGCAGGAGCTACGTTAAATACAACTAAAGTTGTATTCCAGTATCAGATTATAAACGGATTCGAAGATACATGGACCACCATAACTGAAGATTCTAAAGCTCCGTTTTCAATATATTGGAATGTGAAACAGATCCCGCAGGGACTGTATCGGATACGAGCACTTGCCTATGATAACACAAACACCGAACCCGTGATGTCATCCGGCATTCGTATCATTGTGCGCTCATTTTATCCTGATATAACTGAAACAGGCAGTACAGATGTAAATCCCCTGATTGCACACCAAAAATCAGAAAAAATTACCGCTGAAAGATCTTCAGAAATTATGGTTGCTGACGGTACTGCCGCGATTATTCCTGCCGGATCTATCAATTCGTCAACCGAGCTTGAAATTAAAAATATTATGCCAAAAGATATTTTAAGCAAAATGCCGCCGCCGGAATCATCACTGCAGCCGGTTGGTATTTTCAGGGAGTTTACCTTTAAAAACGGCGAGCATATTTTTCCTGAAGATGTAACCATCTTTTTACCGTATGTTGACAATAATGACGACGGGTTTATCGACGGCACTTCAATTCATGAGGCAAACTTAAAAATATACTATCTTAAAGAAGACAAAAACGGAAGACCCATACAGTGGGTTGAAATATCACGCGATGACAATATTCAATCTGCCCAAAAAGCTCCTGCACTCAGACCTGTGCTTAATGCACAAAAAGGGGTTAGTTTTAAAACCAATCATTTCACGCTTTTTGCGATAATGGCATATGCACCAAAAAACAGTTTACATGAAGTCATTGTATATCCGAATCCAGTCAGAACGAGAGAAATACAACAGATTACTTTTGATAATCTTACGGATAATGTGAGGCTGCGGATATTTACCTTGACCGGCAGGCTTGTTCAGGATATTCAAAATATCAATAATAATTCGTATCCCTGGGATTTAACCAATGAGCAGGGAACCCAGGTGCAAAGCGGCGTATATTTTTATCTGCTGACTGATGACCAGGGAAATAAAGACAAAGGAAAATTTGCGGTTATCAGGTAAGGACTAATATTATGAAAATATATATCTCATGCAAAAAACATATAGTTTTCTTAAGCATGTGCATACTCTTACGCAGTATGCTATATGCAGGATCCAGTGCAGGATCAACCAGTGCAGAATTTCTGCTTATGTCAAATGGCGCCCGGCCATCAGCAATGGGTGATGCGTTTGCGGGCGTAGCTGATGATGTGCATGCAATCTCTTATAATCCAGCCGGATTAGGAAGTTTACAGAGCAGTGAGCTTGCTTTAATGCACAGTAAATGGCTGTTAGATACCACGTATGAATACGCGGCTTATGCACAGCCGCTCCGCAAGGGAACGCTGGGGGTCTCTTTGGCATATCTTGATTCAGGAGATATGGTTGGAAGGAGTAATATGGGTCAAAAAACGCATGATTTTACTGCAACAGATTTAGCCGTAACACTTGGCTATGGAATTAAAATAGCTCAAGAAATGTTTGTTGGTCTTAATGGAAAATTTATAACCCAAAAAATCGATGATGCTTCCCGGAATGGCGGTGCCATTGATATCGGAGTTTTATGGGAGCTTTTAACTGATAAATTATATGCAGGAATAACCATTCAAAATATGGGCCCAAAACTCCAAGCCTTTGATTCAACGGAAGATACGCTTCCCATGCATTACCGGATGGGAGTAGGCTATTATGCATTGGAACGAAAACTTCTCATCGCCTCGGATGTAAAAACGATTGTGCACGGCAAACCCACGATTTCAGTCGGCATAGAATATCTTATCCGCACCTTATTTTTCCTGCGTTCAGGGATTTTAGCAGGATCTGATGTGGATAATTCATTAGCATGGACCGGCGGAGTAGGTTTTACTGTTCATAAATTTTATTTTGATTATTGTTATGAACCATTTGGTGAATTAGATTCAACACATAAGATTTCTTTGGTAATTAAATTTAAGGGATACGATTTTTAAAAAACCTGTCCGGTCCCATGCAGACCGGAAAGGTTTAGTTCTTTAACATGTCCTTGGTTCATTCTCCCTAGATGCGTTAAGGACATATTTTTTTTAAGCCTGCCCGGTTACCCCTGGACCGGGTAGGCGAGAATCTTAATCATCTGCCCGGCTACCCCCTGGGTCGGGCAGATAGTTTTTAACAAAACGCCCTGATTTCATTATCCCTAGATGAGATCAGGACATATTACAACCCTGCTGCGGTTACCCCTGGACCGCAGCAGGGTTTTTTTTAATGAATGTTAACAGAATCCGCATAATCTAATTGAGCAAAAAAATCGCCGAATGAGATCTTCTTTTTCATAAGCTGTGCAATTTCTTCTTTTATATCTTGCTCTATGTTCTCAGGTAAATGGTTTTCAAAGGCAGTTCCCGGTAACGGGATAAAATAATGTATGTTAAACCGTGCTTTATAAATATATGCTGTCTTTTTAATAAATGACAATGTTGCCAGCCGGTCATCTCTGCTTTCGCCGGGAATACCGAACATGATATCGACCACTGGTTTAAACGCACATGCATAAGCTGTTTTTACCGCATTGATTGTATCTTGAACCGAATGATCCCTTTTCATTTTTTGCAGCACCTGATCACTGCCGCTTTGCCCGCCGATAGTAATAAACTTATTATGCACATATTCTTTGAGCAGGCTGCCGGCCTCAGGAAAATCTGACAGTGTATGCGGTGATACTTCCGATGGAAAACTTCCCAAATGAATATTAAGGCCGGTCTTATGCAGAGTTTTAAGAAGTTGTTCTAATGTCTGCAGATTGCAGCCGCTGCTTTGAGATGAACCGTATGAAAGAACATCTGAAATAATAAAAAATATATTTGTTCTCCCCGAGTTTTTTATAATCTGTGCATAGGTTAACACATATTCGATCGATCGTTCGCGCAGACCATCATACAGACCGGGTGTATGGCAGAAACTGCAGTTATTTCTGCAGCCTCTGCGTAATTCAATGGGATTAAAAAACTTACGTTTATATGCAAAAGGAGGATAGAGATTAAAATCTTTGAGCGGTATAGGAGAGATAAGCTTCGTTTTAAGAATAGCACGTGAATTGTATAAACAGTTAAGAAAATGCAGCAGTGATTCTTCGGATTCACCGGTAAAAACAATGTCTGCACCTGCCTGTAAGACTTCATCCGGTTTTGCGGTTGTATGTGATCCTCCGCAGATCACTATCACGTTATTTCCATGCAATTTTTTTAAATGTTTAATTTCACGCGAAACCGCTGTAAATTCAGGCGAAGTAAATGAATAAGCAGCAACAACCGGCAGGTCAGATTTAGTGAGGTATGCGGGTAACTCTTTTAATTCTTTAAGAAGGCAAACCGTAAAACAGCGTTCATCTAAAAACTCATCGAGTAAACCGGTCAAATATGATACTGAATAATGATTATATGATGACCAGCGGAATAAGATAAGGAGTTTTTTCATATATACCAAATTATATCTTAATTATAATTTGCAATCACGATAAAAAAAAAGTATATTTATTAAATGCGCTACGGAGTTTTTGCTGATATTCATTCCAACATAGATGCCTTTGAGGTTGTCCTGAATTATTTTGAAAAAGAAAAAATCCATCAATTAATATGCTCAGGAGACATTGTTGGATACGGCCCTAATCCCAATGAATGCATTAAGCGCATCCGCAATTTAAAAAACCTTGTTATTGTAGCCGGTAACCATGATAAAGCGGTTGTGGGGATGAAAGACACCAGATGGTTTAATGATTTTGCCGCACGCGCGATCCTCTGGACCAAACGGCAGCTTGACTGTTCAAACCACGGATATCTTACCAAACTGCATAATACGATTGACCAGAGCCAGTTTTTTGTTGTGCATGGTTCACCGCGCGATCCCTTGGATGAATACATGCTTGCGCCGACCCAGTTTCAGGATGCGGTAACATTTTATTCAAGTCCGGTATGTTTTGTCGGCCACACGCATGTGCCTAATTGTTTTACCTATGACAGCCTTAAACGGATAAAAATAAAATCGCCCATGTCAAAAGATACCATTAAAATTGAGCAGGATGCGCAGGTGATGTATAATCCCGGCTCGGTCGGCCAGTCGCGTGACGGTGACCCCAGAGCAAGCTGTGCAGTATATGATACGTCAAACAAAACCATCAAACTGGTCAGATTGGAATATGACATAAAATCAGTTCAGAGCAAAATGCGCAAAGCCCAGCTCCCGCTATACCTCATAGAACGCCTCTCCACCGGCCGATAACGGGGTCAGGCCTCAACTATTGATAGCTTGAACCTGCATAGCAATAGTTCCAATTTTATTTTAGTATTTTAACATAGCCTGTCAATAGTTGAGGCCTGACCCCATGATTTGATTCCTATGATTCTGGATCGGGTATTGACAAATAGTATAGAATATGATAGAATAATAGTGAATATAAAAGAATACGGAGGTGAATTATAATGAAAGTAGTAACATTACGTCTCTCAGATACAGAATACAATATAATTGCAGCATCTGCAGGATTTGAACATCGCCCCCTGTCTAATTTTATCACTGTAACAGTAATGAATGAAATTGAAGAGTCTTATTATGTTGACCCTATTGAAATGGCTCAAATTAAGTCTGATAAAAAATTGTTAAAAAAACTTAAAACAGGGCACAGAGATGCTAAAAGAATGAAGGGTAAATTCGTTGAGTAATGTTAAACTATTTAAAACACAGCGATTTTTGGACGATTTAGAAAAAGACTTTAGTGGACAAAAAAAGCGTATAAAACAAAAACTTGAATCATACGTTTATCCCCAGCTAAAACATCAGCCATATTTTGGTAAACACATAAAAAAACTTAAAAATTATAAACCAGAAACATGGCGGTACAGAATAGGAGACTGTCGTTTCTTTTATGAAATCGATGAAGAAAGAAAGATTGTTTTTATGATAACTGCTGATGATCGTGGAAGTGCTTATTAAAACATACCAAATGCTTTCCCATTTAAAAATTCAAAACATCAAATTATCTTGACAATTACTTACAAGGGTATTTTTTGTTGATTGGAAAGGATATCCTGATTTATTGAAAATTCCGTTTTAGAAGTGTTTTTCGTGTTTAAGATTTACAAAAAATTCCGGTTGACATAAATGACAGGGAATTGGTATACTAAAAAAACAATCTTCGGGGGAGGGTGAAATACCCCACCGGTAGTGATAAACTTAAGGAAACCTTAAGTTTTTAAGCCTACGAGCTGTAATCAATTTCATGGTTACAATTGATCCTGTGAGAATCAGGGGCCGACGGTTGAAGCAATTGCTTCTTAAAGTCCGGATGAAAGAAGAAATTTCGATACACTATCTTTGTATCAAGTTTTTTTAAAAAACGTATTATTACCCGAAGATTAAAAAATCTTTGGGTTTTTTTATTTTATGGTTACTCATGCTGATGAAAAATACATGAAACGTGCCCTTTACCTTGCTCAGCGCGGGGGAATCAGGGTACGTCCCAATCCTTTAGTTGGTGCGGTTTTGGTGAAAAATGACTGTGTTATTGGAACAGGATATCACCAATACTACGGGGGTCCTCATGCTGAAATTTATGCGTTAAAGAAAGCTCAACGTAACGCTAAACGTTCAACCCTCTATGTTACACTCGAACCATGTAATCATACGGGCAAAAGACCTCCCTGCTCAGAAGCAATCATATCAGCGGGTATTACAACCGTTTATATTGCCATGAAAGATCCAAATCCTGTTGTTTCCGGGAAAGGGATACAAAAGCTTAAAAAAGCCGGTATTAACGTAACCGTAGGTTTGTGTGAGAACCAGGCAAAAGAAATCAACAAAGTATACATTAAAAACATATTGAAAAATGAACCATTTGTTATTTTAAAGATGGCTCAGACAGTCGACGGAAAAACAGCTTCAAAAACAGGAGATTCAAAATGGATTTCCGATACTCTCTCACGTAATCTGGTTCATCAGTGGAGAAGCGAATCTGAGGCTGTTATGGTTGGGGCTCAAACCGTCAAACATGACAATCCATCATTAACATCTCATGGCAAAGGCAGGAATCCAATACGAATTATTATTGATCAAAAAAATTGTATAAAAAAATCGCCTTATATCTTTGATAATAAGGTTAAAACAATTATTATTTCAAAAAATACTTCACCTTTTAAGTTGGCATATAAAGGTAACAGGTTTAACTTAAAGCATATTATTAAGAATCTTTATAAATTAGGTATTTATCAGCTCATTGTTGAAGGCGGAGGATCCTTAAATGCATCGGCGCTTGAAGATGGGATTGTTGATGAGATTAGATTTTTTATCAGCCCAAAATTATTAGGCGGCAGAGATGCCTTGACTGCGGTAGAAGGCAATGGGATTACGAGAATTCGTAATGCGGTAAAGATATCTCATATGACTCATGAGCAAATAGGATCTGATATTCTGATTACCGGACGAATTGGAGGGTAAGATGTTTACTGGATTAATCGAAAAAATCGGCAAAGTTACGTATATCGCAGGAAAAAAAATACGTATAGATTCGGGATATAATGATCTGGCAGCAGGTGAAAGCATTGCGGTTGACGGCGTATGTCTAACGGTTGAAAGAATACAGGGAAATGAATTTACGGCGCATATGTCTGATGAAACACTTCACAGATCAACCTGTTCTTCCTTAAAAATAGGCTCACCGGTGCATCTTGAACGTGCGCTCTGTGCAACGGGCAGGATGGGAGGTCATATGGTACAGGGTCATATTGATGCCATGGGAGAAATAACTGCTATAGGTAAGGATGCTGATAATAAAACATTTGAGATAGTGATTCCAGAAAATTTATTGAAATATGTCGCCGTAAAAGGATCAATAACGATTGATGGTATAAGTTTAACTATTGTCTCTATACAAGGCCCGCGTATAACGATAGTTATGATCCCGCATAGTTTTGCGTCAACCCATTGGAAATATAAGAAGATTGGATCACCAGTTAATATTGAAGCAGATATTTTGGCAAAATATGTTGAACGGCATTTAACTGCTCAGAAAAACGGTGAATTATTTCAGAAGAAAGAATTAAGCTTAGAAGCATTACTTTCAGGAGGTTTCGAATGATTAAACCCGAAATAACCTTTGCATCAATAGGAGATGCTGTTGATGATATGGCCCAGGGAAAAATGATTATTGTGGTTGATGATCCTTCGCGTGAAAATGAAGGAGATCTGCTTATGGCAGCAGAAAAAGTTACGCCTGAACATATAAATTTTATGGCAACGCACGGCCGCGGGCTTATCTGCATGCCGGTTACCGGCGCGCGGTTAGATGAGCTTAACCTAAAGCCCATGGTAACCGACGGTAAAGAGATCCGCGATGCGGCTTTTACCGTATCGGTTGATGCGGTTAAGGGATGTACGACCGGCATATCAGCGCATGACCGTGCATGCACGATTAAATCTATCATTGATCCGAAGACCCGTCCGGATGAACTTGCGCGGCCTGGTCATATATTCCCCTTGAGGTACCGGGAAGGAGGAAGCCTGGTGCGTGCAGGTCATACCGAAGCTGCGGTTGATCTGGCGAAGCTCGCAGGACTCTATCCCGCCGGTGTCATATGTGAAATTATGCATGAAGACGGAACCATGGCTCGATTACCTGAACTTAAGATCTATGCGAAAAAACATCGGTTAAAGATTATCACCATAGCTGATCTCATTGCATATAAAAGAAAAAATGAATCACTGGTTACCCGGGTTATCAGCTCGGATTTTCCAACCAAATGGGGAAGATTTAAACTGTATCTCTATACCGACAAGATTGAACATAAACAACATATTGCACTGGTTAAGGGTGATATTTCAAAACATGTCTGCCCGCCGGTTAGAGTTCATTCATGCTGTTTAACCGGCGATACCCTCGGTTCACGGCGATGTGACTGCGGAGAACAGCTGGATAAAGCCATGCAGTATATTGAAAAAGAAGGAGCGGGAGTTCTGTTATATTTAAACCAGGAAGGAAGGGGTATCGGACTTGAATCAAAACTCCGTGCATACGAACTGCAGGATAACGGAATGGATACGGTTGAGGCAAATATTGCACTGGGATTTAAATCCGACCAGCGCGAATACGGCATCGGTGCGCAAATATTGTCTGATTTAGGATTAACTTCCCTCGCGCTCTTAACGAACAATCCTAAAAAAATGATCGGATTACAAGGACATGGCTTAAAAATATGCCGGCGCATACCGATTGTTATTGAGCCGCGCGAAACAAACAGGAAATATTTACTGACTAAAGCAGAGAAAATGGGTCATTTAATGACCGTTGATAAATAAAAATTGGGCTTCGTAATATTTGGTTTTTCATAAAGTGAAGTTAAATATATAGCAAGAATTATTGTGGCATGTATGATAAATTCGAATATCGAAATTCGAAACAAATACGAAATATGAAATTCGAAACAAAGTCAAAAACAAACAATATAAAACAGCAGTTTAAATTTATGTAAAGGTATTTGGTGTTTATGTTGTTTCGGATTTCGTGCTTCGAATTTAAGTAAAAAAAATAGACGGGTAAAAAAAATGATAGGAGGAGAAAATTATGTCAAAAGTAGTGAAGGGAAAGCTGGCTGGACGGGGATTGAAATTCGCCGTCGTTGTTTCACGGTTTAATGAGTTTGTCTCTAATCGTCTTTTAAAAGGGGCCGTTGATACATTGGAACGTCATGAAACTGAAAATAAAGACATCGATGTTGTCTGGGTTCCCGGATCATTTGAACTGCCGTTTATTGCAAAAAGACTTGCAGAAACCAAGAAATACAATGCTATAATATGTCTGGGCGCAGTTATTCAGGGCGATACTCCGCACAATGAATATATTGCCTCAGAAGTTGCCAAAGGGATAGCGCATACTGCATTTGAAACCGGTATACCGGTTATTTTTGGGGTTTTAACCACTGATAATCTGGAACAGGCAGTTGAACGTGCGGGTGCAAAATCAGGCAACAAAGGAAGTCAGGCTGCTGAATCAGCAATAGAGATGGCAAACATAGTTCAGCAGATTTAAATATTGCAAACCAAACAGGGGTCTTAACGTATGGGTGCACGGAGAAAAGCACGGGTGCTTGCTCTGCAGGTATTATATATTTTTGATCTGTGTAAACTATCTGCACAGGATGCATTTGATATTATGTGGCTTAAATTATCCGAGCCGGATAAAATTAAATCATTCTGTCATGAATTATCTATCGGTGCAGCAGCACATGTAGCTGATATTGATGCATTAATAATAAAATATGCCGAAAACTGGGAATTAAACCGCATGGCGGCGATTGACCGGAATTTACTGCGGTTAGCATCTTACGAGCTTCTTTTTTATAATCATACCCCGGTCAGTGTGGTCATTGATGAAGCGGTTGAAATAGCCAAAGAATATTCAACCCCTGATTCAGGCAAATTTGTCAACGGGATCCTTGATAAGATAAAATCAGAAAAAAAATGAGCAGAAAAGATATTCAGCATGAATTAGCACGTCTAAAAGAGAGCTTACGCCAGCATGAATACAACTATTATGTGCGTAATAATCCAACCATCGCCGATAAAGAATATGATGAACTCATCTCTAAACTCGTCTCGTTGGAAGAAAAATATCCTGAACTTAAAACTTCCGATTCGCCTTCCCAGAGGGTCGGCGGTGAACCGTTTAAAGAGTTTAAAAATGCAGCGCATAAGATTCCCATGCTTTCATTGGACAATACCTATTCAGTTGATGATATCAAAGAGTGGGAAAAACGGATAAAAAAACTTACATCCAATACATTAAGTTTTATTGTTGATCCAAAAATCGACGGCGTAAGCCTGTCCTTGATTTATAAAGACGGTATCCTTACGCAGGCATTAACGCGCGGCAACGGCACCGTGGGCGAAGATATTACCTCAAATGCCCGCACCATTAAAAATATACCGCTTAAACTTACCCAGACACAAACCTTAATTCCAGCATATATTGAAATCCGCGGCGAAGCTTTTATGGAAATAAAATCTTTTAATGAGTTTAATGCAGGACGGTTGAATGCAGGCGACGAACCATTTGCAAACCCGCGTAATGCAACCGCCGGATCGCTCAAGCTTTTAGACCCAAAAATAACATCTAAACGGAACATATTATTTATAGCTCATTCGAAAGGTTTTATAACAGATGATGTTGAATTTAAAACACACGGAGAATTTTTAGATTTCTGCACTAAGGCAGGAATACGTGTAAGCAATGCAAAAAAAAAATGCAGCACTATTGATGAGGCAGTCTCATATTGCAATACATTAGAAGAAACCAGAGATTCGTTTTTATATGAAATTGACGGTGCAGTCATCAAGGTAAATTCAACAGAGGAACAACAAAAATTAGGACAAACGCTTAAAAGCCCGCGGTGGGCTATTGCGTTTAAATTTGCTGCGCGCCAGGTAACAACGATTGTTACCGCTATTGTGCATCAAGTCGGCAGGACCGGCGTCATTACCCCGGTTGCTGAACTTAAACCGGTTGTCTGCGGAGGGGTGGTCATATCCAGAGCAACGCTACATAATTATGATGAAGTACAACGGCTTTCTATTACGCCGGGCGACCGTGTTCTGGTTGAACGTGCCGGTGATGTCATCCCGAAAATCGTTAAAGTAATTGAAAAGGCTCAAACCGGCAAGCATCATGTTATAAGACCTCCTGTTCATTGTCCGCAATGTAAAACCACGGTTGTCAAAGAAAATGAAGATCTGGTCGCATATAGATGCCCTAATACATCCTGCCCGGCTGTTATTGCCGGAAATCTGCTTCATTTTGTTTCCCGGTCAGCCCTGGATATTGAAGGAATGGGTGATGCATTAGTTGAGCAGCTCATCAGTAAAAAACACCTAAAAGACGCAAGTGATATATATGCTCTTTCTAAAGAAGATCTTTTAACGCTTGATTTGGTTGCTGAAAAAAAAGCAGAAAATTTGATCAACTCAATTATGGCAAGTAAAAACAGGCCGCTCCACAACCTGCTGTTTGGATTAGGAATTCGTAATGTCGGTGAAAAAGCTGCGCGCATTCTGGCAGAGAGATATAAAACACTGCCTGCATTAATGAAAGCACCATATGATGAGCTCGTCGAAATTCCAGAAATCGGGCCTATTATGGCTGGTTCAATTACCGCTTATTTTAAACTTGCCAAAACCAAAAAAATAATTGAAAATCTTTCTAACGCAGGTGTTAATTTTAATGCTGAAGAAAGAAAGATAAAATCACATGCGCTTGAAGGTTTACGCATTGCGGTTACCGGAGAAGCAGGGCCATTGTCACGAAACGAAATTGAAAATCTCATACGTGAACATGGCGGTAAACCAACCAGCAGTGTGTCTTCAAAAACTGATATGGTTGTCGTTGGTGCACAACCCGGCAAAAAAAAAGAAAAAGCCGAAAAACTTAAAATTAAGATGCTGTCTTTCAATGAGTTCATTAAAATGGTTCAGATTCACCCCCACACCAAATG